>JAYSZM010000118.1:0-85166 GCA_043738015.1 Lysobacterales bacterium
CGACGACACGGGTACGTGATCGTCAACCCCAACGTTCGCGCGCACATTAGAGCTAATTGTGCTTGCCGTCGAGATGCGATAGCACCATCCATGCTCGGGCGGCGTATGTCCCGGATAGCCATCCACGAACCCCCAAGCCGGCGCCTGGTAAACCGGTCCAGGGTCAATCCGATCGGATGAGGCTCGATATTGCCGCCGCAGCGTCATCCCGGGCCAGGGTGCCGAGCGTCGGAACCAGGAGAGATTCCAATTGCTGCACATCCCGGTCTGGTCCGCCCACGCCGGCCCGGGATCGCCCCTTCGTCCCCGGCCATCCGCGAAATTCCGCCGAGGCGCTAACATGGCCCCATGAAGGATCAGGATTCGACACGGATTGTGTTGTACGGCGCCGGTGGGCGCATGGGGCAGTCTTTGTTGGCGGCCTGCGGTGGCTTCGATGGGGTGGATATTGTGGCCGCCCTGGTGCGGGCGCAGTCCGAGTTGGTGGATATGCCGGTCAGTGGAGTGTTCGACGCACAGGGAAATGAGCTGGTGCATGTTGCTGCTCTGGATCCGGACTTGGCCGTCGATGTGCTGATTGATTTTTCCGCTGGCGATGCCTTCGACAACGCCCTGGCCATCGCGGTCGAACACCGGATTTCTTTTGTCAGCGGAACCACCGGCTTACAGGCCGCACAGCAACTCGATCTTGAAAATGCCGCTTTGCATATTCCCGTACTGTGGTCAGCAAATTTCAGTTTGGGGGTCGCAATGCTCATGCGCCTCGTCGGAGAGACCGCTGCAGCCCTCGGTCAGGAGTTCCAGGTCGAGATCATCGAGGCGCATCATTCGCAGAAAGAGGACGCACCGAGCGGCACGGCGCTCGCGCTCGGTCGTGTGGTGGCTGAGGCGCGCGGTCGTGGACTACACGAAGTGGCACGACGCAGCCGGGACGGATTGATCGGCGCGCGCGATCCCGACGAGATTGGATTTTCGACAATCCGTGGCGGCGACATCGTTGGCGAGCATACGGTGATGTTCATTGCACCCGGCGAGCGCATCGAGCTGAGCCACCGGGCCAATACCCGCGATCTGTTTGCCCGCGGTGCGCTGAGGGCGGCGCAGTGGATCAAGGGCAGGCCGGCCGGGCTCTATTCGATCGAGGATGTGATCTCGCGTTAGTCCTGCCAGGCACAGACCTCTGCGCCCAGTCGGCAGTGCGTGGCGATCAGGGAATTACCCGCTACAATAGGCGGCCTTCCCCATCCCTGTCCTGGGTTCCGTCCCCAGCGGGTTGCGGGCCGGAGCACGGCGTCGGCCGGGCCTCGATCAGCGCGCCCTGCGTGCCTGGGGTCCAAAGGCACCGTGGAACCCGCTTGATTCACCACGCGCGGCTGACGGAAGTTCTCGTCGGCGCGCGCCTGCCTGGACCCTGACATGAGTCAACAGTACGCCCTGCTCGCCCTGGAAGATGGCAGCTTGTTTCGCGGAATTTCCTTTGGCGCCGAGGGCGAGTCGGTCGGTGAGGTGGTTTTCAACACCGCCATGACCGGGTACCAGGAAATCCTGACCGATCCTTCCTATACGCGCCAGATCGTTACCCTGACCTATCCGCATATCGGCAATACCGGATGCAATCCCGATGACGTCGAGTCGGGCGGGGTCAGCGTGGCCGGCCTGGTCATCCGCTGTCTCACTGCGCACAGTACACACTGGCGCAGCACCGAGTCGCTCAGCGATTATCTGAAGCGTCATGGCATTCTTGGTATCACCGACATCGACACGCGCCGCCTTACGCGCATCCTGCGCGAGACCGGTGCGCAAGGTGGTTGCCTGGTCGCTGGGCCAGCGGCACGCGATACCGAAGCGGCCCTTGCAAAGGCGCGCGCTTTTCCCGGCATCAAGGGCATGGATCTTGCCAAAGTGGTGACCACCAGCGCGCCTTACACCTGGAGCGAGGGCAGTCTCGATCTTGATCTCGGGCGGGCGCAGACGCCTGCGCCGCAGCGCCACGTGGTTGCCTACGATTTTGGCATCAAGCGCAACATCCTGCGCCTGCTGGCTGATCGCGGCTGTCGAACTACCGTGGTGCCGGCGCAGACTTCGGCCGACGAGGTGCTCGCACTAAAACCCGACGGTATCTTCCTGTCCAATGGTCCTGGTGATCCCGAGCCCTGCGACTATGCCATTGCTGCCATCCAGGAGTTTCTGCGCAGGCGTGTGCCGGTGTTCGGGATCTGTCTGGGGCACCAGTTGCTCGGTCTCGCGGCAGGCGCACGGACCTCGAAGATGAAGTTTGGGCATCATGGCGCGAATCATCCTGTTATCGACATCGAAACCGGGCAGGTCATGATCTCAAGTCAGAACCACGGATTTGCCGTGGATGAAGCATCATTGCCGGCCAATGTGCGTGCGACCCACCGCTCGCTGTTCGATCAGTCATTGCAGGGCATCGCGCTGAGCGACGCCCCGGCCTATGGCTTTCAGGGTCATCCTGAAGCGAGTCCGGGTCCGCATGATGTGACGCGGTTGTTTGATCCGTTCCTTGCCGCGATGTCAACATCGGCAAGCCGGGCGCCGCGGGCAGCCTGACGGAATCTGCTGAAGTGCATAGTCATTCAAAACCCAGTTGGAGACTTGTCTGCCTGACGATGGGCAGCTTGCTTGCGCTTGGCGCTTGCGGAAGCGATGAGCCGGCCGGCGAACCTCCGCTGATTGCTCCAGCGATCCTCGAGGAAGTCGCGGAGGAACCGGATCCCAACGCGCTGCGACCGGATGCCGGCATCGAGGCAGTGGTCGTTGATGCAGAAAGCACCACCACCGTCGCCGGCGAAGATGGCCGCGTGCCGACGCCCGAGGCGCCTGTCATCGAAGTGGTTGCATACGATGATCTGGCCTATGTCGAAGGCGAGCGGGTGATCATCAGCACACAGTTGGGCTCGACGCGGGAAGGTGTGCTCAAGCGGTTTCTGAACACCGGACTCAAGTTGCTGGTCAATGAACGCGGTCGCGAGATCGAGTTGGATATGCCGCGGGCGACGATCTCCGAAGTCAAAGTGGTCTGGACGCGAGCGCAGGGGCTTGCACCGGCACCATCGCCCTGAACCAGGTTCCGCTGCGCTGCCGACTTTGCTTGGTCAGAGCTGCCTGAGCCGCTAGAATCACCGGCATCCCCAGCCAACGGTTGCCCTGACATAAAAGCAGGGCAGATTGCTCATGCCCAAGCGTACCGATATCCAGACGATCCTGATCATAGGCGCTGGCCCGATCGTCATCGGGCAGGCCTGCGAATTCGATTACTCGGGCGCACAGGCCTGCAAGGCCCTGCGCGAGGAGGGCTACCGCGTAGTCCTCGTCAACTCGAACCCGGCAACGATCATGACCGACCCCGATATGGCGGACGCGGTCTACATTGAACCCATCAACTGGCGCACCGTCGAGCGCATCATCGAGAAAGAACGTCCGCACGCCCTGTTGCCGACGATGGGCGGCCAGACTGCGCTGAACACCGCGCTCGACCTGGCCGATCAGGGCGTGCTCGAGAAGTACGGTGTTGAACTGATCGGCGCCTCGCGTGAGGCTATCCGCATGGCCGAGGATCGCGCGCTGTTTCGCACCGCGATGATCGAAATCGGCCTGGACTGCCCGCGCGCAGAGATCGCCCGAACCCTTGAGCAGGCGATCGATATCCAGACGCGGGTCGGCTATCCGACCATCATTCGTCCCAGCTTTACGCTCGGCGGCAGCGGTGGCGGCATCGCCTACAACCGCGAGGAGTTCATCGACATCATCAATCGCGGACTCGAGCTATCGCCCGTTACCGAAGTGCTGGTCGAGGAATCGGTGCTCGGCTGGAAGGAATACGAGATGGAGGTCGTCCGCGACAGCAAGGACAACTGCATCATCGTCTGCTCGATCGAAAACTTCGATCCGATGGGCGTGCATACCGGCGACTCGATTACGGTGGCGCCAGCGCAGACACTCACCGACAAGGAATACCAGCGCCTACGCAACGCATCGATCGCTGTCTTGCGCAAGATTGGTGTTGATACCGGCGGCTCCAATGTGCAGTTCGGCGTCAACAGCGAAGATGGCCGCGTGGTGGTGATCGAGATGAATCCACGGGTTTCGCGTTCGTCGGCGCTGGCGTCGAAGGCCACCGGGTTTCCGATCGCCAAGATCGCGGCGAAACTGGCGGTGGGTTACACGCTGGATGAACTCAGCAACGACATCACTGGTGGGCGCACTCCGGCCTCGTTCGAGCCGGCCATTGACTACGTGGTCACCAAGATTCCGCGTTTCGCATTCGAGAAGTTCCCCACCGCCGACTCGCGCCTGACCACTCAGATGAAATCGGTTGGCGAAGTAATGGCGATGGGCCGCAGCTTTCCAGAATCGCTGCAGAAAGCGCTGCGCGGCATGGAAACCGGCAAGGACGGACTCAATCCCACTGATGTCGACTGGACTACCGACGACGGCCTGGTCGAATTGAAGCGTCAACTGCGTGAGCCCGGGCCCGATCGACTGTTCTACGTCGCCGACGCGTTCCGTGCAGGTTTGTCGCGCGACCAGGTTTATGCGCTGTGCCGGATCGATCACTGGTTCCTGGTCCAGATCGAGGAGCTGATCGCTATCGAGCAGGCTGTGTCCGAGCGCGGACTCGCGGCGATGGATGCCGACCGCTTGCGCTTTCTCAAGCGCCAGGGTTTCTCGGATGCGCGCTTGGCGACACTCACAGGTACCAATGAGGACGCGATTCGCCATCTGCGCCGCGCCTTGAATGTGCGCCCGGTCTACAAGCGTGTGGATTCGTGCGCGGCCGAGTTTGCCACCGACACGGCCTACCTTTATTCGACCTATGAGGAAGAGTGCGAATCGCAGCCGACTGACCGACGCAAGATCATGGTGCTCGGTGGCGGGCCCAATCGCATTGGACAGGGCATCGAGTTCGACTATTGCTGCGTGCACGCCGCCATGGCGCTGCGCGAGGACGGCTACGAGACGATCATGGTCAACTGCAATCCGGAGACAGTGTCGACGGATTACGATACTTCTGATCGCCTTTATTTCGAGCCGTTGACGCTCGAAGATGTGCTCGAGATTGTCGACAAGGAAAAGCCCGTCGGCGTAATCGTGCAGTATGGTGGTCAGACGCCCCTGAAACTTGCGCGCGCGCTCGAGGCCAATGGCGTGCCGATCATCGGAACCAGTCCCGATTCGATCGATCTTGCCGAAAACCGCGAGCGGTTTCAAAGCCTGATTCAGTCACTGGATCTGATCCAGCCGCCCAACCGCACCGCGCGCCACCCCGAGGAAGCCATGGCGCTGGCGCGCGAGATTGGTTATCCGCTGGTGGTCCGGCCGAGTTATGTGCTCGGGGGACGGGCGATGGAGATCGTCTACGCCGATGTCGATCTGAAGCGCTACATGACCGAGGCAGTTCGGGTTTCCAACGACTCTCCCGTCCTGCTTGATCGCTTCCTCGACAACGCGGTGGAGGTCGATGTCGATGTCGTGGCCGATGCCGAGGGCAATGTGTTCATCGGCGGCATCATGGAGCATATCGAAGAGGCCGGCGTGCATTCCGGTGACTCCTCATGCTCGCTGCCGCCGTACTCGCTGACTGCGGAAGTACAGGACAAACTGCGTGAGCAGGTCACCCTGATGGCGCGTGCGCTCAAGGTCATCGGACTGATGAATACGCAATTTGCTATCCAGGGAGACACGATCTTCGTGCTCGAGGTCAATCCGCGCGCCTCGCGCACGGTGCCTTTTGTCTCGAAGGCAACCGGCGTCGCGCTGGCCAAGGTGGCCGCACGCTGCATGGTCGGCAAATCGCTGATCGCCCAGGGCTGCATCAGCGAGGTGATCCCGGACTACTACTCGGTGAAGGAAGCCATTTTTCCGTTTGCCAAGTTCCAGAATGTCGATCCCATCCTTGGACCCGAGATGCGTTCGACCGGTGAAGTGATGGGTGTCGGGCGCAATTTCGGCGAAGCCTTCGCGCGGGCACACGAGGCCGCCAACATCCAGGCGCCACGCGTTGGCAAGGTATTCATCAGCGTGCGCGACGCCGACAAGCCGCGCATTTTGAACGTGGCGATGGAGCTGGTCCGCCGTGGCTATGCGATCGTTGCGACCCATGGCACTTGTGACCATCTACAGGCGCAGGGGATAGCCTGCGAACGGGTCAACAAGGTCGCCGAGGGCAGGCCGCACGTTCTCGACATGATCAAGAATGACGAGATCGTGTTCATCGTCAACACTACCGAAGGCAAGCAGGCGATCGCTGATTCGTTTTCGATCCGTCGCGGCGCGTTGCAGCATCGGGTCACCTATTCGACTACCGTGACCGGCGCGCGTGCCCTGGTGCACTCGCTGGACCACCGTGATACCGGTAGAGTCAATTCACTGCAGGAACTGCACAAGGCATTGCCAAAATGAAACGAGCTCCTCTTACCCAGCGCGGCGTCGAGCGCCTGCGCAGCGAACTCGAGCGCCTGAAAAGCGTCGATCGTCCACGCATCATCCAGGCGATTGCCGAAGCGCGTGCGCACGGCGACCTCAAGGAGAATGCCGAGTACCACGCAGCGCGCGAACAGCAGGGATTTGCCGAGGGTCGCATCCAGGCCATTGAAGCCGCGTTGTCGTTTGCAGAGATTATCGATCTGAGCAAGCTCAATGCCGGGACGCGCATCGTCTTTGGTGCCACGGTGGACCTGGTGGATGTGGATACCGACGAGAAGGTGACCTATCAGATCGTTGGCGAGCTGGAAGCCGACATCAAGCAGAACCTGATTTCGGTCAATTCGCCGATGGCGCGCGCGCTGATCGGCAAGAGCCAAGGCGATACCGCTGAGCTGGTTGCCGCGCGTGGCACACGCAGTTTCGAGATCGCGGGCGTGCGCTACATCTGAGCCCAGACGATGTCCGGCCCAGGCGATACCTACCGAACCAGCCGGACGCCAAATTTTTTTGGCGCCCCAATCCGGCGACACCAGCTCGGATGAGCGACTGTCTTGTCTTGCTGCCTGCGCTGAGCGTGCTGCAAGCCGCAGGGCCCGCAAATCAGCTCTGGGCTGTGCTCGGCCGAGGCGATCGCCTCGAACCCGCTGCGCGCCGCAGTGACCTGGTGCCAGCAGCTGCCTTTGAGGTGATCCCTGATCAGTTTTCGGCAGCGGCGGTAAGTCGCCTGGCCGAGGTCGGCGATGCGGATGCGCACATCTGGCTGCGTGCGGATCCTTGCTGGTTGCAGCCGGATATGAATAGTCTTCGGATGATGGCCTGGGGCGATATGCGCCTGAGTCCTGAAGATGCCGAGGATTTGCTGGGAGTGCTGCGGCCGCTGTTCGGAGATGCTGGATTTGAGTTGTCGGTCGCGCATCCAGATCGTTGGTACCTGCGCCTGGCGCCAGGTTCCGAGCCGCCGGAGTTCTCGCCTCCGACCGCCGTGCTGGGTGACGATGTCGAGCGCCATATTCCGCCGGGCAATTCGGGCTTGCACTGGCGCCGACTGCTCAACGAGACCCAGATGAGCCTGCATCAGCATCGCGTCAATCTACGTCGTGCCGATGCCGGTCTGGCGCCGGTGAACAGTGTCTGGTTCTGGGGCGGCGGTCGTTTGCCCAATCGCGTGCGCGCTCAGTGCCAGCGCTATCTTTCCGATGATCTGCTGATCCGCGGTCTGGCCCGGCAGGCGGGCGTGGCCTGCACGCCGCTGACCGCAGCTTTTGACCCAGGGGCCGATTATCTGAACGCCTGTCTGGATCTACGGGCGAGTTCGCCAGAAAAACTGTTCACTGACTGGATTGATCCGTTGTTGTCGCGCATCGGCCGCGGCGGAAACCGCCAATGCGCGTTCGTGTTCGACAATGGTCCGGCATTTCGACTACGGCGCGGCCAGCGTTGGCGGTTCTGGCGACGGCCGTTGCCCTTGCAATACGCGTCGCGAGACCAGACCGAGTGAGCACCCGCGCCATCGTCCGCCGCGAGGTCGCTGCCGACCATCCGCTGCTGGCAGCCACTGCCGTCCACCCGGTGTTGCGCCGGGTTTATGCTGCGCGTGGGATCGAATCGACCGAAGCCCTCGATCTGCGTCTCGGTGGAATGCTCGGCCCCGGAGCGCTGGGTGGGCTCGATGAGGCCTGCGCGCTTCTCGTTGACGCGATCGACGCGCAGCAGCGCATTCTTGTAGTCGGCGATTTCGATTGCGATGGCGCCACCGGTACCGCGGTGGCGCTACGCGGACTCAAAATGCTTGGTGCGCGCCACGTCGACTTCCGGATCCCCGACCGCTTTATTCATGGCTACGGACTGAGCGCGGCCCTGGTCGGCGAGTTGGCCGCAGCGCCTCCGGATCTGCTGATTACGGTCGACAATGGCATCGCCTGTCTGGCTGGTGTGGCGGCGGCCAAGGCGCTCGGCTGTCGCGTCATCGTCACCGACCATCACCTTCCAGGCGCTGCATTGCCGAACGCCGATGCGATCGTCAATCCCAATCTCGAGGCCGATCGTTTCCCTAGCAAGGCGCTGGCCGGCGTCGGCGTGATGTTCTATCTGTTGCTCGCGCTGCGTGCGCAATTGCGCACGCTCGGAAAATTTGCTGAGGGTGCAATCGAACCTGATCTGTCCTGCCTGCTCGATCTGGTCGCCGTCGGCACCGTCGCTGATCTGGTGCCACTGGATCGCAACAACCGGGTGCTCGTTGCCGCGGGTTTGCGTCGGATCAATGCCGGTCTGGCCTCGCCGGGCATCAGGGCACTGGTCCAGGTAGGCGGCCGCGAAGCGGGGCGGGTGGATGCCACCGATCTTGGCTTCGTTGTCGGTCCGCGGATCAATGCCGCCGGCCGCCTCGAAGATATGCGCGTGGGCATACTTTGTCTGATCGCCGATTCGGAGCGCGATGCGATGCAGCACGCGAGCGTGCTCGACAGGATCAACCGCGAGCGCCGCGCGCTGCAGACGCAGATGGTGGATGAGGCAGAATCTTGGCTGGCTCGTCACCATGCCGAGGAGCACGACCTGCCGTTGGCGCTCTGCCTCTTCGACGAAACCTGGCACGCCGGCGTGATTGGATTGGTCGCGTCGCGGATGAAGGACAAGGTGCACCGTCCAGTATTCGCCTTCGCCCCGGCGGCCGAGGACAGCCAGGAACTCAAAGGTTCGGCGCGCTCGATCGCCGGTGTGCACATCCGTGATCTGCTGGCCGAACTCGATGCATCCAGGCCGGGACTGATCAGTCGCTTTGGCGGTCATGCCATGGCGGCTGGATTGACTCTTGATCGCCAACGACTGGACGAATTTCGCAATGGGCTTCTGCAAGTGGTTTCGCGTCGGGTTGAGCCCTCGCTGCTGCAGGCCCTGGTCCTCAGTGACGGAGCGCTCGCCGCGGCCGACATCGATCTTGCGCTGGCCGATGCCATCCGTTCCGGCGGTCCCTGGGGCCAGGCGTTTCCCGAGCCGATGTTCGATGGCGCGTTCAATATCGAGTCGGTGCGGGTGATGGCCGAGCGCCATCTCGGTCTGCGTCTGCGCTGCGCCGATAGCGGCCGCGCCTTCGACGCGGTGCACTTCGGCGCCTATACCGGCAGCCAGCCGAGCGGGTGCTGGCACTATGTATTTCAACCCTTCGTCGACGAATGGCGTGGCGAGCGAAGGCTGCGCCTTATGATTCGACACGCTCTGCCGCTGGCAGGCCAGGGCCCGACCGCGCGCTGAGTTCGAACGCGCTGCTGCTAAGATGGCAGTCTTTTTCGGCAGGACCGCGTCATGATCGAGACCAATCCCATCGCATTCCGAATTGCTGACCTCAGCGAGCGTGTCACCGCGCTCAGGGGGTATCTTTGACTACGACAGCAAGCGCGAGCGGCTGGAGGAAGTAGGGCGCGAGCTGGAACTGCCAAGCATCTGGGACAATCCGCAACGTGCCCAGGACCTCGGTCGCGAGCGCGCTTCGCTGGAGCGTGTGGTCCATGAGATCGGCGGTCTTACCGCCAATTTTATCGAAGCCGCCGAGCTGCTGGAACTTGCCATCGCCGAACAGGACGAACCCACTGCCATTGCGGTGCGCGACGATATGGAACGGCAGGCCAGGCGCGTTGAAGATCTGGAGTTCCGCCGGATGTTCTCCGGCAAGATGGACGCGCACAATGCTTTTGTCGATATCCAGGCCGGTGCCGGTGGCACCGAGGCACAGGACTGGGCCGAGATGCTGCTGCGCATGTACTTGCGCTGGGCTGAGGCGCGTGGATGGAAAACCGAATTGATGGAAGCCTCCGCCGGTGAAGTTGCCGGCATCAAAAGCGCCAGCTTCCGGGTCGAGGGCGAGTACGCCTACGGCTGGCTGAAGACCGAGATTGGCGTGCATCGTCTGGTCCGCAAGTCGCCGTTCGATTCGGACAATCGTCGGCACACCTCGTTCACCTCGGTGTTTGTTGCACCCGAGGTCGACGACGACATCGAGATCGATATCAACCCGGCCGACCTCAGAACCGATGTTTACCGCTCATCAGGTGCCGGTGGTCAGCACGTCAACAAGACCGAGTCGGCCGTACGCATTACCCATATTCCAACCAACGTCGTGGTCGCCTGCCAGATCGAGCGCTCGCAGCATGGAAATCGCGATCGCGCGATGAAGATGCTGAAGGCAAAGCTCTACGAGCTTGAGGTACAGAAGCGCAATGCCGAGAAGAACGCTCTGGAAGCAACCAAGGCCGATGTCGGCTGGGGCAGCCAGATTCGTTCCTATGTACTCGATCAGAGTCGCATCAAGGATCTGCGCACCGGCGTGGAACGTACCGACACCCAGAAAGTGCTCGATGGCGATATCGACGAATTTGTGACGGCCAGCCTGAAGTCGGGGCTGGAGGCAGGGGCGAGACGCCTGGATTGATCGTCGCCGCAAGGGGTGAGTGCAACGTCGCTCATCCTTGCATGGAGCGGCGCCCGTCGCTCCGCTGAATCGCTACACCGCGCACCAAGTTCACACTCCAAAAAAACCTGCGTCCATTGCAAGCTACGACGCAGCGAGTTTTCGCAGCCCGAACGGGTTTCAGGATATTGAGAGAACGCGACCATGAATGATCCAATCGTGCCAACCGAAGTCCCGGTCGACGAGAATCGCCTGATCGCCGAGCGTCGCAGCAAACTTGAGGCACTGCGCGCCGAGGGCATCGCCTTCCCGAATGATTTCCGCCCGGATACCTTCGCGGGTGATTTGCAAGCGGAGTTCGCGGATGTGGAGCAGTGGACTGCCCCCGCCTTGGATTCAACCGGTCGACGCGTCCGCGTGGCGGGCCGGTTGATGGCCAAGCGGGTCATGGGCAAGGCCAGCTTCGTGCAGATCCGTGATCACAGTGGCGACATCCAGCTGTTCCTGCAGCAATCCACATTGGCCGATGTCTACGAGCGCTTCAAGACCTGGGACGTCGGCGACATCATCGCGGCCGAGGGCACGGTGATGCGGACCAAGACCGGCGAATTGTCGATCAAGGCTGATCTGCTGCGCCTGCTGACCAAATCGCTGCGGCCGCTGCCGGACAAGTGGCATGGGCTGGCTGATGTCGAGCAGCGCTATCGACAGCGTTACGTCGACCTGATCGTCAACGAAGAATCGCGCGCGGTGTTCCGCCTGCGCTCGCGGGTGATTTCCCACCTGCGCCACTTTCTCGATGATCGACGTTTTCTCGAAGTCGAGACACCGATGATGCATCCGATCCCGGGCGGTGCCACGGCACGACCGTTCGTCACCCATCACAACGCGCTCGACATGGATATGTATCTTCGTGTTGCGCCCGAGCTTTATCTGAAGCGACTGACGGTCGGTGGCTTTGACCGCGTCTACGAGATCAATCGCAATTTTCGCAACGAGGGCGTGAGCACTCGGCACAATCCCGAGTTCACCATGCTCGAGTTGTACCAGGCCTATGCCAGCTATGCCGAGGTGATGGATATCACCGAAGCGATGATCCAGAGCGCGGCCCGCGAGATTTGCCAGAAGTCGATGTTTCATTGGGAAGGCAACGAGATCGACCTCTCCCAGCCGTTTCGGCGCTGGCGACTGGACGAGGCTGTGCGCCATCACAATCCCGATATCTCCGCAGCCGATCTGCGCAATCTCGAAGCTATGCAGGCGCACTGCCGTCGGCTCGGCGTCCACGTCAAATCAGGGTACGGCTGCGGTCGTCTGCTGCTGGAGATTTTCGAGCGCAGCGTTGAGTCCAGCTTGATCCAGCCAACCTTTATCACAGCCTATCCGGTTGAAGTCTCGCCACTGGCGCGCGCCAACGACCTCGACCCCGAGTTGACCGATCGCTTCGAGCTGTTCATCAATGGCAAGGAGCTGGCCAACGGATTTTCCGAGCTCAATGATCCCGATGACCAGGAGGCGCGCTTCCGTGCCCAGGTCGCTCAGAAGGACGCGGGTGACGCTGAAGCCATGCATTTCGATGCCGATTACATCCGCGCCCTGCAATACGGCCTGCCGCCGACCGGTGGTCTGGGCGTCGGTATCGATCGCCTGGTAATGCTGCTGGCCGGCGTGCCCTCGATCCGCGATGTGCTGCTGTTCCCGTATATGCGTCCGGAAGCCTGAGCAAAAAAATTGTCGCGTGCGGAGCGATATCATCGTCGCTCCAATCCATGGAGCCCTGCGTGGACACGATGCGCGCCATCCTGCATGTCGACATGGACGCCTTTTTTGCGTCGGTGGAGCAGGTTGACGATCCGAGTCTGCTCGGCAAGCCGCTGATCGTCGGCGGACTGGGTCGGCGCGGTGTGGTCTCCACCTGCAGCTATGAGGCGCGTCGCTTTGGCGTGCGTTCGGCGATGCCGATGGGGCAGGCGCGCCAGCTTTGTCCGGACGCGGTGTACCTGGTTCCGCGCATGTCGCGCTATGCCGAAGTCTCGGCACAGGTGTTCGCAGTCTTCGGTGAGTTTACCCCCGAGGTCGAGGGACTGTCTCTCGATGAAGCCTTTCTCGACGTGGGTGGAAGTCGAAAATTATTCGGCACGCCACGCGAGATGGCGTTGCGGATCAAGCAGCGCGTCGTCGAGTGCACCGGATTGCGCTGCTCGGTCGGCATTTCGCACAACAAATGGCTGGCCAAGCTGGCGACTGAACTGGGCAAGCCCGATGGCTGTTTCGAACTCGACCACACCAATCGCGAACGACTTCTCGATCCGCTTCCGGTAGGTAGATTGTGGACCGTGGGCAAGGTCGGTCAGGGCAAACTCGAGCGTGCTGGTTTTCGCACGATCGGCGCCCTGCGCTTGGCCGATCCGGATGCGCTGCGTCGGGTCATTGGCAACCAGGCCGTGCACCTGCAGGCGCTTGCCCGCGGTGAGGATGAGCGCCAGGTCGTGGCCCGCCGTGAAGAGCGCTCGATCAGCGCGGAGACCACATTTGAGATCGACCTGCAGGCCTTTTCCGAGGTGCGTGCCTGGCTGCTCAAACTGTGCGAGCGTGTGGCTGAGCGTGTGCGGCGCGCCGGGCTGCAGGGGCGGGTGATTACCATCAAGCTGCGCACGCCGCCATTCCACACCGAAACGCGTCAATGCAGCTTGGACAGCGAGACCGATGCCACTGACCTCATCCATACCAGTGCGCTGCGCCTGCTCGATACCTGGTGGCGCGAACAGTCCCATCCCCGTCTGCGACTGCTTGGCGTCGCGATGAGCTCGTTCGAGCAGACCGTGGCGACCGCCGATCTGTTTGCTGTCGCCGCCGACCCGCGCAAGGACCGCGTGACCGATACACTCAATCAGCGATTCGGCACTGGCACACTGCGGCGGGCGCGATCAATCGACACCTGAGCGGCACGCACCGGCAAGGGCGATCAGGTTTCCGCTGGCTTGGGCGCATCGCGCAGTTCGCGCCGCAGGATCTTGCCGACATTGGTTTTCGGCAGGCTGTCGCGGAACTCGATCAGCTTGGGTTGCTTGTAGCCGGTCAGATGCGTGCGGCAATGCGCCTTCACTGCGTCGGCTGTGAGCGCAGGATCCTTGCGCACGATCACGACCTTGACCGCTTCGCCGGACTTATCGTCAGGTATGCCGACAGCCGCGACTTCCAGCACACCCGGAAGCGTGGCGATCACGTCTTCGATTTCATTGGGATAGACGTTGAAGCCTGACACCAGGATCATGTCCTTCTTGCGATCGACGATATAGAAATAGCCCTTGTCATCGATCGTCGCGATATCGCCGGTATGCAGCCAGCCATTGCTGTCTATGACCTTTGCGGTCTCCTCGGGCCGCTGCCAATAGCCTCGCATCACCTGCGGGCCCTTGACGCAGAGTTCGCCGGGCGCGCCGGGCGCAACCTGGTTGCCATCGTCGTCGAGCAGGATGACCGTGGTCGAGGAAATCGGCAGCCCGATCGAACCGTTGTATTGAGTATTGTCGAGCGGGTTCATGCATACCGCAGGCGAGGTCTCGGTCAAGCCATAGGCTTCGACCAGGGTACAACCGGTGACTTTCTTCCAGCGTTCGGCAACCGCGCGTTGCACGGCCATGCCGCCGCCGAGTGAAAGGTGCATCGACGAGAAATCCAGATCGGCAAATCCTGCTGTATTGAGCAGGCCATTGAACAATGTATTGACGCCCGTGATCGCGGTGAATTTGTGCTTGCCCAGTTCCTCGACAAAACCCTTCATGTCGCGTGGATTGGCGATCAGCACGTTCAGACCGCCGAGTCGCATGAAGACCAGGCCATTCGCGGTCAGTGCAAAGATGTGATACAGCGGTAACGCAGTGATGATGATCTCTTCGCCGGGCTTGGAGTTGAGTCCAATCCAGACACCGGATTGCATCATGTTGGCGACCAGATTCCGATGTGTGAGGATTGCCCCCTTGGCCACGCCCGTGGTGCCGCCGGTGTACTGCAGGAAGGCGATGTCCTCGTGGCCAAGCTCGACTTTCGGTGCTGCTCTCCGGGCGCCTGCAGCAAGCACCGCAGTAAAGCGGACGGCGCCCGGAATGCTGAATTCCGGCACCATTTTCTTGATGTAGCGCGCCACGAAATTGACGATCGTCGACTTCGGGAATCCGAGCAGATCGCCAACGCCAGTTGTGATCACGTGCCGCACCGATGTTTCGGCCAATACGTCGGCGAGGGTGCTGGCAAAATTGTCGAGCACGACGATCGCTGCCGCGCCAGAGTCATCGAGTTGGTGCTTGAGCTCCCGCGCCGTATACATGGGGTTGGTGTTCACTACCGTCATGCCGGCGCGCAGCGCGCCGAAGATCGCGATCGGGTACTGCAAGACGTTTGGGAGCATCAGCGCGACGCGATCTCCCTTCTTGAGTTCCAGCACGTTGAGCAGATACGAGGCGAAATGCGCGCTGAGGCGGTCGACATCGTCATAGGAAATGGTTGTTCCCATGCTGTGGAACGCAGGACGCGCGCGGAATTGGTCGCAGGCCTCGGCAAGGACGGCAACCACCGAGCTGTATTTGTTGACGTCGATTTCGGTGGGGATTCCCTCTGGGTAGCTCGACAACCAGACTGGTTTGGCTTGCGTCATGTGGTGTCCCCTCGGTCTTTGTAGCGGTAATCTGTGTGGGTGCTGCTAGATGTACGATCAACCTGATTGCAACATAGTGGGCTAGGCCGCACAAGCGAAGCACGGCGCGCGGGGCGGGCGTCACGCTGGGCCGGTAGCAGCAACGATCAGTGTTGGCGATCGCCACTCAATCACTTCAAGGGCAGCAAATTCTGTTGACGAAAGTCTGGGAGCTCCGTATAGTTTCGGGTCTCTCTTGGGGCCATAGCTCAGCTGGGAGAGCGCTACAATGGCATTGTAGAGGTCGCCGGTTCGATCCCGGCTGGCTCCACCAAGTATGTAAGTCCCCATCGTCTAGAGGCCTAGGACACGGCCCTTTCACGGCTGTAACAGGGGTTCGAATCCCCTTGGGGACGCCAGACAAGCAAGCCGCCGCAAGGCGGCTTTTTTGTTGCGTTGCGCCGGTCCCTAGCGCTGGTTACCATCGACGCACGGCGGGCGTGGGGGCTGGTCGAGGAAGCGATGGATTGCAGCAACCGCGCGGCGAGTGCGGTCAAGGGAGGCGGAATGTTGATTTTGACCAGGCGGGTAGGCGAGACGCTGATGATTGGTGACGAAGTTACCGTTACCGTTCTCGGTGTGAAGGGCAATCAAGTGCGCATCGGCATCAATGCGCCGAAAGACCTCGCCGTGCATCGTGAAGAAATTTTCCAGCGGATCCGGCGCGAAAAGGACGCCGAGGCTTCAGCGGCGGAAACGCCGAAGTAAGGGAATCTTCCACCACGGGCGACAAGTGGCTATCATGCGCGGCTCGCGCCGCCTCAAGCAGTGCGTGTGAAACAAATTCGGAGAGATGCCCGAGAGGCTGAAGGGGCTCCCCTGCTAAGGGAGTATAGGGTCAAAAGCTCTATCGAGGGTTCGAATCCCTCTCTCTCCGCCAGACACAAAAAAACCGGCCTTGGCCGGTTTTTTTGTGTCGGGCGGAGAGAGATTGTGGACGAGACCTCCAGGTTCGACAGGATCGCCGGGAGCGATCCCGGACAGCCGCAGGCTGGCCCGCGCGCAGCGCGGGTTGGGCTCAGGGATGAGCCCGACAATCCCTGGTGACGTTGGCGAATCCGACAACGGGGCAGGCGGCCTTGGCCGGTTTTTTTGTGTCTGGCGGAGAGAGTTTGTGGACGAAACCTCCAGGATCGACAGGATCGCCGGGAGCGATCCTGGACAGCCGCAGGCTGGCCCGCGCATAGCGCGGGCCGGGCTCAGGGATGAGCCCGGCAATCCCTCTTGACGCTTCCTGAGTCGGCAACGGAGCGAGCAGCCACTGGCCGGTTTTTTTGTGTCTGGCGGAGAGAGACGGTGGACGAGCCATTCGCATACTCGATGCCGCGCGCATCCTTGCTGTTGTCCCCGAGGTGATTGCATAGAGCGGGGCTTGCCCCGCTGCATTTGATTTGTCTTTCCCTTTGGCAAGAATCAAGAGCAGCGGGGCAAGCTCCGCTCTACACCGCAACGGCAGAGCTGGAGCGAGGCGACGGATCGAGTTCGATTTGCCATCCTGTTGCGGGCGGATCGCGTGCCGTTGGCAACGCCTGCACCGCCACTGAATTTTTTTGCTGAGAAGGCTTGACGCTTACTCATCCCACCCTCATACTTTCCGACCTTGCCCGCGCCCGTAGCTCAGTTGGATAGAGCACCAGGCTACGAACTTGGGGGTCGGGAGTTCGAATCTCTCCGGGCGCGCCAGTTGCAAAGAGTTTCGGGGCGCTACGTGCGCCCCGAAATTTTTGGTGATCTGGTTGTGGCAAGGTTGGTGTGACAGACGGGTTGATCGCAACGTATTTCGTTGACGCTAACTCGGTGCATGCGTGACAATTCTGTTCTGGTGTGTGCAAGCGCATCAGAACGGCCGGAACCAGCGGGGTATAGCGCAGTCTGGTAGCGCACCTGCTTTGGGAGCAGGGTGTCGGGGGTTCGAATCCCTCTACCCCGACCACCTGGCCTGGAAGCATGCGCCTGTAGCTCAATCGGATAGAGCACCGGCCTTCTAAGCCGGCGGTTGCAGGTTCGATTCCTGTCGGGCGCGCCACCAGGTTTTGAGTTTCAAATGGTGGATGTAGCTCAGTTGGTTAGAGCACTGGATTGTGATTCCAGGGGTCGCGGGTTCAAATCCCGTCTTCCACCCCAATTCATCGTGGGCCGTTAGCTCAATGGTAGAGCAACGGACTCTTAATCCGCAGGTTCTAGGTTCGAGTCCTAGACGGCCCACCAATCATTATCTCAGCGCGGTACCGCCAAGCAGTCAGCGAGCGGTACCGGTCGCCGAGGTCAGCACGGGCGAGAGTGGCGGAACTGGTAGACGCACTGGATTTAGGTTCCAGCGGGGCAACCCGTGAGAGTTCGAGTCTCTCCTTTCGCACCAGATTTCAGCGCGTAAAAGATCAGCAGATTTTCCAGGAGTTTTCATGCAGGTTTCGGTTGAGCAGCTCGGCAGTCTTGAACGCAAGATGACCATTCGCGTCCCTTCCTCGCGCATTGAACAACGCGTGCAGGAGCGCCTACGTGAATTGGGCCAGACGGTCCGCATCAAGGGCTTCCGCCCAGGCAAGATTCCGAGCAAGGTGATCGAGCAACGTTACGGCGATCAGGTGCGCAACGAGGCCATGTCCGATGTCGTTGGATCCTCGTTCGAGCAAGCCGTCGGCGAGAACAATCTGCGCCCGGCAATGCAGCCTTCCATCCGTCGGGATGACCAGTCATCGGATACCGAGCTGGTGTTCACGGCAACCTTCGAGGTCGTTCCCGAAATCGGCGAAGTCGATGTCTCCGGCCTGGCGCTGAACCGACTGGTTTCGGTAGTCGAAGACGCCGATGTCGAGCGCATGATCGAAACCCTGCGTCAGCAGCGCAAGCGCTGGGTAGCGGTTGAACGGGCCGCCCAGGTCGGCGACATGGTGCTGTTCGAGTACAGCGCGGTTGCCGATGGGCAGCGGTTCCCGGCCGAGGGCATGGAGCGCGCCGGCACGATCTTCGGCAGTGGCGCATTGCCACCTGCATTCGAAGCGGCATTGGCCGATGCGGTGACCGATACCGCGCGTTCGTTCTCGGCTGACTTCCCAGAGGGGTTCCGCCAGCCGGTGCTCGCCGGCAAGACTGCCGATGTCGAACTGCGCGTCATCCGTATCCAGGCGTCCGAGATTCCGGAAATCGACAATGCCTTTGCCGCAAGCTTTGGTGTCGCCGCCGGTGGCATCGCCAAGTTCCGCGAGGACGTGCGGGCCAATCTCGAGCGCGAAATGCGCTCGGCACTGAACAGCCGCAACAAGATGCACGCTGTCGAGCAATTGGTGCGCGCCTATGCTTCGTTCGAACTGCCTAAGGGCATGGTCGAAGCTGAAGCACGCGCAATGCAGCGTCAGGCGGCGGAGCAGGCGCAGCGCGCAGGTCGCCCGGAGGAAGCGCCGGTGAGCCCGGATGGCTTCATCGATGTTGCGGCCAATCGCGTTCGTGCCAGTTTGTTGCTTGGCGAAATCGCGCGGCAGACCCGGCTGCGCCTTGAGAACCACCGCGTCTCTGAGATGCTGGCGACGATCGCCTCGACTTACGAAGAGCCGCAGAAGGTCATCGAGATGTATCAGCGCGATCAGCAGCTGATGGGCGGTCTGCGCAATCGCGCTATCGAGGACCAGGTCGTTGACTGGGTGTTTTCCGCCGCGAAGGTGACCGATCAGGCAGTGAACTTCCAACAATTGATGCAGCCGCAGGCTTGAACCGGCCCCGGTCCGGCCTCATAGTAAGTGCTGGATCGATGATGGAGTGGCAATTGTGGAAGTGGAAAAAGCCTTGAACCTGATTCCCATGGTAGTGGAGCAGACGGCGCGCGGTGAACGTGCCTATGACATCTACTCGCGTCTGCTGAAGGAGCGGGTCATCTTCCTGGTCGGTCCCGTCGACGATTACATGGCCAATGTGATCGTTGCGCAGATGCTGTTTCTCGAGTCGGAAAACCCGGACAAGGACATCAGCCTGTACATCAACAGTCCTGGTGGTGCCGTGACCGCGGGCCTTGCGATCTACGACACCATGCAGTTCATCCGCCCCGATGTCAGCACGATCTGCATTGGCCAGGCGGCGAGCATGGGCGCGCTGCTGCTCTGCGCGGGTGCCAAGGGCAAGCGATATTCCTTGCCACATTCGCGCGTGATGATCCACCAGCCGCTGGGCGGCTTCTCCGGTCAGGCCAGTGACATCGATATTCACGCACGTGAAATTTTGCGTATTCGTGAATATCTCAACGGAATCATGGCGCGTCACACCGGCCAGCCGATCGACCGTATCGCCCGGGATTGCGATCGCGACAACTTCATGGGCCCCACAGAAGCCCGTGACTACGGCATTGTCGACGCGGTTCTTGAGCGTCGTCCCGAAGAGACCGTCAAATCGGCCTGATCCCGCTGGGATACAGGGCCCTCCGGGCAGCCCCGGCCGCTGCACCAGCGCGGCCAGCGGGCTATGCTATCCTCGCTGCCAATCAATCCGGGCTGCCGCACTTGCCGGTGCCCGTCAGGAAGACGGAAAGATGACTGAAGAACGCGGTAGTCGCAATGAATCGGGAAAGGTGCTGTATTGCTCCTTCTGCGGCAAAAGCCAGCATGAGGTGCGCAAGCTCATAGCGGGACCTTCAGTATTCATCTGCGACGAATGCGTCGAGCTCTGCAACGACATCATCCGCGAAGAATTGGAAGAGAAGTCGGCAGCCGCGCGTAGTCATCTGCCCAAACCCCGCGAAATCCTGGAAACCCTTGATCAGTACGTCATAGGCCAGGCGCGCGCCAAGCGCGTACTCGCCGTGGCGGTGTACAACCACTACAAACGACTCGAAAATCGGCAGAAGAACGAAGAGATCGAGCTGTCCAAGAGCAATATTCTGCTGGTTGGCCCGACCGGTTCGGGTAAGACCTTGCTCGCCGAGACCTTGGCGCGCCTGCTCAACGTGCCCTTCACCATCGCCGACGCCACCACGCTCACCGAAGCGGGTTACGTGGGTGAGGATGTCGAGAACATCATCCAGAAACTGCTGCAGAAGTGCGACTACGACGTCGAAAAGGCGCAGAGCGGCATTGTCTATATCGACGAAATCGACAAGATTTCGCGCAAGTCGGAAAATCCGTCGATCACCCGCGATGTTTCTGGTGAAGGCGTGCAGCAGGCACTGCTGAAATTGATCGAAGGCACGATTGCCAGTGTGCCGCCCCAGGGTGGCCGTAAGCATCCGCAGCAGGAATTCCTGCAGGTCGATACGCGCAACATCCTGTTCATCTGCGGCGGCGCGTTTGCCGGGCTTGAAAAGGTCATCCAGGCACGTTCCGAGTCGACCGGCATTGGCTTCTCTGCCGAGGTGCGCAGCCGAGACAAGCGCAGCAGCATTGGTGAGCTGTTGAAGTCGGTCGAGCCCGAAGACCTGATCAAATTCGGTTTGATCCCCGAGTTCGTTGGTCGCCTCCCGGTGGTAGCGACGCTGGAAGAACTCGATGAAGATGCGCTGATCAAGATTCTCAGCGAGCCAAAGAACGCGATAACCAAGCAGTTCCGCAAGCTGTTCGAGATGGAGGGCGTCGACCTCGAGTTCCGCGAGGACGCGCTGCGCGCAGTGGCCCGCAAGGCACTCAAGCGTCGTACTGGCGCGCGCGGTCTCCGCACGATTCTCGAGTCGGTTCTGCTCGACACCATGTACGAGCTGCCTTCGCAGGAGCACGTCAGCAAGGTGGTCGTTGATGAAGCCGTTATCAATGGTTCAGCCGAGCCCTATCTCATCTACAGCAACACCCAGCCCACTGCGCGCGCCGTCGGCGCTGACTGAAGTCTGCTTGAGGGCTTGCAAGCCCAGCCGATGCCCTCACTTGACGCAGGACGGTGTCCGGCGCAGCCTGTCTGCGCGTCCGGCCGAATTATAGGAATTGCCCATGTCCCGATCGCGCGCTGAATCACAACGTTCCGTACCCCTGTTGCCTTTGCGCGACGTCGTCGTGTTTCCGAACATGGTGATTCCTTTGTTCGTGGGTCGAGAGAAATCGATCCGCTCGCTGGATTCCGCGATGGAAGCTGACAAGCAGATCCTCCTGGTCGCGCAGATGAGTCCCGATATTGACGATCCGGGTGCTGCTGACCTTTACGAGCTGGGCACCTTGGCCAATGTGCTCCAACTGCTCAAGCTGCCAGACGGTACGATCAAGGTGCTGGTCGAGGGCGTCGCCCGCGTGCGCCTGACCGGTGTCGAGATGGTCGGTGAGGTTCTCCATGGCCGCATGGCTCAGGTCGATTCGCAAAGTACGCACGACGTGCGTGAGATCGATGCGGCCGCAAAGTCGCTGATGTCCCTGTTTGAAAACTTCATCAAGCTCAATCGCAAGGTGCCGCCTGAGCTGATGACCACGCTTGCCGGCATCGACGACCCGTCACGTCTGGCCGACACCGTGGCTGCCCATCTCGGCGTCCGCCTGCAGGACAAGCAGCAAGTGCTCGAAACGCTCGACGTATTCGAGCGACTGGAACGCCTGATCGGCTTGGTCAATGCCGAGATCGATCTGCAGCAGATCGAGAAGCGCATCCGCGGACGGGTGAAGACCCAGATGGAAAAGAGTCAGCGCGAGTACTACCTCAATGAGCAGATGAAGGCGATCCAGAAGGAATTGGGCGATCTCGACGAGGCGCCCAATGAACTCGAGGACTTGGCGCGCAAGATCGCCAGTGCAGGCATGCCGAAGTCTGTCGAGGCCAAGGCACGCACCGAGCTGAACAAGCTCAAGCAGATGTCACCGATGTCTGCCGAGGCGACCGTTGTTCGAAATTACCTGGACTGGCTGCTGGGCGCGCCCTGGAAAAAGCGCACCAAGATCCGCAAGGACTTGCCGGCTGCGCAGGAAGTGCTGGATGCCGATCACTATGGTCTGGAGAAGGTCAAGGAGCGCATTCTCGAGTACCTCGCCGTGCAACAGCGCGTCAGCAAGATGAAGGGGCCGATTCTTTGCCTGGTAGGTCCACCGGGCGTCGGCAAGACCTCGCTCGGTCAATCCATTGCGCGTGCGACCAATCGCAAGTTCATTCGGATGGCGCTCGGCGGAGTGCGTGACGAAGCCGAAATCCGTGGACACCGGCGCACCTATATCGGTTCGATGCCGGGACGGGTAATCCAGAATCTGTCCAAGGTCGGTGTCCGCAATCCGTTGGTGATGCTGGACGAAATCGACAAGATGTCGATGGATTTCCGCGGCGACCCATCGTCGGCCCTGTTGGAAGTTCTCGATCCCGAGCAGAACCATACTTTCAACGATCACTACCTTGAGGTCGATTTCGATCTCAGTGACGTGATGTTCATTGCAACGGCGAATTCACTCAACATTCCGCCGGCCCTGCTGGATCGGATGGAAGTCATTCGCATTCCTGGCTATACCGAGGAAGAAAAGATCGGAATTGCCGAGCGCTATTTGCTTGCCAAGGAAACCAAGGCAGCAGGTCTTGCTGACAAAGAGTTGACGATCGGAACCGATGCCGTGCGCGACATGGTGCGCTACTACACACGCGAGGCGGGGGTGCGTGCGCTCGGTCGCGAAATCGCCAAGATCGCTCGCAAGGTCGTCAAGGAATCGGCTTTCGCAGCAAGCAAGTCGAAGAAGAAGAAGACGGCAAAGGCAGTGAAGGGCGCGGCCAGCAAGCGCACTTCGGTGCATGTGGACAGTGATCGCCTTGAACATTTTCTTGGCGTGCGCAAGTTCACCTATGGACGCGCCGAACTGCAGCCGGAAGTGGGTCTGGTCACCGGACTGGCTTGGACTCAGGTGGGCGGTGACCTGCTCAGCATCGAGGCAAGTGTCATTCCCGGCAAGGGCAAGTTGATTCACACTGGCCAGCTCGGCGACGTAATGCAGGAATCGATCCAGGCAGCGCTGTCGGTAGTCCGCTCGCGCGCCGCGTTGTTTGGCATCGACGTTGAGTTCAATCAGAAACAGGACATCCACATTCATGTGCCCGAGGGTGCGACGCCCAAGGACGGTCCGAGTGCTGGCATCGCGATGTGCACGGCCCTGGTCTCGGCACTTACCCACAATCCGGTGCGCGCAGATGTTGCCATGACCGGTGAGATCACCTTGCGCGGTCGCGTGTTGCCGATTGGCGGCCTGAAGGAAAAATTGTTGGCGGCCCATCGCGGCGGCATCAATATGGTGATCATCCCCGAGGAAAACGCCAAGGATCTGGTCGAGATTCCGCACGACATTACCGCCAAGCTCGATATTCGACCGGTCAAGTGGATCGACGAAGTGCTCGACCTCGCGCTGGCCAATCCCTTGCGACCGGCCAATGCAACAATGAAGCCGGTCGAACCTGGCACCGCCGCGGAGAGCGACGCCGATGCAGATGCCGACGGTGGTGTGATCCGGCCTCATTGACAGCAGTTGCATCTCGTGATTGCTGCTGGAAAACGAGGCGTATTTTCTTGCGCGTACTTGGGGCCACTGGTATAAAGACGCCCCTACTGCTTCGGCTGTGAGCGAGCACGGTTGCGGCTCTCGCGGTAGCTGGGCCCGTTCGGCGGACGTCCGCCGGCGGTGCACTCCAGGCCACTCACAAGAACGAAACAATCAACCGAATTCCCAGGGAGTACCCCATGAACAAATCGGAGCTCATTACCGGCATTGCGGACAATGCAGAACTCAGCAAGGCTGATGCTGCACGCGCACTGGAAGCACTGATCAAGGTTGTCAAGAAAACACTCAAGGCTGGCGATACTGTTGCCGTCGTTGGATTCGGTACGTTTTCGGTGCGCAAGCGCGCAGCGCGCACGGGTCGCAATCCGCAGACTGGTGCCACGCTCAAGATCAAGGCGTCGAAGAATCCTGCATTCAAAGCTGGTAAAGCTCTGAAAGACGCTGTAAACTAATTTGCTTTGCTGGGGTGCTTAGCTCAGCGGTAGAGCGTCGCCCTTACAAGGCGAGGGTCGGGGGTTCGAAACCCTCAGCACCCACCAGTTGTGAGGACGCAGCCGTAGTAGTTCAGTGCTACACAGCAAAGACGAAGGGTGACAGCTTCGACGTTTGGAAGAATATGGAGTGGTAGTTCAGTCGGTTAGAATATCGGCCTGTCACGCCGAGGGTCGCGGGTTCGAGTCCCGTCCACTCCGCCATCTGAAGCGAGGGCGCCCACGAGGCGCCCTCGTTTTTTTTGCCACCACGCCGGATTGTCCGGCAAGCCAGAAAGACCAAAGCCATGCTGCAGACCATTCGCGAAAAATCGACTAGCAAGATTTTCTACATCCTGCTGATGTTCTTGATGATTGGCGGGCTGCTGTTCTTCGGAGTTGGTGATTACAGTTTCGGCGGTTCGCAGCCCTACGTAGCCAAGGTCGGCAAGGAAATCATCAGCGAGTCGGAGTTTGCTCGCCGCATGGAAGAAAATCGCAATCGGATGCGGCAGATGATGGGCGAAGCCTACAATGCCAAGATGTTCGATACGCCGGATTACCGCCGGCAGTTGCTCGAGCAGATGATCGATGAAGAGCTGATCACGCAGGCTGGCGCCGCCGCAGGAATGGCGATTTCCGATGCCAAGGTAAACGAGGAAATCGGCAAGATCACCTCTTTCCACACAGCGGGAAAATTCGACAACGCGCTCTACCTGCAGGTGCTGCAGGCCAACAACTTGACCCATCCGCAGTTCAAGGAGCGCATTCGCAGCGACCTGTCGCTGCGTGAGTTGCCTTCCCAGATCAATTCAACCGCCCTCGTGACCGACGCCGATGTCGACACCTTTTTGCGTCTGCGCGACCAGTTGCGCAGTTTCCGTTATGTGATCCTGCCGGTCTCAGCGCCGGCTCCCGACAGCATCACCGATGAAGCCATCAAACAGTACTTCGACGCGCATTCCATCGAGTACAGCCATCCTGAGCAGGTATCGGTCGAGTACGTCGAGATCGATGGCGCGGCGCTGGGTCCGGTGGAGCCGCCCAGCGAACAAGAGTTGCGCGACTATTATGAAACTCAGTTGCATCGGTACGGAACCAAGGAGCAGCGCCTTGCTTCGCACGTTCTGATTGAACTGCCGGAGAATGCCGACGCCGATGCCGAGAAACAGGCCAAGCAGAAGATCGATGCGCTGGCTGCCGAAATCAATGCGGGCAAAACATTCGCTGAAGTCGCCACGCAGTCGTCGGACGATATCGGCTCGAAGGCGGCGGGTGGCGATCTGGGCTGGATCGAGTCGGGCAGCATGGAGCCGGCCTTCGAAGCCGCTCTGTTCGCGTTGGAAGCCGGCCAGGTCTCGGCTCCGGTTCGTAGCGCGCAGGGCTATCATTTGATCGAGGCACGTGAAATCCGTCCGGCCGCGTTGCGCAGCTTCGATGATGTGCGTGCCGAGCTGGATGCCGAGCTGGTTGAAGACCGTCGGGTTACCCGCTTCAGCGATCTGCAGGACAAGCTCTACGACACCCTTGACCAAACCAGCGGCACGTTGGAGCCGGTCGCCAAGGCGGTTGGCATGGAAGTCCAGAAGAGCGATATGTTTTCCCGTGACTTTGGAATGGGTATTGCGTTGAGCCCCGATGTACGTGAGGCCGCATTTTCCGTCGAGGTCAAGGAAGACGGACTTAGCAGCGAGCCGATTCAACTTGGCAGGGAGCGTATCGCGGTGCTGCGCCTGCTCGAACGCACTGCAGCCAAGCCGAAAACGCTGGATGAGGTCAAGGAAGCGGTTCGCTCCGTGCTGCTGACCGAAGCTTCAACTACCGCCTCGAAAGAAGCAGGCGATGCAGCGTTCAAGCGACTGCTTGCCGGTGAAGCACTCGACGTGATTGCGACCAGTGTCGGCGCGACCACGGTCGATGCGGCGGATACCGGAAGACAGGGATTGACGCATGACGCCGTCCTCGTCGCCGAGGCGTTCAAGGTGGCCCGCCCGGCCGAGAACTCAGTGAGTAACGCCCTCGTCAAGCTCAACGACAGCGGATATGCGTTGCTGCAGATCTACGCCGTAGTCGAGGGTGATCCGGGCAAGCTCGACGAGGCGGCGCGCAGCGCGGCCCGCGACCAGTTGAAACAGGAGCTCGCCGCCACCGAAGCCGAAGCCTTCCGTAAGGCGCTTCGAGCCAGCGTGCCGATCAGGATCGATGAGAGCAAGATCTGATCGAATTCTGGATTCATCAGCAAAAACGGCGAGCCTGGGCTCGCCGTTTTTTTGTTTGGGCAACGGGATATGAGCGTTGTTTGCAGTCCAGATCAGATGCCCGTCATGCCCAGGGTGCTGTAGCCGGCATCGACATAGGTGATTTCACCGGTAATACCCGCGGCAAGATCCGAACACAGGAAGGCGGCTGCGTTGCCAACATCCTCGATCGTCACGCTTCGACGCAGCGGCGCGGTCTCTTCGACATGATCGAGCATCTTGCGGAAATTGGCGATTCCCGCGGCGGCGAGCGTCTTGATCGGACCAGCGGAAATGGCGTTTACGCGAACGCCCTCCGGGCCGAGACTGCGTGCGAGATAGCGGACATTGGCTTCGAGGCTGGCCTTGGCAAGTCCCATCACGTTGTAGTTGGCCAATGCGCGCACCGCACCGAGATAACTAAGTGTGAGAATGGCGCTGTTGTGACCTCGCATCAGCGGACGCGCCGCCTTGGCCAAGCCAGCTAGGCTGTAGCTCGAAATATCGTGTGCAATGGCGAAGTTCTCCCTCGTCACCGCGTCGAGATAGTCGCCCTGGATGGCTTCGCGCGGCGCGAAGCCAACCGAGTGCACCAGAATGTCGAGACGCCCCCAGCGTTTGCCGATCTCGCCCATCAAAGCTTCGATCTGCGCATCCTCGGCGACATCGCAGGGCAGGACGATATCGCTGCCGCATTCACGCGCCGCTTTTTCCACGCGATCACGCAGTCGCTCATTCTGGTAACTGAATGCGAGCTCGGCACCTTCGCGATGCATGGCCTCGGAGATGCCGGTGGCGATAGAACGTTCACTCGCGACACCGATGATGAGGGCGCGTTTGCCTTGCAGAAAACCCATTCCAGACTCCTTTGCGGTAAGTGCGCACCAGTCCTTGCGGAAATGATCTGGTGCGGGTCGGCTGTAAACTTGCTGCTCCGATCGTGCCAGCACTTGGTCGCGCTGAACAACCTCTTTGCCTTTCGGGAAACCCGGCAGCGGGGTCAAGGGTAGATCAGCGCGCCTGCAGCCCATAGCCGGCGCTGTTTGAAATTCCTCAAGGGGGGCGCAGCCGGAGTACCTGGCCTGGCCGCAGGATGCTCTTGGCGGTCAAGCCATTCCACTGCATCAATCCCTTCAAGGCAATGCCGTACTGGCTGGCCAGCTTCCACAAAGAGTCGCCGGCACGCACGGTATGCAGCGCGGCGCCAGCCTTGGCAAGCGGGCTTGACGTCGTCTGACGGTTCAGCGGCACCCACAATGGCCTAGCCTTAGCTGTGACTTTGTCGCCATCGATCTCGTTGAGTTCGATGATCGCATCGGCAAGCGCACCGTACCGGCGATGGATTGAGGCAGGTTCAACGAGCGTTGATACGCGCTGCCAGCGAGCCCACGACGTGCTCGGCAATTTGCTCAGCATTGCTTCGGTGCGATGCGCAGATCGCAGGGGAAGCAGAATTTGAAACGATTCCAAGGCCGGTATGCGATCCGAGCGCAGTGCAGGATTCCATCGCCTTAGCGCGGCTATGTCGATGCCCGCGAGAAACGCAAGGAAGTCGAGCCTGATCGGAGCCTCGATGCTGACCGCCATCAAGGGCTCGACGCTATCTTCCATCAGCAAGTCCGGTTCCTGCTCGAGCATGCAGGCCCAGGCCTCAAGTCGCGCCAGGTGGTGCAGGGTGATCTTGCTCAGACCCAAGGACTCAATCGAAGCGATCGGCGGCGAAAGCTTGGACTTGCGCATTGCCTTCTTGACCCGGAACTCGCCCGCATTGAAGGCCATGTTGACCAGGCGCCAGTCGTGGTCGAACTGCCCCGCCAGATGGATCAACAACTCGGTCGCTGCACGGGTAGACCGAAGAAAATCCAGACGGCCGTCGTAGCCCGGGATCATGGGTACCGCCAATCCGCGTGCGGTGACCGGCATCAACTGCCAGATACCGGCAGGCCCCGACGCCTTGCCGGGATGCGGAAAATAGCGACTCTCGATCATTGGCAATAGTGCAAACGCGATGGGTAGTTTGCCCTCCTCCAGATGCCGGGCGGCAAGGTCGAGTAGGGGGCGCGCCTTGCTCAGATCGTCCTTGAAGGCCTTGCGTTGCTTGCGCAGGGTCGCCAGCCAGCGTGTTGCCCGCGCATCCAATTGGGCGCAGTCCGGAAAGTCGAGGCCGCGGCTGAATTGCGCCTGCAAGGGTTCACGCGGAATCAGTCTGCGTTCCGGCTTGGGATCGGGTACTTGCGGCGCTGCGCTGGGTTCGGTTGGTTCGTTGTCGGCAACGTGGGTCGTAACGCTGGGTTGTGCAGGACGTGCGGCGCTCGGGACTGGCGCTGGCGGGTCCTGGCGGATCAGTGTGGGCGAACTGCAACCGGCGATCACTAGGAGCAATGCCAGGCCGAACCCGACACGCGCCACCATGTGCGACAAGCGCGATTCAAGCATTGGCATGTACCGCGCCATAGCCGTTCCTGCGCAGTCTGAGCGCGGTGAACACATCGAGCCGGTTGGGCAGCGCGTGCTTGAAGCTCGCTTCCAGTCGAGTACGGATCTCAGCCTGGTCGCAGCGAAGAAACGGGTTGTAGGACTGCTCGTCGGCAACGCAGCTTGGCACGGTGCTATGGCCGTACCGATGTGCCTGACAGCTTTCGGAATAGCGGGCGCGAAGCGCCGGATTGCCGGGCTCCCAGTCGAGCGCAAAGCGGGCGTTGTCCCGTGTGTACTCATGGGCACAGAACAACAGGGTCGACGGATCGAGCGCACTGATGCGATCCAATGAGTGCAGCATCTGGGCGGGCGTGCCCTCGAAGAGTCGACCACAGCCGGCGCTGAACAAGGTGTCTCCGACAAATGCGGCGCCGTGGCCCACGTAAGCAACATGGGTCAGCGTATGTCCTGGCACGTGAATTGCTCTGAGCTGAACACCCGGTTGCTCGAATTCGAGCAGTGCACCATCGCCGACAATACGCTGCACCATCGGGATGCGCGCGTCGGCCGGGCCAGCTATCAGGCAGTTATGGCGCGCGGCGAGTTCGGCCACGCCGCCGATATGATCGGGATGGTGATGGGTGAGCAGGATGGCAGTGAGCTTAAGTCCGCGCACGTTCAGGGCCTGCTCGACCACCGAGGCGTCACCAGGATCTATCGCCAATGCATGACCGGTCCGGTCATGCAACAGCCAGAGGTAATTGTCCGTAAACGCCGGCAGGCCGGTCACGGTGAGTCGATCGTCCACCTCGGTGTCGCTGCTCATCGGCCTTCTTCTATCCGCATGCCATCGATTTGTATCACAATCGACCGGCCATCCCAGTAGCATGGGCAGATGAAGTCATCGAACCCTACACCGCCTACACATGATTCCGGCGTCATGATTCCTTCTGCTCAGCTCGATCTGCTTCGCGCCGAATCGCAATGGATCCTTCCGCAGCTGGCGCACTCCGAGCGGGTGCTCTGGCTGGGGCCAGCCCCGCAATTCAGCGATTCAACGCAACCGCCGCCCTGGCTGCGGCTTTGCGTGACCCCGGCGGGGCAATTGGGAGGGGATATCCAGGCTTCGCTCGATCGACTGCCGCTGCTGGACGATGCTATGGACCAGGTGGTCCTCCAGCATCCCCTGGAGAGCGGGCTTGCATTGGAACCGCTACTGGCCGAGGCCGTGCGCGTACTGAAGCCCGAGTGCACCTTGTGGTTGTTCGCCAGCGGAGCTTTCAGCCGTAGCCGATCCCGCCTCGTCTCGGCCTTGGCGCCGACCCAGGCCCGGCCCCTGCGATTCAGTCCCCTGCAGGCTGAATCGGCGTTGCGCGAACTGGGTTGCGCCGAGATCGCCCGCATGCAGTTTTCAACACGTGTCGACGCCGGCGAACTGCGATCCTGGGCGCGCTGGTTGCCACTGCCCCCGCTGACGGTGTTGCGCGCGCGCAAGCGGCGGAGCGCGACGACCCTGCGCCTACGCGACGCCGAGCTGTCAGGGGCAGCTCAATTGGCTGGCGTTGCCGCCTATCCGGCGACCCGCGTGAGCCTGGCCGCATGACGCGCGGCATCCCGGTGGTCGAGGTGTTCACCGACGGCGCCTGCTCCGGCAATCCCGGTCCTGGCGGTTGGGCGGCGCTGCTGCGATCAGGCGGCCACGAGAAGTGGCTGAGCGGTGCGGAACCGCTGACGACAAACAATCGGATGGAACTGATCGCCGCGTTGCGTGCGTTGCAGGGGCTCAAAACGCGTTCGCAGGTATGCATCACGACCGACTCGCGCTACGTGCAGCAGGGTGCAACGGAATGGTTGCCGGGCTGGAAGGCGCGTGGTTGGCGCAATGCGGCGCGCGAGCCGGTAGCCAATCAGGATCTATGGCAGGAGATGGACGCCGCTCTGGCGCAGCACGAAGTGCAGATGAAATGGGTGCGCGGCCACACTGGGCACGTCGAGAATGAAGCGTGCGATGCGCGTGCACGCGCCGCGATTTCAGAAATGTTGGCGGCGGTCGGCAAGCGAATGCCCGCCTAGGTTCGGGCGGTTTCGGCCATGGCGCCGTCGCCGATGTCCCGTCGTCGGCGGACGCTTACGACCCCGCCACCCGGTGCAGATGAAGCGCTGCTTGTTGGGATATTTGCAGAGAGAGGATGCAATGCGGCAAATTGTTCTGGATACCGAGACCACTGGTCTGGACCCTGCGCGCGGTCACCGTGTGGTGGAAATCGGTTGCGTCGAGCTGGTTGAACGGCGACGTAGCGGTCGTGAGTTTCAGCGCTACCTGAATCCCGAGCGCAATATGGATCTGGGTGCACTCGAGGTAACCGGTCTGAGCGACGATTTTCTGCGCGACAAGGCATTGTTCCGCACAATTGTGGACGAGTTCCTCGATTTCATCGAAGGTGCCGAGCTCATCATTCACAACGCGGCGTTCGATCTGGGATTTCTCAATGCCGAGTTGAGCCTGCTCGGCTCTGGCCGCGGCAGGATCGAGGACCGTTGCTCCGTGCTCGATACCCTGGCGCTGGCGCGGGAACGCTACCCCGGGCAGAAGAATTCGCTCGACGCACTGTGTCGGCGCCTGCAGGTCGACAGCAGCCATCGTCGCGTGCATGGCGCATTGCTCGACGCCAACCTGTTGAGCGATGTCTATCTGGCGATGACGGCAGGACAGGGCGATCTCGGTCTCGCCATGACGGAGACGACCACCGTCCGGCATAGTCAACTGACGATGAGTCGTCACAGCGCCGCAGTCCGTGTAGTCAGTGCCAGCATCGAGGATCAGGCGGCTCACGCCGCACGCCTGGCCTCAGTCGACAGAGCCAGCAAGGGCAACTGTCTCTGGCTTGTAGCCGCCGATTAGGTTGCGCCGACTGGATCGATGCAACGTGTCGATGCAGGCCGCCGGGACTATGGGCGCTGTCAGCGGGTCGATTGGATGGCATAATCGACTCGACACCTGATCGGGCTGACAGCTTTTGGGAGATCGCAGTATGCGCAAGTGGATCGCGTTGGGGCTGTTGCTCGTGGGTGGCGTCCAGGCCAAGGGCGCCGCAGAAAGCATTGCGTCGCAGGCGCATGAGGGCGTCGCCAGTTGTGCCGCCAGTCAATGTCATGGGGCCACCAAGGTCTCGGCCAAGCAGGCCGTTCAGATGAACGAGTTCGCGCTATGGCAGGAGTTCGATCCGCACTCCAAGGCCTACGACATCCTGCTGACTGCCGAATCACAGGCGATCGCGCGCAAGCTCGGTCTGGGCAAAGCCGAAGAGGCCAAGGTCTGCCTTGACTGCCACGCCGACAATGTTGCGGCCGGGCAGCGCGGCGCGAAATTCCAGATCGACGATGGTGTCGGATGCGAGGCCTGCCACGGCGGCTCTGCTGGCTGGCTGGCAAGCCATGCCACAGCTCCCCACGCGGACAATCTGGCCGCTGGCATGTATCCGACCGAGGATCCGGTGGCGCGCTCTGCGCTGTGTCTGAGTTGCCACGCCGGCACGCCGGATCGCATGATCACTCACCGCATCATGGGTGCAGGCCATCCGAGATTGAGTTTCGAACTCGACACCTTCACTTGGTTGCACCCGCACTACCAGGTCGACGATGACTACGAGAAGCGCAAAGGCCGGTTCGATGGTCTGCGCGACTGGGGCATTGGGCAAGCAACCGCCGCGGTCAATGCACTCGACATCCTGCTCGACGAGCGGACCGGCTGGCACGGAATATTTCCTGAATTGGTGCTGTTCGACTGCCATGCCTGTCACCGCTCGATGGCAGGTCGGCAGTGGGGCCCGCGCCAAGGCACCGGACTTGGGCCTGGCGTGGTGCGCCTGAATGATTCCAACCTGGTGATGTTTCGCCATGTGCTCGCGGCGGTCGATGCCGGTGCTGCCGATCGCGTTCTTGAGCAGACTCGTGCATTGCACAAGGCAACCACTGAGAGTCGCGAACGCACGTTTGGCGCGGCTCGCATGCTGCGCACGACGCTGGAGCAACTCAGCAGCAAGGTCGCTACTGCCGAGTTCACTCCTGATTCGCTGGCAGCGATATTGTCCAGCATGATTCGGGATGCCGATCGTGGCGAATTCCGTGACTTCGCGGCGGCTGAACAGTGCGCAATGGCCGTGCAGAGCGTGGTGGTGGCATTCGAGGGTAGCCAGTTGCTCGATGAGGCCGCTGCAGAGCGTCTGCGCGCCCGTGTGGATGCCTTGTATACGACGGTCGAAAAGGACGAGCGTTACGCGATGGGCCGATTCGTTGAAGCACTCAAGGCCGTGCGTGCAGCCGCGCCATGAAAGCGCGAATGCTCAGGGTCGGCGCATGTCTGCGGCTGGACCCGCGGCCGATCCGGCGCGTCATGATCCCTTTGCGGGAATCCTGATTTGAATATGAATACTGCTGTGACCGAAGCCGTGGTGATTCCCGGCTATCGCATCGAGAAGGCGGTCGGCGTCGGCGGCATGGCATCGGTGTACCTTGCGGTCCAGGAATCGCTGGATCGCGAGGTGGCGCTCAAGGTGATGTCGCCCACGCTGGCCGAGAACACCGAGTTCGCCGAACGATTTCTGAAAGAAGGACGGCTGACCGCGAAGCTCAGCCATCCGAACCTGGTGACGGTCTACGACATCGGCTCGTTTGGTCAGGTCTATTACCTGGCGCAGGAGTACATTCCCGGTGGAACTCTGCGCGAGAAAATGAATGCGGGAATGACCGTTCCGGAGATTCTTGACGTCGCTCGTGACATTGCGCAGGGCTTGGCCTATGCGCATGAAAAAAGTGTCGTGCATCGTGATGTCAAACCGGGCAATGTACTGTTTCGCGCCAACGGAACAGCGGTGCTGGCAGACTTTGGTATCGCCAAGGCGATGGACTCGAAAACGATGTCCACGCAGGCCGGCAATTCGATCGGTACCCCGCATTACATGAGTCCCGAGCAGGCCCGTGCCGAAAAGGTCGATGGCCGCTCGGATCTGTACAGTCTCGGCGCGATGATGTTCGAGATGCTGGCCGGAAAGCCGCCCTATGATGCAACGGATCCCTTCAGTATCGCGCTGATGCATGTGACCCACCCTGTCCCGCAACTTCCGCCGAAGGTGCAATGGCTGCAGCCGCTGATCGATCAGTTGATGGCAAAGTTGCCGGATTCGCGATTTGCCACGGGTGATGAATTCGTGGCGGGCTGTGATCGGCTGTTTGCGACGGCGCCTGAAGCCCAGACCTTGCGTGATGCACATATGACGCGCAAGCGCGCGTCTTCGCGCCCGCTGGCGATGCAACCCACCGAAATGATGGCCGGTGACGCGATGAAAGCGCCGGGCCGGGTACCGCCTGCTCGGACGGCAGCAGCGCCTGCGCGCGATGGCAAGGCGGGCGTATTCTCGCGGCCGTTGATGTTGGCGATGGTGGCGATTGTCCCTGTCGCCATATTGGGGGCGGTCTGGTGGGGTACGCGTGACGGCGCACAAACCCCATCGGCAGCGCCACCGGCCACGAACACGACGTCAACGCAAGAGCCGGTTGTTGAGCCGGGCAGCGAAGATCCAACAACCGCGATTGTGGATCTGGGTCCCGGGAATGGCGGGGATGATTCCGTTCCGTTGCTGATCCAGGGTGACGTCGGGACGTTGCTGACCAAGGCCCGCGAGTACGTTGAGCTCGGCTTGACCGATGTCAGTGGCCGCCGTCTGAGCTCGCCGCCGGGGGATAACGCGATCGACATCTACCGCAGTGTGATCCAGCAGGACCCGGGCAATGTCGAGGCGAGCAATGGACTCGAACGTATCGCCGACTTCTACGAGCGCAAGGCACTTGGTCTGCTCGATCGCGGCCTTCCAACAGGCTGTCAGGCATTGGCGACGGTCGGCCTCAAGGCCTCGCCAGACCGTGCCTCGCTACGCGAACTGGTGGGTAGTCGCTGCCAAGCCAAGCCCTGATCCAGGCACCGCCCGATCCGGGTAGGCGCCGACCAACGCTGTTCATGCGCGGGGCAGAGGCTGCGAATTATTTCTTGCGAAGGAGGATGACGGTGACGTTGTCCGAGCCACCACCATCGAGCGCCGCCAGGATCAGATGATCGACACACTCCTGGGCGGAAAGATCGTCACGGCTCAGGATCGAAGCGATGAGTTCGTCATCGACCTCCTCGGTCAGTCCGTCGCTGCAGAGCAGAACCTGGGTGCCGTTGGAAAGTTTGCCGCCGACCGTTTCCACGCGCAGGCTTTGCGGATCGGTCACTCCAAGCGCCTGGGTGACCACGTTGCGGTGCGGGTGGGTCTTCGCCTGTTCCGGCGTGATCGCGCGCTGATTGATCAGTTCGCGCACGTAGGAGTGATCCTCCGAAATCTGCTTGAACTCGCCGGCCTGTACAGCATAGGCACGACTGTCGCCGACCCAGGCCACTTCGAACTCGTCCCCGGTCACTCTTACCGCGGCAATGGTGGTGCCCATCGGTAGAGCCTGCGGACGACGCGTCGAATGCTTGATGATTTCCTCGTCAGCGATCTGGATGGCACTGACCAGGGTTCCACCTCCCTGGATCTCGCGGACGAGAGTGTCGCGGGCCAGGGCGCTGGCGACTTCGCCATTTTCGTGACCGCCCATGCCATCGGCAACCAGCCAGAGGCCCAGCTCACTGTCGGCGTAGTAGGTGTCTTCGTTGTGCTCGCGCCGCAAACCAACGTGGGTGGAATGTCCAAATTCGATCATGGTTCCTTCCGGACTCGCCTGTACGGACTATTGTTGCCTCAAAGTACCACCGTTTGCGCGCCTAGAATTCAATCCGGACGCCGAGCGCCAAGCTGCCCTGGGAGATGCGCTCCTTGCCCGCGACATGCTCATAGTACAGGTAGCCCGAACGACCGTTTGCAAACACTGCAGACAAGCCAATGCCGATGTTGAGGAAATCGCTGTCGACTTCATCCCCGTCGATGACGATGCTTGTGTTGGTGGGATCGAAGGCGAACCGCGTCACCAGACCATCGGCATCGTCCTCGAACTCCTTCACATACTCGATCTGCACATTCGGCATCAGCACCCCCCAGGATGTGCTCATGACATAGCTGAGCTTTCCGCCGAGCACCCCTTGAATCGAGCTCAAGCTGCGGCCATCGACTTCGAGCGCGAGTCCCGCGCCGGGGCCAGTGGGGTTGGACATACGCTCTACATAACCATCGAAGTCCAGCCGGGTGTACGTCCCGCGCAGATAGGGTCCGAAGCTCCAGGCGCCACGATTGAAGTCCTTGCCCACCGATAGGGCGAATGACTGCTGATCGCTGTCGGGCGAGCCTGAGGCCACCTGATCGATCACCGTGGTGCCACCGGTAAGCGAGGGCAGGGTGTAGTTGATCCGGCGGGTGACATCGGTGCTGTTGCGGCCGAGGGTCAACACGGCATCGGCGTAATAATTGTTGCCGCGGAACATCGTGCCATATGCCGACAGGCTATAGCCCCGGCTCTCGAGGTCGCCGAGATTCTGGTTGAGCTGACTGTCGTTGCTGTTGAAGCCAAGTGCAGCGCCGAGGACGAGTGAGTCCGAGACCCGATAGTCGACACCCGCGGTCAGGCCGTAATTGTCGAAGTCACCACCTGGGTCCACATCGCCCGGGTCACGACTGCCGTTGCCGATGGTGCCTGTTGCAAAGAATCCCCAACGGCTCAGTCCGCTGTCCTGCTGCTCGGACGGGTCGTCGTCGGCCGCCTTCAGCACCAGGTTGGCGGGCAGGAAACTGAACGGCAATCGGCCGCTCGGAGTGACGATCGCGAGGCCGCCGAAGTTGACGCCCTGACTGCCTGAGCGAAGCGCGGCAAGCCGGCCCTTGAGGTTTTCAAACTGGGCAGTTGCGCTGGCCAGGGCCGCATTGTTCTGGGCGCTACTTTCGTCGGCCAGCATCTTGTCGAGGGCATTGACGACGTCGCTGGTATTGCTATTGGCGTTCACTACCAGCTCTGAGCAGCGTGACAACAGATCCTGTTGCGCCGCGCTCAGACCGCTCATGCTCGCCAGACGTGGGCAGGCGCGATCAATCGCCCGCGCGACTTTGTTTTGCCCGGGTCGTAGTTGCGGAATATTGGCCAGCCCGTTGCCCAGGTTGAACACAACTGGAGTGACGCTGGTCAGCGCAGGCAAGCTGGCGGTAACCGTGTAGTCGCCGGGAAGTGTGACGTTGGCGATCGTGCTGGCGCGGCCGTCGGCGCCGGTGACCACGTCAGTTGGATCGACCGTGGCATTGGTCGATGGCGTGAAGCGCACCGTGAATCCGGAGAGATTGCTGCCATCAGCCGTGCGCAGCCTCACCACGAGCGGCGCGCTGGGTCGCCGCGGAATGATTTGCTGGCCATTGCCGGAAATGATTTCCAGCACGCTGTTGGCCGGGATCGTGGAGTTGGCGTTAAAGACCACCTCGCCGACGCCTTCGATCGCGGCGCGCACCTGTTGCGTGCCGAGCGCCTGTCCAAGTCGCAGGTTATTGCTTGAGCGACCATTGGCGTCCGTCATGGTCACCGCCGAACCGAGGCTGCCACCACCGGAGACCACGGTCCAATTGACCCGCGCACCCTGCAGCCCCTTTTCGCGCAGACCGGCTGGACGTGCGATCACCACGACCAGCGGATTGGCGAGATCTGCGCCAGCGCCGGCGCTCTGATTGTTGCCGCTGGCGATACTGAGCGTCGGTACAAAGGTGCTGGCTTGGCCGATAGCGGACACGCGGCCGCCGAATGCTTTTGCTGTGACCTCGACGCCACCCGATTCGTTGCCGTAGCGGGCGCCAACACTAACCCTTCCGTCGGCGCCGGTGATTGCACTGGTGGGCGTCAGCGTGGCACCGAGATTGGCGGTGAAGCTGATGGTCTGGCCGGGCAGTAGCGCGCCGTTGGCGCGGCGCAATTCGAACACGAATACTTCGTCGGCATCCGAGCCGATCGAGCCGGATTGTCCACTCCCGGCGACCGAGCGCAACTGCGCGTCGGCGGCTGAAAGGTTGAAGTCCGTCGATAGCACGCTCGTCCCATCAGCGCCTGGCGTCATCGCACGCACAACGATGGCACCGCTGGCGGCGCCAATCTGCAGTGTGGTTTCCGAATCGCCGTTCGCATCCGTCCTGGTGTGGGGATTGATCAAGGACGCATTGCCGCTGAGCACCACCCATTCAATATCAGCATCGGCGACACCGCTGGCGCCATCGCTCAGGCGCACACGCAATGGATCGGAGATCAGTTCGGTTGTGGCGATCTGGCCATCGCCCGATGTACGCAGCAGTTGCCGGCCGCCACTACCACCACTGATTGCGCTCGCATTGAAGACCGCGGGCAACATTCCCGGATAGCTGACCCTGACCTGCACATCGCCTGGCGTATTGCCAAGGATCAGCGTTGCCGGTGCGCTCAACTCAGATCCGCTGGGCACCGCGGAATAAGTTGGCGTGCCCTGGGGTCCGAAACTTGCCGAGCCCGAGAGGATCTCGAATACCAATGGCGCGCCATTTCCATTGACGAATCCGATCGGCGTTACGCCGGCGACCAGCGGTCGTGCCAGCGCCATGTTCAGCGATCCCTGCTGATTGTCCCCCGATAGCTTGATGACCTGATCGGGATCCAGCCCACGCACCTGCAGATTATAGAAGATGCTGGAGTAGCCGCCGGCCGTGGCCTCGACCAGTACGTCGCCCGCGTCCGGTCCAGCGTAGATGTTCGTGCTTGCCCGGAAGGTATTGTCGATGAATACGGATATCGTCTGAACTGGCGTCAAAGATCCCGATGGCGACTGCGCTCCTCTAAAACTGTTGTCGAGGAAATAGGCGCTGCCGCTGCGGATCGTCAGCTGCACGGGTAGGCCACTGACCGGCGTGCCACTCATAAGGGCTTCGAGTACAAGCGGCGCAGGAAACTGGGTCTCCGGCTCGGTGATCTGACCGTCTCCCGAGATGATGCCCAAGGTCTGCGCGCCGGCTGGCAGGGTCTGCAGGTTCCAACTTGCCGAGTTGCTGGGCGTGGTCGCCGTCAAGGTGAAATTGCCGGAATTTCCGGCTCGGACATTGACTCCGACCGCGCCGCCGCTGTCGGTCATAATCGAGAAGCTGGTGCCGCGATCAACGCCCAGATCGACAATCGTTGCCCCGGTGGCACCCGAGATGGTGAAGGTCACCGGCACCGAGGGCAGCGGGAGTCCAAGCCCGTCTGTTAGCGAGATGTTGAAGAGATCGACAAACATGCTGTTCTGCCCAGTCGAATACAGGCCTGTCGTCGAAGGTGTCGCGGCAATATTTTCAACGCCGCCCGCCGGTGCGACTGCGACACCGCTATAGCCGGACATCGTGCCAAGGCTGCTGACCTGGATATTCACCGGTGTCAGAACATTGACACCGGGATTGGCGAAAAGTGGGACAAAGGCGTGGCCGGTACCGTCGGTGAACGCGCTGATGGTGTTGGTGCCATTCGAGAATTGGGCCGGTCCACTGATTATTGTGTAGACCACCTTGGCATCGGGCACTGGCGCAGGCGTACCAGCACCCTGGGAGACCACCACGCCAAGATCCGTCGGGAACTGCGTGCCGGTTACGCCGGTCTGGTTGCCACCTTGAAACGGATTCAGCGACGGCACCACAGGCGCAAAGACATTGACGTTGAAGGTCGAGAACGCGGAGGTGCACGGTGGCGTGGATCCCTGAATCGTGTAGACGCCGTTGGCATTGGGCTCGGCGATGATGTTGATGCTGGCGCTGAACTGGAAGGGTGGGCCGGACCAGGTGACGCCGGTTTCGGTGAAGCTCGTGGTCCCCGATTCCTCGATATAGACATTGCCGATCGGCGGAACACCCGCAGTCACGTTCCAGGAAACGTCGAACGAAGCCGGAATGGCCCCTGTGGCACCTGTTTGGCCCACCGTGAGTGGTATCGAGAACCGGGTGCCAGCCAGCGCGGATTGGCCATTGCCGCCAAGTATTCCCATCGGGCAGCTGATCTGGGCGATGGCCGAGGTGGCGGGCAGCCCCAGTGCCAGCAGGATCAGTAGCAATCCGGCAAGCGAGGGAGGGCGCGTGATGCGAATGTGAAAATCGCGGCGGGCAGTTGATGCGGCCATAACACCCTCGTTGGTTTGCCGAGCTATACTTGCAGCGTACTACAGCGCCGCGCGCTGGTGGTAGTCGCGGCGCTCCATACTCCCCGGAGGTTTTGGTCATGCGTCTGGATTCTCCCGCTACTTCGATTCTTCGCCCCACCGCGCTCGCCCTGTCGATAGCAATGGCGATGTTCTCCATCACCGTTCCCGCAGACATCGAGGCGAAGGCCCCGACGATCCGCAATGCGGAAGACTTTCTGATTGTCGATTGCCTGCTGCCGGGACAAATGCGCAAACTTGGCCGCGTCAGTACTTTCATGAGCGCGCGCCGGCCGGTGCGCACCAATCAGGCCGACTGTGAAATCCGTGGCGGTGAGTATGTGTCTTTCGACCGCGCCAATTATCAGACTGCATTGAAGGTGTGGATGGATCAGGCGGTCGCCGGTGATGCCGAAGCGCAAAATTATGTCGGCGAGATTTATCACAAAGGGCTCGGTACCGAGCCCGATTATGCCAAGGCGGCCGAGTGGTATCAGAAGGCAGCTGGCCAGGGCTCGAAGCGTGCCCAGATCAATCTTGGCTCACTGTACGAAACCGGGCTCGGTGTCGCGCAGGATGCCAACAAGGCACTCAATCTTTATCGTCAGGGCTCGGGCATCAGCGGTGATGATCTGGTCTATGCCTCAACCATGACCTCGGCCGTTGCCGCCAAGCAGGTCGAAATTGAAGGTCTGCAGAAAGACGTCGCCGCGGAGCGCGAGGCAGCGGCGCGGCTCAAGGCCGAAAACGAGCAATTGCGCGGCGAACTCGATCAGCGCCGCCGCGCGCTGCAGAACGCACAGTCACAACTCGATGGCGCGCGCTCGCAGCTGAAGGATGCGCAGACGCGCATTGCACCAGCTGGCGAAGACCTCGCCGTGCTCGGCGAAGTGTTGGCCGCGAAGGAGCAGGAACTCGCTACCGAGCGCGAAAGACTTGAGCGCGACCGCAAGGCACACGCCGAGCAGATGCAACGTGAGCGGACCAAGCTGGCCGAACTGAAGGCGCGCGAGGCGCAACTGAGTCGATCCAGCAGTGTCTCGGCGAGCGAACAGGCCGAGCTCGGCCAAGTGCGCAGTGCCGCGGCCGAACTTGCGCTGACACTGGATGATGCCCTGGTCCGGATGGAGCAGATGGAAGTCCAGCTGGCCAACAATTCGAAGCAGCAGGCGACCGAGCTTGGCCGCTACGAGATGGATCGCAAGAAGATGGAGGCGGCGATATCGGCCTCCAAGGAAGACCGCGAACTGCTGCTCCTGCTGGAACAGCAGTTGTCTGAAAGACAGCGGGAGGTTGCGCGTCAGCGCGGCCAGATCGTTGCGCTCGAGCGCCGCTCCGGAGCGTTGGGCGGCGGCACCATTGCCGCGGCATCCGGTCCGCTGATCCGCATCATCGATCCCCTGGTCACTGCCTCGCGCGATGGCAAGTCCACCGCGACCCTGCGGGCCCAGGCCAGCTCATCGGATGTAGTCGGTTCGGTGCAGGCTGCAGCCGGCGTGCAGAAGCTGCTGGTGAATGGCCAGCCGGTGTCGGTCGCGGCAAACGGCAGTTTCCGCGTACGCGTTCCAGTCAGCGGCCAGGGCACCAATATCACGGTGACTGCAGTCGACCGGGATGGTGCGCAAAGTATCGAGGCGTTCACCATCGTTCCGCTGCCGGGTTCATCCGGAGCCGGCGCTGGCAACAGCAGCGCGATTGCGCAGAAGACTCCAGCTGGCGTGAAACTGGGCAAGTATCACGCCCTGGTGATCGGCAACAACGATTATTCCCGCTATCCCAAGCTCAGTAGTGCGGTGAACGACGTGCAAATGGTTGAGTCCGTGCTCAGGAAGCGTTATGGCTTCCAGACGACCGTGCTCAGCAATGCCAATCGGTTCGAGATTCTCTCGGCACTGAACGACATGCGCGAGAAACTCACCGCTGAAGACAATCTGATTGTCTACTTCGCCGGTCATGGCGAGCTCGACAATGCCAGTCGGCAGGGCTACTGGATTCCGGTGGACGGTCAGGCCAACGCGCCCAATACCTGGTTGTCGAACCGCGCCATCAGCGACATGCTCAATACGATGGCGCCCAAGCACGTCATGGTGATCGCCGATTCCTGTTACTCAGGATCGATGACCACGGCAGCACTTCCGGTGTTCGCTGCGGAGACCGGCAATGCGGGTTGGCAGAAATGGGTGCAGGCGGCGACCGCGAGTCGCTCGCGCACCGCGCTGACCTCGGGCGGACTGGCACCCGTTCCTGACACCGGCCGCGGCAACAACTCGCATTTTGCCAGCGCGCTGATTGCTGCATTGGAAGACAACTCGCAGTTGCTCGAGGGTCAGCGGCTGTTCCGTGAGGTGTCAACCGCACTCGCAATCGCCGCAGCCGAATCCGATCTGATCCAGATTCCGGTTTACGCGCCGATCCAGTTCGCCGGGCATGAGGCGGGTGAGTTCTTCTTCTCACCGCGAGGCGCAGGTATCGCGCGCGCAGAAACCGACTCCGCCACGGGCATGCATTGACGGGTACGCGTCGGCGACACTCGGGCTTCGCGCAGTGCCCCTTGGCCTGCGCGAAGTCGGGGCGCGGCGAGGAGGAATCCTGCGCGCCCTCCGAGTCGCGCTAGCCCCCTGAGTCAGGGGGCGAAGCCCAGCGGTTTTTGCGACCAGTGGCGATCGTGCCGGCGTGGCCCTCAGCGCAGCGGTTCGAGCCAGCCGTACTTGTCAGGGGTGGTGCCCTTGAACAGGCCGAAGAATAGCGATTGCATATGTGCGGTGAGCGGGCCTGGTTTGCCCTCACCCACCGGCTTGCCGTCGACCGACTTGATCGGTGTAATTTCGGCAGCGGTGCCGCACATGAACAACTCGTCGCACATGTACAGGTATTCGCGCGGCATATCGCGCTCGATCACCTCGATGCCGTTGTCGCGGGCGAGGGTCATGATGGTGTCGCGGGTGATGCCATTGAGAATCGCGCTTGACACCGGCGTCGTATGCAATTTGCCATTGAACACCAGGAACAGATTCTCGCCGGCGCCCTCGGACAGCAGGCCAGTGCTGGCCAACGCAATGCCTTCACCGAAACCGAGACGGCGTGCTTCGCGCGCGATCAGCTGTCCAGAGAGGTAGTTGCCGCCAGCCTTGGCACCGGCCGGAATGGTATTGGGGGCGACGCGATTCCAGCTCGATACCATCGCGTCGATACCGGTTGCGACGACGTCATGGCCGAGGTACTGACCCATCTTCCAGGTCGAGACCGATGTTTCGGTGGGGCAGTCGGCATTGAGACCAAATCCGCCGAGACCACGGAATGCAAAAGGACGCAGATACGCTTCGCCAAAACCATTGGCCTTCAGCACGTCATGACAAGCTGCTGTCAGCTGTCCGATGTCATAGGGGATCGGCAGCTCGTAGATCTTGGCCGAGCAGTACATGCGGCGCAGATGCTCCTGCAAGCGGAAAATAATCGGGCCGTTGTTCGTGTCGTAAGAGCGCACGCCTTCAAATACCGAAGATCCATAATGGATGGCATGCGACATCACGTGGGTGGTTGCCTCCGCCCACTTCTTGATGCTGCCGTTCTGCCAGATGAACTCGGGGTATTGCATGGCCATGCGGTGCTCCGGGGCGCGGTGAAAGAGGTCTATGGTGCCTGAGCACTCAGGAGCGCGGAAGTGCGCCGCACAAATTGCCCGAAATCCGCCGCCGGCAGCGCGTGGAGTCTGATCCGGCGGGGAATCTCAGACTATGCGTTCAATGACATTGAGCGTGGCCTTGGCGCGATTGAGCGTGTAGAAATGCAAGCCGGTGGCGCCGCCGGCGATCAGTTTCTGGCACAGCCCGGCCACCAGGTCAGCGCCGAACGCACGAATCGCCCCGGCATCGTCGCCGTATCCGCGCATGCGTCGATCGATCCAGCGCGGAATCTCGGCGCCGCAGATCTCCGAGAATCGTTTGAGTTGCGCGAAGTTTCCGATCGGCATGATGCCGGGCACGATCGGCTTGTCGATGCCGATTCGTCGGGCGTCGTCGACGAAGCGAAAGTAGGCATCGCTGTTGAAGAAATACTGGGTGATCGCGCCATCCGCACCGGCATCGATCTTGCGCTTGAAGTGCTCAAGATCCACAAACGCATCCTGCGACTGGGGATGTACCTCTGGATAGCAGCCAACTTCGATGTGAAAGGTATTGCCGGTTTCAGCGCGGATAAACTCGACCAATTCGTTGGCGTAGCGGAAGTCACCAAAGCCGGCCATGCCCGAGGGCATGTCGCCACGCAGTGCGACGATCCGCCGGCAGCCCATTTCCGCGTAGAGCGCCAGCAGTTGGCGGATTTCGTCGCGGGTTCCACCCATGCACGACACATGTGGAGCCGCCTCGAGTCCATGGTCCTGGCGCAGCGAACGCACCGTCTCCGGCGTGTACGACAACGTCGACCCACCCGCGCCAAAAGTGACGCTGACGTATTCCGGATTGAGCGCTTTCAGTCGGGGTAGGGCGGACTCCAGAGTCTGTTTTTGCTCGTCGGTCTTGGGTGGAAAGAATTCCAGTGAAATCTTCATGCTTGGCTGATCGTGGGGAGGGCGTGGCGGAGTATATCTTTCATTCCGTATGAAAGGATGGAAGGTTTTGGCCTTCAGCGCCGCCCTTGACGGTATAGTCAGGATCACAGAAGGTGGATGCTATCTTCAGCAGTGGCATGGATCGAGGATCTGGCGCCAATGGAGCAGGGCAGCGGCTGGAACAGCATTCCCCTCGGCGCTCCCAGCCTGCGTCGCTTCGCGCAGGAGATCGATGACACCCGACGCCGTGTCGTGATCGGTGGCACCTTTTACGTGCTCGGTTGGCTACTGGTGGCGGTATTTACCCCGGTCCATGCCCACTACCCACGCGCGACCTGGCTGGTTGGTCTCTATTTCGTCGGCCTGGCCGTCGCGCGCTTTCTGTTTCGCCCGCCAGCGGAAGCTGAGACTGACCGGCGCATGACGTGGCTGAATTTGCAGTGGGTGATTATCCAGGCCTCGGCTGCGGCCTGGGGCGCGGTCTTGTTGTGGACTCTGCTCGATCCGGTGCTGCAGCCTGCCCGGATGGCGCTGCTCGTCGGTACCGCGGGTTTTGCGACGGCCATTGCACATACCTACTGCATGCGCTTCTGGGCTTCTCTGGTGGCAATTGTCGTGATGTACGTGCCGGGCACCATGCTGATGTGGATGCCCGGACAGGACCGCGCCGTGGCCTTCGCATTGACCGTGTACTTTGCCTATGTGCTGTCTTCGCTGGTACGCAGCCATCGCGAGTATCAGAATCGATTGAATGGTGACGAGGACCTGCGCCAGCAGCGTGATCGCTTCGAACACATGAGCCGGACCGACTGGTTGACTGGGCTGGCCAACCGGCGTCATTTCGTACATGCGCTGGAGCAGGCCATTGCCGAGTCAGCGTTGACAGTCAAACCACTGGCACTGCTCGTGCTCGACGTCGATCATTTCAAATTGATCAACGACGTGCACGGACACACGGTAGGTGATCGTTGTCTGGCCGGGTTCGCCGAGCAGATGCGGCACGTATTCGCGGGACGAGACGAGCTTTGTGCACGCTTGGGCGGAGAAGAGTTTGCGGTGCTCATGCCGGGCTTCGACGAACTCGCCGCCAAGGTACGCGCCGATGCGTTCCGGATTGGACTTGCTGCGGCGACCATGGTGCCGGAACTGCCCGAACTGCGGCTGCGGGTAAGCATCGGCGTGGGCGGATTCGACACGCGGCGATACATCGGTGCCGATCAGTTCTTTGGCGACGTGGATCGGGCTCTGTATCGCGCCAAGGCAGAGGGCCGGGATCGTGTGTGCGGAGTGGCCGGTGCCGTGCCCGAGCTGCCGGTGTAATCACCTTGCACCGCACATGCTTGAGCGCCAACCATAGCAAACAGGGCGCAGTGAGCGCCCTGTTGCCTATCCGTTTCGAGCCTTAGACCGGTTGGTAGAACTGATTGCGCAATTGTTTCCACTGCACGTCGCGGGATTTCGACATGCAAGCCGCAGCTTACGTTTCTGCTTCGCCCCCTGCTGTCGGGGGCGAGTGCCATCGTGGTACCGCGGTGCGGTCTGGGCTCAGCCGACACTAGTAGCGGTAATGCTCGGGCTTGTACGGGCCGTCGGCATCGACGCCGAGATAGGCGGCCTGATCGGCTGTGAGCCGGGTCAGCTTGACGCCGATTTTCTCGAGGTGCAGACGCGCGACTTCCTCGTCGAGCTTTTTCGGCAGCCGGTACACGGTCTTGTCGTAGACATCCTTGTTCTGCCACAGATCGAGCTGTGCCAGCGTCTGATTGGAAAACGAGTTCGACATCACGAAGCTCGGATGACCGGTTGCGCAACCGAGATTGACCAGGCGACCCTCGGCGAGCAGGAACATGTCATGCCCCGGCTTGCCATTGGCGCCGGGCAGGCGGTACTTGTCGACTTGCGGCTTGATGTTGATTCGTTGCACGCCGGCCAGGGAGTTGAGCTTGTCGACCTGGATCTCGTTGTCGAAATGCCCGATGTTGCAGACGATCGCCTGATCCTTCATGCCCATCATGTGCTCGACCGTAATGACATCCTTGTTGCCGGTCGTGGTGACATAGATGTCTGCCGTGCCCAGGGTGGATTCGATCGTGTCGACCTGAAAGCCTTCCATCGCAGCCTGCAGCGCATTGATCGGATCGATCTCGGTAACCACGACGCGGCAGCCATAGGCGCGCAGCGAGTGGGCCGAGCCTTTGCCGACATCGCCGTAACCGCAGACCACGGCAACCTTGCCGGCCAGCATCACGTCCATCGCCCGCTTCAGTCCATCGGCCAGCGATTCGCGGCAGCCGTAGAGATTGTCGAACTTGCTCTTGGTGACCGAGTCGTTGACATTGATGGCCGGCACCAGCAGCTTTCCGGCTTCCATCATCTGATAGAGGCGATGCACGCCTGTGGTGGTTTCTTCCGACACACCGCGCCAGGATTTGACCACTTCGGTCCAGAAGCCCGGACGTTCCTTGGCAACGCGCTTGAGCAGGTTCTTGATGATCTGCTCTTCGTGCGAATCGGCGGGGCCATTGACCCAGTCGCTGCCATTCTCGAGTTCGTAGCCTTTGTGGATCAGCAGGGTGACATCGCCGCCATCATCGACTACCAGCTCTGGTCCCCTGTTGCCGGGAAAGGTCACGGCGTCGAGCGTGCAGTCCCAATACTCTTCGAGCGTCTCGCCTTTCCAGGCGAACACCGGCGTGCCGGTCACGGCGATCGCCGCCGCAGCATGGTCCTGGGTCGAAAAAATGTTGCAGGAAGCCCAACGCACATCGGCGCCAAGATCCTTCAGTGTTTCGATCAGCACGGCTGTCTGGATGGTCATGTGCAGGGAGCCGGTGACGCGTACGCCCTTCAGTGGCTGCTCAGCGGCATGTTTGCGGCGGATCGACATCAGTCCGGGCATCTCGTGCTCGGCGATCTCGATTTCCTTGCGGCCCCAGTCGGCGAGGGAAATATCGGCGACCTTGTGCTCCGTCTTCGGCGAGGCGACGTTCTTCGGTACTGCGCTCATTGGTTGATACTCCATAGGATTGAGCGGGCGCCGTTTGTCAGACACCTGCCGAGCCTGGCTTCGCCTGCACCGGGTGGATGCACCGGTGCGGGAAGTCGCAGCGCCCCTCGGCGGGCGGACACGCATTGTAGCGATCATTTGTTGACACGGCATGAATCATCGGAGCGGGGTGGCGGGCGAGAGGTGCATGAAACCGCGCCGCAACGTAGACTGTATCGACGGTCGGCGAGGCTCAGGGCAGGCGGTTTCCGCGGTTTACGGCAGCGATAGCTGGAGTGGTATCTCAGGAAACGTTGAGAATCGCGGTATCGAACCCGCTCGGCAGTGCCGATCCGGGCTAATCCGCTGAGCCGCTTTATTTTTTCGCGACGGTAGCTATAATGCGCGGCTCCCTGATCGCCGATTGTTCGGCAACACACGATACGAGAACCTCCATGGTCAAGATTCGCCTTTCCCGCGGCGGTGCGCCGAAGCGCCCGTTCTATCATCTTCTGGTTACCGACAGCCGCAGCCCGCGTGATGGCCGCAGCATTGAGCGCGTGGGCTTTTTCAACCCGGTCGCAACCGGCAAGGAAGTCCGTTTGAAGCTCGACGCAGAGCGCATCAAGTCCTGGATGGACAAGGGTGCACAGCCCACCGACAAGGTGCGCGCATTGATCAAGGAAGCAGCGAAGGCTGCAGCCTGAACTCCAATTCGATGAGCGACCGGTGGCTGACACTGGGGCAAATCGTCGGTGTGTTTGGCGTCAAGGGCTGGGTGAAGGTCAAGTCGTTCACCGAGCCCAGAGACAATCTGTTCAAGTACGGCAGCTGGCGCCTGGATAAACCCGTGGCGGCCGAGCTCAGGCTTGAACAGGGCAAGCTTCAGGGCCAGGGCATGGTAGCCAAACTGGTCGGGATCGATGACCGCGATCAGGCCGCAGGCCTGGTTGGCAGTGAAATCGAAGTCCAACGCAGTGAACTGCCTGATGCCCCGCCCGGTGAGTACTACTGGGTCGATCTCGAAGGATTGGAAGCTTTCACCACGGATGGAATCCGGCTCGGTGTGGTCTCGCACCTCTTTTCCACTGGCGCCAATGACGTCGTGGTGATCGAAGGCGAGCGCCAGCACATGGTGCCGTACGTGATGGATCGCTTCGTCAAAGAAGTCGATCTGGTGGCAAAAAGGATTGTGCTCGATTGGGACGCGACATTCTGAGCAGCGTATGCGCATCGATGTCGTAACCCTGTTTCCCGAGTTTGTGCAGCAGGCCGCCCAAGTCGGCGTGGTCGGGCGGGCTCAGAGTCGGGGTCTGCTGTCGGTGGTGACGTGGAATCCAAGGGATTTCGCCAGCGACCGCCACAAGACGGTTGATGATCGACCGTTTGGCGGTGGACCTGGCATGGTGATGCTGATTGAACCGCTGCGCAGCACGATCCGCGCGGCGCGAGATGCAGAAGGACCTGCGCCGGTGATTTTCTTGAGCCCACAAGGCGAAAGATTGACCCAGCGCAAAGTGGAATCGCTTGCGAAACTGCCGCGCTTCATTTTGCTGTGCGGACGTTACGAAGGGATCGATGAGCGCCTGATCGAAGAGTGTGTCGATGAGGAGCTGTCGATCGGTGATTACGTATTGTCTGGTGGCGAGTTGGCTGCCAGTGTGGTGATCGATGGCGTTGGACGTCTGCAGGAAGGGGCGCTTGGCGATGCCGATTCGGCGAAACAGGATTCGTTTGCCGATGGCTTGCTCGATTGCCCGCACTACGCGCGTCCGGTGCGCGAGGGTGAGCGTGAGGTCCCAGAGGTGCTGCTATCGGGTAATCATGCGCTGATCAAGCGCTGGCGACTGAAGCAGGCACTGGGCAGAACCTGGTTGCGCAGACCCGATCTGCTGGCCAGAATGGATTTGGACAAGGCGGCCAGGAAGCTGCTGGAAGAGTTTCGGCAGGAATACCTCGCCGATCCCGACTGAACACGGCAATGGATGCCGGGTGGTCGATCAAGAACTTGGATGAGTAGCTATGAACCTCTTGCAACAGTTTGAACAGGCCCAGATTACCCGCACGCTCCCCGATTTTGGCCCGGGCGATACCGTCGTGGTCAACGTCAAGGTGAAGGAAGGCAACCGTGAGCGCCTGCAGGCTTACGAAGGTGTCGTCATCGCCAAGGCCAATGGCGGCCTCAACTCCTCGTTCACCGTGCGCAAGATTTCGCATGGCTTCGGCGTGGAGCGTGTGTTCCAGACCCATTCGCACGTGATCGACTCGGTTGAAGTCAAGCGTCGCGGCGATGTGCGTCGTGCCAAGCTCTACTACTTGCGCGAGCTGCAGGGAAAAGCTGCACGCATCAAGGAAGATCTCGGCGCCGCCAAGCGCTGAGGTTTCGGTTGCGCTGCGGCGCAACGCACAGATTTTGCCCAACGGCCGCCACGTGCGGCCGTTGGCGTTTGCGTTTTCCGGCCGGCAGCAACTGCCGCCGCTCACCTCGGCGGTCCCGGCGGATTGTGCCGCACGCGGCCGAGGCGCTTGAATCGCCGCCGCGCAGCCACCATCTGCGAAACAGTTGAAACCCATTCGGAGGCTAGTCGATGTCCGCTGTCGTTCCAGAAACCCGCCGGTTCGAAGCCGAGGTTGAGCAGGTTCTCAAGCTCGTTACCCATTCGCTTTACTCGCACAAGGAAATCTTCCTGCGTGAGCTGATTTCCAATGCTTCCGATGCCTGTGACAAATTGCGCTTCGAGGCAATCGGCAATCCAGCGCTGAGCGAAGGTGACAATGAACTTCGCATCGAGATCGAGATCGACAAAGCAGCGCGTACGCTGACGCTGCGCGACAACGGCATCGGCATGACGCGTGATGAAGTGATCGAGAATATCGGTACAGTCGCGCGTTCCGGTACGCGACGTTTTCTCGAATCGCTATCTGGTGACGCGCGCAAGGACACTGCCCTGATCGGCCAGTTCGGTGTGGGCTTCTACTCTGCCTTCGTCGTGGCCGACAAAGTCACCCTGGTCAGCCGCCGCGCCGGTGCCGAAGGCACTGAAGGTGTGCGCTGGGAATCTACCGGCACCGGCGAGTACACCATCGAAAGCGTTGCCGACGCTGCGCGCGGCAGCACGGTGACCCTGCACCTCAAGCCGGAAGAGGACGAGTTCCTTGAGCCCTGGCGAGTGCGCACCCTGGTCGGCAAGTACTCGGATCACATCGCTTTCCCGATCCGCATGCTCAAGGAGCGCCACGGCGAAGAGGAAGCCGCCGCTGAGCCGGAGATGGAGACCATCAATCACGCGTCCGCCTTGTGGACGCGACCGAAGGCCGAGCTCAAGGACGAGGACTATCAGGGTTTCTACAAGCATGCTGCGCATGCCTATGACGAGCCACTGGCCTGGACCCACAATCGGGTCGAGGGCAATCAGAGTTACACCAGTCTGCTCTTTTTGCCGACCCAGGCGCCATTCGATATGGCGTTCAGCGGCCGTGATGAGCGCAAGGGACTGAAGCTCTATATCCGTCGCGTCTTCATCATGGACGCCAGCGAACAGTTGCTGCCCTCCTATCTGCGCTTCGTGCGCGGCGTGGTCGATTCCGATGATCTGCCGCTGAATGTGTCGCGTGAGATCCTGCAGGAAAATCGACTGGTCCAGCAGATCCGTTCGGGGCTGACCAAGCGCACTCTGGATCTGCTCGACAGCCTTGCCAGCGAGGAGAACGTGAAGTACGCAACCTTCTTCTCCGCATTTGGCAGTGTGCTGAAGGAAGGCATCGCCGAGGATTTTGCCAACAAGGAACGCATCGCCAAGCTCCTGCGTTTCGCCTCGACCAAGAGCGAGGGCGCGGCGGCGACGGTGTCGCTGGACGACTACATCGCGCGGATGGCAGAAGGGCAGGAGACCATCTGGTACGTGACCGCAGATTCCTATGCCGCAGCGGCCAACAGCCCGCAACTCGAAGCGCTGAAGTCGCGTGGTATCGAAGTGCTGCTGATGTTCGAGCGTATCGATGAGTGGGTATCTGGGCACCTCAGTGACTACGCTGGCAAGAAGCTGCGCAATGTCGCCAAGGGCGATATCAAGCTCAGCGAAGACGAGCAGAAGCAGCGCGACGAGGCCGAGAAGGATGCCGCACCGATCACCGCCCGGTTGAAGGAATTGCTCGGCAACAAGGTGCGTGATGTCAAGGTCAGTGCGCGCCTGACCGAGTCCGCCGCTTGTCTCGTGCTCGATGAATACGAAATGGCCCTGCACATGCAGCGACTGATGCGCGCAGCCGGCCAGGAGGTTCCGAGCCAGGCTCCGGTGCTCGAGATCAATCCGCAGCACGCCCTGATCAAGCGACTCGGCGATGAACCTGCAGAATCGACGCAGGCCGCCGACCTCGCCCTGATCATCCTCGATCAGGCGCGTCTCGCCGAGGGTGGCCAGCTCGATGATCCGGCAGCATTCCTGCGTCGCATGAACGCTCTGGTGCGCTGAGTCCGATGTTCGAGGGTGACCTCGATGGCAAGAGCGGGGCCGCGCTCCGGCTCGATGTCTGGTTGTGGGCGGCGCGTTTCTTCAAGACGCGCCAGCTTGCCAAGACGGCTATCGAAAGCGGCAAGGTGGAACTCGATCATGGCGCCGCAAAGGCTTCCAGGCAGGTCTCATCGGGTGATCGTCTGATCATCCGGCTCGAACAGGAGCGCTTCGAGATCGAAGTGCTTGCGGTCTCGGCCAGGCGTGGCCCGGCCAGCGCGGCGCAGCTGCTGTATCGCGAATCCGAGGCCAGCATCGCGTCGCGCGCTGTGGAACGCGAGCGTCGCAGTCTTGAGCACCAGGGCATGCAGGCGCCGCCGGGAAAGCCGGACAAACGCGCGCGCCGACTGATCCGCGCCCTGGGTGATATCGACGCGCTCTGAGCGGCACGCGCGCTCATGCCGGGCAACGCCCCGCATTTCCGATTGACTTGCGAGAGTTCTGCAGCTCTGGCTACAGTCGGTCGACTTTGCGAGTAGGTGCGCCATGACTTCCAGCTCGGCAATCGATCATGCACCCCCGCGCTGGCTTCGCCATTGGGGCGGCACCCTCGTGCTCGGCATTCTGATCATCGTGATCTGGCAGGTGCCCTGGCTGAATCTGCTGGTCTACCCGTTTCGACTGTTCGGCACCTTCGTGCATGAACTCAGCCATGGCATGGCGGCGATACTTACCGGCGGCCAGTTCCATCGGTTCGCCGTGGAGACCGATCTGTCCGGTGTTGCATGGTCAGCGGGTGGCGTCCGCGTAATTGTCTCCAGTGCCGGCTACATCGGCAGCGCGATCGCCGGCGGTGTGCTGATCCTGCTCTATCAGCGGCTATTGTCGTCGCGTGTTCTGCTGATCGCGCTCGGGGCACTACTGGCGATCATGTGCGTGCTGTTCGTGCGCAATTTCTTTGGCGTGGCCAGCGGGCTGGGGCTTTCGGCGCTGCTGCTGCTCGCCGGAGTCAGGCTGTCGTCGTCGTGGCGCGATCTGCTGTTGATGACACTCGGTCTGCAACTGATTCTGGATGGCTACAACAGCCTGTTTACCGTGCTGTCGCTATCGACCGACTCGGCAACCCATACCGACGCGCATACCATGGCGCAGTTGACCCTGGTACCCGCCAGCATCTGGGTGCTGATCTGGATGGGCCTGTCCACGGCCGTGTTGTACTACGTTTTGCGTTGGTCGTTTCCGGCCTTGCCGAGCGCGTTGCCGGCGAGCGTGGGCAGCGGCCGTCCCAACAATCCCTCCCATCTGCCCTGAGATCGCGATGCTTCTGCAATCCATTCTGTTTGTCGTGGGACTGGTGATTCTTACTGTGGGCGCGGACGTCTTCATTCGTGGCGCTTCTGGTCTGGGCGAACGACTGGGCCTATCACCGTTTGTGATTGGTCTGGTGATCGTCGGATTCGGAACTTCAGCGCCCGAGCTCGCGGTCAACTTGTCCGCGGTCTACGGCGGCCATCCCGACATCGCCATGGGCAACGTAGTCGGCAGCAATATCGCCAATATCGGGCTGATCCTTGGCGGTTCTGCCCTGGTCGCTCCGTTGCTGGTGCACGTGCGCATGCTGCGCGTTGAAGTGCCGATCCTGATTGCCGCCAGTGTGCTGCTCTGGCTGATGGCACTCGACGGTATGCTCGGTCGACTCGAGGGCGCCTTGTTGCTGCTCGGCCAGATCGGCGTGCTGTTCGTGGTGTTGCGCGCCAGCAAGGCAGAGCCGATCGAGGTCAGGGAAGAGTTCGCCGAGGTCGCCAAGCCGGTGCATAGTGGGACGAAGACCGGCATATTTCTGCTGCTTGGTCTGATCGGTCTGGTGCTGGGCGGAGTGATCGCGGTCGATGCCGCCGTCGATATTGCCCGCAGCTTCGGCATCAGCGAACTGGTGATCGGCCTGACCGTGGTGGCCATTGGTACCTCGCTACCCGAGTTGGCGTCGTCGGTGGTCGCCGGCCTGCGTGGCAAGGGCGATATCGCCGTTGGCAATGTGGTCGGCTCCAATCTGTTCAATATCCTGTTCATCGTCGGCGCCAGCGCGAGCTTGATGCCCTTGCCGGTCAACGAGTCATTGATCCAGGTCGAACTGCCGGTGATGATCTTTTTTACCCTTGCCCTGGTTCCGCTGATGCGGCGGAACATGAAGGTGACGCGCGGCGAGGGGGTGTTTCTGCTGTTGGCGTATCTTGCCGTTATTGTCTATCAGGTGCGCGGCGCCGGTGCCGGTTGAACGGATGGGTACAAGCAGTGCACGCTCAGAAATTTCAGGAGAGACGAAAGATGATTCAGCGATTCGATGTCGGGCCCCGCATGTCCGAGATGGCAGTCCACAATGGGACGATCTATCTCGCCGGTCAGGTTGCCGATGACGCGACTGCGGATATTTCCGGGCAGACCGTGCAGGTGCTCGCAGCCATCGACGCACTGCTGGAGCGCGCCGGTAGCGACAAGTCAAAGATACTTCGTGCCGAGATATTTCTTGCTGATCTGGCTGATTTCTCCGCGATGAATGTGGTCTGGGAATCCTGGGTCGTCGCCGGGCAGACGCCACCACGCGCTACGGTGCAGGCTGCATTGGCACGTCCGCAATGGAAAATCGAAATTGTGCTGACTGCGGCCGTCTGAGTACGACCTCACGCCTTCGGCGCGCGCGCGCGATACAGTTTGCCGCCCAGCAGGGTCGCGCCCAAAACCGCTGCGCCGGCAAGCATGCCGACCAGACCATTGGCGAGCGCCAGAGCGAGCGCGTGCAGCACACCGCCGGCACCTGGCACATTCGCCGCTGCCGCCATCGTGTGTTCGATGGCGTGGTGAAGCGGTGGAATGCCGTGGACCAGAATTCCGCCACCCACCAGGAACATGGCCGCGGTCCCGGCAATCGAGAGTCCCTTCATCAGATAAGGCGCCGCGCGCAGAATCCAGCGCCCGAACGCGCGTTGGCTGCGACGCAGGCCGCTCTCGCCGCCGAGTCGACTCAGAAAAAGACCGAGGTCATCCAGCTTGACAATTGCAGCGACCAGGCCGTAGACCCCGACGGTCATGATGATCGCGATGGCGATCATCACCGCAACCTGTTTGGCAAAAGGTGCCGTGGCGACGGTGCCGAGCGTGATCACCAGGATTTCGGCGGAGAGGATGAAGTCGGTGCGAATCGCGCCGCGGATCTTGTCCTTCTCCAATGCGACCAGATCGATCGCCGGATTGGCAAGCGCCTCCAGTTGCTGGGCATGGTGTGCCTGTTCGGCTGCCGCCTCGTCGCTGGCGTGCATGAATTTGTGCACCAGCTTTTCGAAGCCTTCGTAACATAGATAGGCACCGCCGATCATTAGCAGTGGGATCACTGCCCAGGGTGCCAGCGCACTGATCGCCAGCGCCGAGGGCACCAGGATGGCCTTGTTCTTCAGCGAGCCCAATGCCACGGCCCAGACCACGGGCAACTCGCGATCAGGCTTGACGCCGGTCACCTGCTCGGCATTGAGCGCAAGATCGTCGCCGAGCACACCGGCAGTCTTCTTGACTGCCACCTTGCTCATCACTGCCACGTCGTCAAGGATGGTGGCGATGTCGTCCAGTAGGGTGAGTAGGCTGCCGCCGGCCATGTTTTCGCTCCGTGTGCAATGGTTGGGGTCGCCAGTGTGCGGCGTTCTGAAGCGCCAAACTATCAGAGGTCGGTGGCGATGGTCATCTGGTCGCGCGATTGAAGCTGCCGGGCCGCTCGGGTCGACGAGGCAGCACTGGGGCACAATCAGCGATCCGGCGGCGCTGATCGCCTCCACGATCAATGGACTTCACCGCAGCCTTGACGTAGTGTCCGCGTTGCCCCCGCCACCATGGCTGCAGGCAAAACTGCCCGCGGCCGCCGCGCAGCGCATGGCCCGCCTTTCGCTGAAGCCCGGCGCATCCTGAACGTCCCATCATGAACCGATCGCGCACGCTGCCATGACCCTGGATCAATGGATTGTTCTGCTCACCGCCGTGGCCGCGCTGATTGCCTTTGTCAGCGAGCGCGTGCCAAGTGAGGTCGTTGCGCTGAGCGTGCTCTGCATACTGGCGGCCACGGGCGTGGTCGATACCGGCATGGCCCTGTCCGGATTTGCCAGTGAGGCCGTGATCGCGGTCGGTGCCATGTTCGTGCTCAGCGCGGCCCTCGAATCAAGCGGGGCGCTTCGCTATTTCGCCGAACGGTTTGCCCAGTACGCGCAGTCACGCAATGTCTTTCGTGCCCTGCTTATGCCCATCACCGCAACCCTCTCCGCCTTTGTCAACAACACAGCCGTGGTCGCGGTGCTGGTGCCAACGGTGATCCGGATCACCCGCGAGCGGGGCTGGAGTCCGCAGCGATTCCTGATCCCGCTGTCATTCAGCTCGCAATTTGGCGGTGTCTGCACGCTGATCGGAAGTTCGACGAATCTGCTCGTGCACTCGCTGGCGCTGAAGGCTGGCCTGCCGGGATTCACCATGTTCGAGTTCGCTGCACTCGGCGGGATCATGGTGGTCACCGGCAGTGTTTATTTGTTGGTGTTCAGTAGTTGGTTGTTGCCCGAGCGTGCGGATGCCGAAGACGACGAACTGTTCGAACTCGATGACTTCGTCACCGAACTTACCGTGGTCGGCGAATCCATTGTCGGCAAGTCGGTGGATTCGTTGAACCTGACCAGTCGTCTCGGGTTGACGCCGATGGATCTGATCCGCTCCGATCGCCGCGTCTGGCGTCCCGACCAGGTGACTCTGCAGATGGGTGACGTAATCCGGGTATCCGGTGCGGTACGCGACATGACCGCACTCGATCCCAATAGTGGTCTGCGGCTTGCCCCGGAGCAGAAGCTCGGCAAGGTACTCGCCGACGACAAGCAGCGCCGCATTCTGCAGGTCATGGTGCCGGCGCAGTCGACGGTGATCGGACATTCGCCGATTGAACTGGGCCTTGCCGAGCGCTACAGCGCCGTCTTGCTGGCGGTGCGACGACATGGCAGTCCGATCGTGCGCAAGCTCAGCGAGGTGCGCTTTCAGGTCGGCGACGTCGCCCTGTTGATGAGTACCGGCTCAGGCGCGAAGGCGCTGCAGGAATTCCACGACTTTGTTGTGCTGCGCGAAGAGCACCACGAGGATGTGAAGATCAGGGGCGTCACCTGGCCGCTCACGGTCGCGGCGGCGGTCGTCGCCTGTGCCGCATTTGGTTGGCTGCCGATTTATCTGGCTGCCCTGATTGGCTGCATCGCCCTGGTGCTGACCCGCACGCTGAGCAGCACGGCGGCACTGGAATCGGTGCAGTGGCGCGTGCTGTTCCTGATCGCCGGCATGCTGCCACTGGGCATCGCAATCGAACAAACCGGGCTGGCGGCAGCGGCCGTCAAGGGCTTCCTGGATATCAGTGGTGCATCCTCACCGATCCTCGTGCTCAGCCTGCTCTACTTGACCACGTCGATCCTCACCGAATTTCTCAGCAATAATGCAGCCGCGGTGCTGCTGGTGCCGGTGGCGCTGGCGCTCGGCACCCACTTCGGCGTCGATCCCAAACCATTCCTGATCGCGATCACGTTCGCAGCGTCGAGCAGTTTCGCCACACCCGTCGGGTACCAGACCAATACGATGGTCTACGGCGCCGGCAACTACCGTTTCATGGATTTCGTGAAGATCGGCCTGCCGTTGAATATCGTGTTCTGGATCGTCGCGAGTTTCACCATCCCGATGTTTTTCCCCTTCGCCAGTACTTCGCCATGAGTCGTCGGCAAGCCGTTGCACACGGATGCGATTTGGCGCATAACACTGCGCAATGGCGGCAAGATGGCGGGCCCTTGTGATGAGTACTGATCTGGCAGACAGCCTGAAATTCGTCTCCGACATTGGTGACGCCGAGCTGTTGAGCGTCGGCGAGGCGGTAGTCACTCCGCTCGGCATACTCAAACTGCTGACGATTCTGGTCGCCGCATTTGTGTTGTCCTGGTTGGCCCGCCGGGGTCTCAGCCGGATCGAGCGCAGTCGCGATCCCTCGATGCGACCGGCGTTCTATACCGTCGGTCGGGTGCTGCACTATGTGTTGCTCGGCACCGGCCTGGTGATCGCGCTCGGCAGCATGGGCATCGATCTGTCGAAGCTGACGTTGTTTGTCTCGGCGCTCGGTATCGGCCTCGGTTTTGGCATGCAGGCCATTATCAGTAACTTCGTCTCCGGCTTGATCATCTTGTTCGAGCGCCACCTCAAAGTGGGTGATTTCGTCGAGCTGGAGTCTGGCGTCACCGGCGAAGTGCGTGAAATCAATATCCGCGCTACCCGGATTACCACCAATGACAACATCGACGTGCTGGTGCCGAACAGTGAGTTCGTCAATGGTCGCGTGGTCAACTGGACCCTGGACGATCTCTCGCGTCGGGTTCGGGTGAAATTTGGCGTCAGCTATGCGGCCGACAAGGGCCGTGTCCGCGAAGCGGTGTTACGGGCGGCGCATACGGTCCCGTTTACCCGCGATGGCGAGCGCCATCGGCCGCAAGTCTGGTTGACCGGATTTGGCGAGTCCAGCCTGGACTTCGAACTTGTCGTATGGTTGTTGCCGGAGGCGGTCAAGCGCCCGGCGACGGTTCACGCTGCCTATTGCTGGGCGATCGACGATGCCCTGCGTGCGGCCGGCATCGAGATTCCGTTTCCGCAGCGCGACCTGCATGTGCGCTCGCTGTTTGGGCTGGAAGCAAGTGCCGCGCAGCGCTTCGTGCGTGGCGAACAAGGCCAGCCCGAGCAAGCACCGTCGTCTGCGACGGGATCAACGGCGCCATCGGCCAATGATGCGCTGGAGGAGGCGGTTCGTCTGGCCAAGGAGGATGCACCGTTGCCAGCGACCGATCTGCCCGAGGGGCATGGCAATCGCTCCGAAAATGCCGATGGCCAAAGCTGAATCTCGTCGACTCTGATCCTCGGCCGAGCAATCCTTCGTTGGCATCGGGGCGCAAGCATTGCTGCTCAGTCCACTCCTGCAGCACTTAGCTGGGCGGGACGACAGCGACGGAAGGCGTCGCGTACTTGTTCACGTAGAAGGTCGTCGTCCCAAGGCTTGGTCACAAACTTGAACACTGCCCCCTGGTTGACCGACTCGGTTACCACCTTCAAATCGGTATAGCCCGACAGCATGATGCGTACCGTGTCCGGGTAGAGGTGCTTGACTATGCTCAGGAACTCGGAGCCTGACATTTCCGGCATGCGTTGATCGGAGATGATCACTTGCACCGAATGCAGCGCGAGCAACTCCAAGGCTTCCGGACCGCTTGCCGCGGAGAGTATGCGATAGCCATCGGGTCGCACCAGGCGCGTCAACGCCGACCGGATACCCGCCTCGTCATCGACCAACAGCAGCGTGCGCTCGTCGGTCGGACCCCGCATCGGCAGTGCCATGCGCTTGCCGTCGCGAAGAAACGACTCGAATACCTCTCCGCCGACCGCAGGACTGAAGAAATGCCCCTGCAACTCATCGCATCCTTGGGTGCGCAGATAGTTGAACTGGCCCTGGGTTTCCACGCACTCGGCGACAACCTTCAAGCCGAGGCGGTGCGCCATCGCGATGATGGCGGAAGCGATCGCGGCGTCCTCGGGGTTGCGGGTGATGTCGGTGACGAAGCTGAGGTCGAGCTTGACCGAGTCAAACGGGAATCGCTTCAGATTCGCCAACGATGAATAGCCCGTGCCGAAGTCGTCCATCGACAGCCCGACGCCAAGTTTGCGCAGCTCCTGCAATGCCTTTGCGGCGGAACCCGGATCGTTCATTACCGAGCTTTCGGTCAAGTCGATGCCAAGATGCCTGGCATCGAGTCGATGTCTGGCCAGTGCGTCCCGAACGGTCTGCAGAAATTCGTCGGTACCCAGTTGCACCGACGACAGATTCACTGCCATCGGTACGATGTGCAGACCTGCGGCTATCCACGCAGCTTGCTGAGCGCACACGGCATCCAATACCCATGCACCGATTGGCACGATCAGGCCGGTTTCTTCGGCAAGCGAAATGAATTCGGCCGGTGCCAGCAAACCGCGGTCCGGATGTTGCCAGCGGATCAAGGCTTCGCCGCCGATCAGTTCGCCGCTGATCATGTCGACACGGGGCTGATAGTGCAGCACGAACTGCCGCGCCTCGATGGCGGCACGCAGCTCTTCCTCGATGCTGTGGCGCTGGGCGCTGCGCAGCGCCATTTCGCTCGAGTGGTAGGCGAAGCGTTCACCTCCGGCCTTGGCGAATTTCAGCGCGGCTTCGGCATTCTTGAATACTGTGTTGCCGTCATGGCCGTCGGCGGGAAACAGTGCGATTCCGGCCTGCGCCAACAGGCGCACTTCGCGACCATCGACGATGAAAGGTGCTTTGAACGCGTTGTCCATGCGTTCGCGCAACTTGGTGGCGATCATCTCCGGATCGCTGGTACTGGCTGCGACAAAGGTGTCGGCGCCGATGCGGCCGAGCACGTACGGCTCGGCAAGGCATACCCCCAATCTTGCGCCGACTTCGCGCAACAGCTCGTCACCGGCATTTCGTCCCAGGCTGTCGTTGATCTGGGTAAAACGCTCCAGATCGATAGTGACCAGGCAGACCTCGCTGTTGTCCAGTTGCGCCAAGTTGATCATCTGATCGAGACGATCGCGGAACAGCCGCGCGTTCGGCAGGCCGGTCAATGCGTCGTAATAGGCGAGGTAATCGAGCTGCTGGGATTTTGCAATGTGTTCCAGTGCGAACGACAGGTCGGCAGCCAGCCACTGCAGTAATGCGACTTCCTCGGCATCGAAAAAATCGCACTCGCAGGTCATCAGCACCAGCATCGACACGATCCGGCCTTCCACGATCAACGGAAACGCACCAGCCGACGCGTATGCGGCCAGCGATGCATCTGCGCTGATCGCGGGCCAGGCCGGAGATTTGGACAGATCATTGAAGACCAGTGGACCCTGCGCAATGAGCTCGCGGAACGCCGGACCGTCCTGCTTTTCCAGAAACCGACCTAGTCCAAGTTTGGCATTCTCGAGCGACGGTGCATCCGCGCCCTGCGCTGCGACGATTTCCCAGGTCCGCGTGCATTCGTTCAAAGCGGCGACCCATGCCAGGGGAAAAACGCCGTCGGTGACCGCCACATGGCAGGCTTCATGCAGCAGTTCAGCGCTGCCGCTACGCCTCAGCATTGCCGAGCTGATGCCTCCGATGACCGCGCGAATCCGTGATAGGCGCCCGATCTTGTGCTCCTGCTCAATGCGATCGGTCACATCGTGCGCCATCACCAGGCGCGCCGACCGCGCGTCGAAGGAAATGTCTTCGGCGGAAACTTCTGCGTGGACGAGCGACCCATCCTGCTTACGGTGCTGTCTAACGCCGAGCGTTTGGTGCATTTCTGGCAGTAGGCCTATGCGCGCTTCGAGTGCTTGTGCATCAGCCTCTTGTTCAATATCGCTCGTCGACATCGCGAGAAACTGTTGCTCCGAATAGCCGTAGTGCCGGACCGCGGCACCATTCACGGCCAGGAAGCGCAGCGTCTCCAGATCGTAGACCCACATCGGATGCGGATTGCTGTCGAACAACAGTCGGTACTGGGCTTCGGACGCTCGAAGCCGCTCGCCGGAGCGCACCAGTTCTTGCGTCCGTTCCGATACCTTGCATTCCAGGTGTTCCAGCAGTGCGGTCGCTTGTCGCGCCAGGCGCCATTTCTCCGATAGCGCAGTTGCCAGCTGCACGACTTCGATATTGTCGAACGGCTTCTTTAGGATCACCAGGCGATCGGAGCAACCCAGCCTGGCGATCATTTCGCCCCACGAGTAGTCGGAAAAGGCTGTACAGATCACGATTTGAATATCCGGATCGACTTTCCAGATCCGCTGCGTGGTTTCGACACCGTCCCAACCCGGCGGCATGCGGATGTCGATGAAGGCGAGTGCGTAGGGGTTGTGCTCTTCCCTTGCTGCCTGCACGCGTGCCAGCCCTTGCTGTCCCTGCGCAGCGTAATCGATCTGGAAGTTCGACACTTCGTCGGACGCGACATCGCCGAATAATGCGATCTCGGCAGCGGAAGCGACGGAACGCCCGCGTCCACCGCCGAGGATCTTCTGGAAATCCTGGTGAATTGCCTCGTTGTCGTCAATCACCAGAATGCGCGATGCGGCAAGAACAGGGGGACTCTTCATAATTGGCTCACAATGATCGTAACGGTAGTTCGAGCGTGAACGTCGCGCCCTGGTGCGGGCCCTCGCTGTGGGCGCGCAGACTTCCGCCCAGATCTGCCGCGGCGAGCGCGCCGCTGTGCAGTCCGAAGCCATGGCCTTCCTTGCGCGTGGTAAAGCCGTGGGCAAATATGCGCGTGATGTTTTCCGTCGCGATGCCGGTTCCATTGTCGCTGACGGATATGTGGATGCGATCCTCGACCTGGGCGACACTGAGGGTGATGCAGCGGCGGTCCGCGGGCAGATCGTCGCAGGCCTGCATGGCGTTGCGGATCAGGTTGACCAGGATCTGCAGCGCCTTGTGTTTCTCGACGCTGAGTGCCGCAGCTACGGTATCGAATTGGCGGATCACCTGTATGCGGTGCTTGCTCAGATCGTCCTCATTGATGCGTATGCTGTCTTCGACCAGATCGTGGACATTGACCAGCTCCGTCAATCCGGAGACCTTCGCATAGCTCTGCTGCATCACCACGATTTTCTTGATGTGGTCGATATTGGTGCGCAGCAGTTCGAGCTCCTGGATGGCTGCGTGCTGTTGCTCCTTGCCTTCCCGAGCCAGTTGCTCGAGGTACGTAGGTATATGCCGTCCCTGCTCCGTGGACAGGTAGGTGCCCAGACTGTCTTGGTGTTCGCGCAGTAACGTGGCCACTCTGACCAGATTGGGCATGCGTGAATTCAGAACGCACTCGGCGGCCACGGTGGCCGAGACGTTGACGCTGTTGAGCACGTTGCCGACGTTGTGCAGCACGTTGGTCGCCACTTCGGCCATGCCGCTCAGGCGCGAGGCCTCCAGCAGTTGCTTGTGGGTCTGCGCAAGGTCTTCTTCCGCGGTCTTGCGCTTGCTGATGTCCTGCACTTGAGAAATGAAGTGCAAGGGCTGTCCAGCTGCATCGCGTACCAGCGACACGCCGAGCGTTACCCAGATGTCATGGCCCTGCTCGTGCAGATAGCGCTTCTCCATCCCATAGGACGTGATTTCCCCCGAAAGCAACTTGCTGGCATTGTCCAAATCCGTCTGCAGGTCGTCGGGATGTGTGATGTCTTGAAAGGTCTTGCTCAACAGCTCCGACTGGCTGAAGCCGAGCAACAGTCCGAGTGCTCGATTGACCTTCATGAAGCGTCCTTCCAGCGAAACCAGTGCCATCCCGATCGACGCGCACTCGAAAGCGCTGGAAAAACGTTGCTCGCTGCTGCGCAGTGCCGATTCCGCTTGCTCGCGCTCCGCGATCTCCAAGCGCAGCTCGGAGGTGCGTTCGATGACGCGCCCTTCCAGGCTCTCGCGCGCATCCGCGAGCGCCGCGTCGCGTGTCTGGATCTGGTTCAGCATCTCGTTGAAGCCAGTGATCAGCCGGCCCACTTCGTCGTCGCCGGCTCCGACCGCGCGGACCGAGTAGTTTTCGCTTCTGGACACCAGACCGACGACCGCTGCCAGCTGCAGAATCGGATCGGCGATGACGTGCTTCAGCCGCGTCGCCAGCAGGAACGCAATGACGGTGGCGATCAGTATCACCCAGAACATGATCAGCGCATAACGCCACAGCCGCTCGCGCATTTCGTCCAGCGTCGAATGCATGTAGATGGTGCCGGCTTTCTCGCCGGCGAGGTCGATGCTGTGGAACACTTCCAGTGTGTTCGCGCCGAAGCGTTGCGTGTCTGGCTCTACGGCAGGCAGCGAGAGTTGCCGCGCGTCGGCGTTGCCGTTCTGGCGATAGGTACCGAAGAGTTTGTTGTCCTTGTCGTAGACCGCCGCGGCGATGATCCGCGGCTTGGCGGCCAGCGAACTGAGCGTCTCCTCGGCCGAGGTCGGATCGCCGAAGGTTAGTGCCGCAGACGTGTTGTCGCCCATGATTTGTGCCGTCGTCATCAGATCGTTGACCAGCGACGTGCGGAACGAGAAACGCTCGTAGGCGATGACGCAGACCGAGGTCAGGAGCATCGCCACGCCGCTGGTCAGCATGACGATCAGAGTCAGCTTCTGTCCTATCGAAAGGCTGCGAAGGTATCGGCTCATGACCCGTCGCCCGTCATCGCGTTCTGTGCACGGCTTTGGCGAGCTTCTGCAGCTGCGCGCTGACTCTCAGTCCAGCACGATCGCACGCGGTCATGTTGATTTCGAAACGTACTCTTCCTGCTTCGACCAGGAAGTGGATGCAGGCATTGCCGGGCACGGAGCGATCGGATTCGGAAACGGTCAGCACCGGGCTGGCCTTCACTGCATCCTCGATACCGGCCAGAATTGCATTGCCATTGGCGCATATGAACACCGCGTGCATGGACTTTGCCGATTCCGCCGCCGCGAGTTGGGTGACGACGATCTTGCGGCCGTTCACCGCGCGGTTCGCGACGAGCCGCTCCAGCATCCCGCTGAACGGACCGGTGCAGTACGTGCCGACGCGGATCGGACTGGTTGCCTCGGCAAAGCTTCCGGCGGGCCACTCGGTGAAGCGCATGAAGTTGTAAAGAAATGCCGCCTTGATCTGGTACTCGCGGCTGTCGGTCCCGCTCTCGCCGAAACTGGCGCCGCTGATCATCATCAGCAGAATGCAAAGCAGATTGCGATGGCATGCATGGCGCAGAATTGCCAGCTTGCCTTCTGCTGAACGTCCAGGGGCACGGATGCTCATGGCTCAGAACCGGTAGATGGCTTTGATGCGGAAACTGCGGCCGTCCTGGGGGATGGCGTCTTGCAGGTGCTCCTCGGCGCCGGGGTAGGCATAGGCTTGATCGAAGATATTTTGGATGCCGAGGGACAAATCCAGGCCCGGAATCACGTTCTGCCTGACAATATTCAGATTGCCGATTACGAAGCCATCCACGCCTGCGCCGGTGATCGTCCGCACCGATCCCTGGTACTGGAGCTCCAGCGCGGCGGTGAGCTTGTCCCGGTAAACCGGCAGCAGCAGATTGAGCTTGGCCAGTTGCCGTGGAGAGCTGCTCAGTTCCTGTCCGCTCTGCGCGTCTTGGGTCTTCTGCTGCGCAAGGCTGATGCGCAGCTCGACACCGTTGTCATATTTTCCGTCGGCCTCCAGTTCGATTCCCTGTGCCTTGGCGCGATCGTGATTGGCGAAGAAAATGTTTCCGTGCTCGTCGCCGGCTTGGGTGATCAGATCCATTGCTTGGTAGCGATAGGTTGACAACTGCAAACGATACCGCTGGTCGAAATAGTGCTCGGCGACCAGTTCGTAGGTTTCGATTGTTTCCGGCTGCAACGGTTCGCGTTGGCTCTGCGTCGACGAATAGAAGCGCTCGTAGGCACTCGGCGCACGGAATGCCTCGCCGTACAGCAATTTGATCGTGGTCTGCGACGACGGATTGAAGATCAGGCCGAAGCGCGGGTTGACCGTGCTGCCGAAGCTGCCAATGTAGTCGTCATAGCGCACACCGGCATTCAGCAGCAGCTTTTCGGTCATTGTGACCTCTGCCTGCGCATACAGCCCCAGCGTTTCACTGGTGTGCCGCTCATCGGTGTCCGTCTCGCTGGGTCTGTCTAGGTATGAAAACAGCTGATCCTGGGTGATGTTATTGCGGTATTCCGCGCCGACCAGCACCGTGTGCCGGTCCAGGAAGCGGCGTTTCAACTGGATATCTGTACCCACCGATTCGCTGTGCGCGACGTCTCTGCCGATCGCTACGTCGGCCGGTTCCCCGGGCGCCGCGAAGTCGAATGGATAATCGCCGTGATAGGAGAATTCGTCATAGAACACGCGTGCTGAAAGATCCAGGTTCGCGCCGAGTGTGCGATCGTACTGGATGTTCAGCGCAACGCGCCGATCCTCGGTATTTTCGCCGCGCTGATTGAACGGTGCTCCGTACGATGCCGTCGGCACGAGTTTGTCGCGCGACGAGGAGAAGCCGGAGATTGTCCAATTTCCGGCGCGCACGTTGGCGTAGAGATTCTGCACGTGCTCGTCGTCGGAATCCTCGGCATAGCCATCGTTGCCGGCCCTCGGCTCGTCGCTGATGCGTTGATCGAATTCCGGGTAGTACAGCCGGCTTTGACCGGCGCTGGCGTAATTCGACGCCGACAGGGTCAGTCCGACGCCATTGTCGAACACTTTGCCGTAACGCAGAGCTTGTTGCTGGGTGTGGAAGCTACCGGCCTCCAGCGAGGCCTCGGTACCGTTCAGTGTGCTGTCGCGCCGGGTGATTACATTGACCACGCCGAAGAACGCGCTGCTTCCGTAAATCGACGAACTGGGACCGCGGATGATTTCCACACGCTCGATGAGATCGACATCGACCATGGCCTCGCGCGCGATGTAGCCGCCGTCGTAGACTGCATCGTTCATGCGGTAGCCGTCGATCAGCACCAGTGTGCGCGAGTTGTAGTCGCCCGGGCGCAACAAGCCGCGCGTACCTAGATAGGAGTAGTTGCGGTCATCGGAGACGTAGTAGCCGCCGACGCTGCGCAGAATGTCCGCCAGGCTGCGATAGCCGAAACTCGCTATTTGCTCCGCGGTGACAATCGTTACCGATGACGGTGCACGCGTGACCTTCTGGTGATACTTCGACGCGCCGTACACATCGTCGATGCGCAGATCCAGCAACTGTTCCATGCTCAGTTCGGTCAGGGCGCCCAGCTCGTCCACCGCATCGGCCGCTGCCGCATCGATGATTGACGCCAGGAAGATACCCGTGAAGAGGATGTTGCGGCGCAGGACACCCTGCCATCGCGCGGCATTGGAACGCGCGCGCTTCAGGACTTGCCTGGAAGGCCTGCGTTGAATTTTCGCCACCATGCCAAATCTCCGGATGCACCATGGACCGCCCGGACGGCAGCCCAACTGATGGCTCCACGATAGATAGCTGTGCGTGTCCCCCACATACGTGGAACTACCTAGCGATACGATTTGTTGCAGTGCGGGAGTGACAGGTGGCGCTCCCTCACCCTTTCGTGATGGCCGTCTGCCGGAGTGCCCAGGCCGGCACTGCCGCACCCAGCTGAAACGCTGTTGGCAAATTTCCCGATTCCGCTATCGGCGCACGAACTCGATATCGAGAATCGCCGCATGGTCCTGTTTGTTGGTGCGCAGACCATGGACCTCGCTGCCTGCCGCGAGATCGAGTCCGAGCTGCGCACGCGCTTCAAGGATTGGTCGAATCGGGTCGCACCGCCGGTGCAGGGTCTGCCGGAGATTTCCTTCGCGGCGGGAAGTGCCGTGCTCGGTATTTCGGCGACGGAGACCATCGATCTGATCAATTGGACACTGGCCAGTTGCAATGCGCGTTCGGTTCGCGTGTTCGGATTCGCCAGCAGTGAAGGCGGCGGCAATGCGCGTCTTGCCAAGGGGCGCGCCGAGGCAGTGGTGGCGCGTCTAGTGGAGGCAGGTTTCGAGGCACAAACCGTGATCGCATTCCGTCAGCCTGATCAGCAGCGTGGCGAGATCGACGCTGGCCGCGTGGCCTACCGTGTGACTCTGGTAACGCACATGCAACTACCCACGCCGGCTCCCTCGCTTTTGGGCAGTGAGGGCGTTCCAGGTGATGTCGCTGACGGCGTGGGGCCCTGAGCTGCCTTGTGCTCCTCCCCATGCGGGAACTGGACGTACGCAGAAGCCATCGTCTGCTGTCTGCATGCGCGCATCCCTGTATGGACGGGATACGTAGGCGTGCCTTGTGCATGGCCGAGCGGGTGTACCAAGGCGGTTGACGTTGACTCGGATACGGGCCTAGGCTCAAGTCGTTGATCCCGGGGGATCGACACGCGCATGAACCAAGTTCGGACATGGGCGTGATTGTGGCCGCAGGCTTGCTTGCGGCGTCTGCCAACCAGCATGTCATCGCCTTGGATGGGACCTTCCCCCGTGAACGTGTTACTGCTCATCAACGCCTGCTCCGTTAGCTTCGAATGCGGCAATGCATGTGCTCACTCCTGACGAGATTTCCGACCTGCTGCGCTCCTTGCTGAATTGAATACCGGGAACCCAAGATGACGACCGCCACACCCAATAGCCCGCGCGATGTTGAAATACTGATCGCCGAGGACGGCGCGACCCAGGCAGAGTTCCTGCGCTGCATCCTGGAGGAAAAGCACTACATCGTCACGACCGCTGGCAATGGGCAGCTGGCGCTGACGGCAGCGCGTGCGCGCAAACCGGCCCTGATCATCAGCGAAATTGTCATGCCGGAGATGGATGGTTATGCGCTCTGCAATGCCATCAAGACGGATGCTGCCCTGCGCGACGTGCCGGTGATTCTGGTAACTACATTGTCCGACTCTGATGATGTCGTGCGCGGACTCGAATGCGGTGCCGACAATTTCATCCGCAAGCCCTACGAGGCGCAGTATCTGCTGGCCCGGGTCGAACAGGTGCTGATGACGCGCGAAATCCGTCGCCAGCAAACGTCGACGGCTGGCGTCGAGATTGATCTGGGCGGGCGACGCCACTTCATCAGTGCCGATCGACAGCAAATTCTCGATCTGCTGATTTCGACCTATGAGCAAGCTATACACATCAACTCGGAACTCAAATTCAAGCAGGGCGCGCTCGACACGTCGACCCAGATGCTGCTGGGGCTGTACCGTTTTTCCGAGGGGCTGAATCGCGCAGTCGGCGTGAAGGAAGTAGCGGCGGTGGCGCTCGAACGTGCCCTTGAGCTTCCCGGTGTCGAGTCCGCCTGGATTTTCCTGCGCGGGCTCAATGGTCAGGTGCGTTTGGTTGATACGCGCAATCTGCCGGAGGTGCTGTCCGCCGAAGGAGCCATGGCGGGGGAATGTCTTTGTCTCGATCAATTGGCAAACGGCAGCCTCGAAGCCGCCGTCAATATCCAGCGTTGTGCCCGCTTGGCTCGACTTGTGCGCAACCCTTCAGACAACGTCTGCCATGCCAGTGTTCCCCTGCGCAATGGCGAGCGCCAACTTGGTGTGATGAATCTGGTCGCGGACGGTGCCGGACAGTTCGATCAGCAGACGCTCAATGTGCTGCAGGGCGTAGGGCACCAGATAGCGGCTGCTATGGACCGTGCCATGCTGCATGAAGAGCTCGAGCTCGTCGTGCAGCAGCGCACCGCACGCCTGTCCGCCGAGATTCTTGCCCGTGAGCAGGCCGAGAGTCAGCTCCGCCAGGCCAATGGCTTGCTGGCTGCGACGCAGTCGGTTGGCCATGTCGGCGGTTGGGAATGGGACGTCGACCAGGGCTTGGTTCACTGGACAGCCGAACTTTACCGGCTGCTCGATACCCATCCCGACCGATACACACCGAGCCTTTCCAATCGATCGGATTTCCTGACCGCGGCCAGCAAGGCGGAGCTCTGGCACGCATTCGCCGAGTGCGCGCTCAGCAACGATGAATTCGATGTCGAGCTGCAGATGCTGACCGCACTGGGTCGCAGTATCTGGCTGCGGGTTCAGGGCCGGGTACGCTGGCGCGATGGTTTGCTTGTCTATTGCATTGCTGCCCTGCAGGACATCAGCGAACGTCGACGCACCGAGGCGATCTTGAAACAGACTCTCGAGGATCTCAGCGAGCGACACGTAGAGTTGCGCGACTTTGCGTTTGTCGCCTCACACGATCTGCAGGAGCCCTTGCGCAAGATTCGCATGTTCTCCGATCGGTTGTTGATCCGCTGCGGCGACTCGATCGATGCAACCGCACGGGATTATCTTGAACGCAGTATGCGGGCGGCCGAACGCATGCAAACCCTGATCGATGACCTGCTTTCCTACTCACATCTGACCGGGCACCGCGGAAAGTTTGCGACTGTGGACCTCAACGTGCTGGTTGGCCAGGTGATCGAAGATCTCGAGGCGCGGATCGAGAGCACACAGGGGAGTGTCGTGCTCGGTCTCTTGCCCAGCCTTGAGGGTGATCCGAGCCAGTTGCGTCAGGTGTTCCAGAATCTGATCGCGAACGCCTTGAAATTCTGCGCGCCCGGGCGGACTCCGGAAGTCAGGATTTCGGCGGGCCGGATTGTCGAGGCAGGACTGGAACCTCATTGGATCATCCGGGTCGACGACAATGGCATAGGTTTTGGCAAGCAGCATGTCGAGCGGATCTTCGCTCCGTTCCAGCGGCTGCACAGTACCGGTGAATACGAGGGTACGGGAATTGGTCTGACCATCGTGCGGAGGATCATCGGTCGTCACTGCGGTCAAGTGCGGGCCGAGGGTCGTCCGGGCGAGGGTGCCAGTTTCATCATTACGCTGCCCGAGCTGCAGCCCGGCCCCGCAGGCATCGAATGAGCGAACACTGAGCCGCGCGGACGGGCGATCGTCAGGGGTTGGATATCCTGATCTGGATCGGGTAGTAGGCTCCGGACAGCTCGGCTGCATCGAAGTGATAGGTCTCGTCGCCATAGCTCGGCACGCTCTTCAGTCCCGAGGGTGTACTTGCCTGGACGAACAGCGCGTAGTCGCCATTGGCAAACCCGCTGCTGTCGAAGTCGAATCGATAGCGTCCCTGCGGCGCCGGAGCGTCCTGCGCAGTTTCAAGCAGCGCGACCCGCTGGCCGAGTCCGCTGGTCGTTGCCGCGGGGCGCAGGAATATTTCGATCGTGGCGATGCCGGCAGTGCCGCCCGCGCTCCAGACTTCCGAACTGACCACCGGCATATGCATCAACTCGGGCGCCCAACCGGCCCAGCTGCGGTTTCCCACCTCGATATTGAGGGGCGTGACTCCGCTCACCTCGATTCGTTCGAGCGGATCCGCACTGAGGTGGTGGTCGTCGCCAATATCGGTCGCCGCGATGCGTTGGAATCGAGCGGGGGGACCCAGTCTCGGCAGCTCGGCATGCAAGGGGAAGTGATGGATGGCCGACGGTGGCGTATAGGTCGGAGCACTGCCAGGCGGATAGTGCACTTCGACATGCACGTTCAGTAGCCCACTGTTTTCGACAAAGAACTGCAGCGTGTTATTGCCAACAATCAGCGGAGATGCGCTGGCCTGGGTGAGATCGGCCAGCTTGATGCGCGCGGTATGCGGTATGCCCCAGGCCATCAGGTTCGAGTTCAGCGGAGCGCTGTTGTTGCGTGGCTGCGGCAGGAAGTACTGGCTGCCGCCGTTGATCCGGACGAAGTCGCTGGGCAGGATGCTTAGGCTGGAATAGTCGCCCATCTGGTAGGTCAGCACCAGCCAGACTTCCGCCGTGGCCGCGGAGTTGACCGGATGCAGGTCGTCGGGAATCTGGATATTGAAGGTCGGGAACTGATTGTTGCCGCGCGAAGCCTTCTGGTAATCCGTGCCTTCGATTCGGGTGACATAGTTGTGTACGACGCGGGCATCCACCGATGGACCGTCGAAGCCGAAGTTGTCCCAATGCACCAGATAGTAGGGATTGGCGTCTTTGGCGGTGTTGTAGCCGAAGCCGACCCAGAGCAGTTCGTAGTCACCGGCGGCAAAGCTGTAGGGCGTGTAGGAGGTGTTGATCACGCTCAGGCCATCGACGAGAACCTGCACGCCGTCCGTGCCGACGCGGACGTCGAACTGTCGCCTGACGTTCGACAGCATCTGCCGGCCGACCGTCTCAAGATCGACACTGGCCAATTGATGCGCGGCACCCTGCATGTCGATCAGGCTGACGCTCAGCGATTGGTGCGCCGCGCGCAACCGGAGGATTCCGGCCGGTAAGCCGAGCGCGCCTTCTTCATCAAAGAAGCTCGCGTGTGCAGTCAATTCGGTCGGAATGGGATTCAGGTCCAGGTACCAGACCGAGCGCGGGCTGAGCGGCGCATCCATGTCGAACACGATGCGGCGGCGCACTCCGTTTTCCACCCGCAGTTTCTTGCGGAATCTCTGGGCAGTCTGTGATTTGTCACCGGTGTTTTCGACGCGGGTGCCGTTGAGCGTGTGTGCGTGATACTGATCGTTGATGAAAAACAGATTGAATCGAGGATCGGTCGAGGTGACGCTGGCGTTGTTCCACATTTTTTCGTCGGCAGGGCCCATCGGCAGATTGAAGTCGTCGAAGTAAGTCAGGCTGCTGCGCAAGCCGGCGACGCGGGCGCCGTCGCCGCCATTAAAGGTGAGCTCCATTGGCTGGCTGGTGATCGCGCCGCGCGCACTGATGCGTTCCACCCGGACCACGTACGGTGCGTCATTGGCCAGCGGCTGAATCTGCACGCGGCGGTTGCCGGTGACCAGCCAGCGGGCGCCGGGTGGCGGGTTGGCGCGCGTGCTTGCATTTTTCGCGGAAAAGGGCAGCGGAGCCGTCAGGTGATCGGGGTTGAGGCAGCTGCCTCCACCATCGTTGCCGGCGATAGCCCTGGCCTTCTCAATCGCAGACGCGCCCTGCGGCCACCAGGTCACCAGGAATCCGGCGTCATCCTCCGGCGAACCGGTCATGACCCAGAATTGACCCCAGGGGTTCTCGGCGTTGTAATCCATTTCGATGGTGGCGACGCGGTCATCGCGCAGAACGCGTACTACCGGCGCGGGCTGCAAAGGTGCCCCTTCAAAGCCATCGGAGAACAGGGATTGCGCCTGTGCTGCGGTGCCGACCAGGCTCATTAGAGCAGGGCCAAGCAGGCCGACGACCCTTAGCCGTTTGGCTGAGCGATTTGGGCCAGTAGTGGATAGCGGGGCTGCGCGCATGCTTGAATTCCCGTGGAATGGAAGCCGAGCATGCGCCAGCCGCCAGCGGCGTTCTTCGATCCACTCGACACCTTTCTGTCGCGATTTGGTGAAACCGTGCACTGGCGCACAAATGGCACGGTATTCCGATGGCTGAACGTGTCATCCGCCAGCCCCAAACGCATATTGCGGACCCGGCCAGCTCTCTAGGATGATCCGCGCCAGTCCGTCCCATTCCTCCAACCGGCTTCCCCGCCCAATGACTCAGCCCTGGTGGCAACACGATAGTCACACGATTCTCGAACACGACATTCTGATTGACGGACACTCACTCACTGAACTCGCGCGACAGTACGGAACACCACTGTATGTCTACAGTCGTGCCACCGTGCAGCGTCAACTGCGCAAAATGCGGGATGCCCTGTCAGCGGTGCAGATGCCGCACCACATCTACTACGCAATGAAATCCAATCGTCACCCCGGTGTCCTGCAGGCGATCCGCGATCTGGGCGATGTCGGCATTGATACCTGTTCGCCGCGCGAGGTTGACCTCGCCCTCGCCGCTGGGTTCGCGCCTGAGGAAATCTCGTTCAATGCCGGCATGCTGTCTACCTCCGAGCTCGCCTTCCTGGCCGCAAGCGGCGTTCACTGCACCTTGGATACCCTGTCCGGATTGCGCCGCTATGCCGCGCAGGTGCCGACGGGTACTCCGGTTGGACTACGCTTCAATCCGGGTGTGCGCGTCGGCTATGGCGACAATCCAAAGATGGCCTATGGTGATTCCAAGTTCGGCTTTGAGCCCGACGGGTTGGAGCAGATACTGGACACAGTGGCGACGCTCGGATTGCAGGTGGATGCCGTGCACATGCATATCGGCTGGGGCTTGACGCAGAACAGTGTGCCTCAAGTCGCCAAGGCGTTTACCCGCCTCGCCGAGATCGGCAGACAAATCCCCGGGCTGAAATACATCAATGTCGGCGGGGGATTGGGCGCTCGCTATGTCGAGTCTGATCAGCCCCTTGAACTCTCGTCCTGGGCCACGTTGATTGCGGAGATTCTCGGTCCGCTCGGGGCCACGATCTGGTGCGAGCCGGGCACCTTCGTATCGGCATCTTCGGGAATGCTGGTGGTCGAGGCCAATACCAGCGAGGCGCGCCGCGGTGTGACCTGGCTCGGTGTCAACGCCGGTTTTGCGATCAATCCGAATCCCTCGATGTATGGCATCTCGCTGACTGCTCTTGCACTTCAGCAACCGCGTGCTGAAGCCAGCCAAGCCTATACGATTGCCGGCAACATCAACGAGTCCGGTGATATCTGGGGGCGCGACTTGATGCTGCCGCCGATCCAGGAAGGCGAGCTCATTGCATTCTTTCCGGCTGGCGCTTATGGATCGAGCATGGCAAGCGACCACTGCCTGCGCGGTGGCGCGGCCGAGGTGATGCTCGATACGCTGGCAGCGCCGGTGTCCGCATTCAAACCTGCACTGGTAGCAGGGGAACACGGACTCCCTGACGCCAATAGCTGCGCCGCATGAGGGCCGCTGATCAGGTCTTGAGCTTCCAGCCGGTACGGAAAATCCACCAGACCGCGATGAGGCAGGCAATCAGGAAACCGACAATGGCGCTGATACTGACGATGATGCTGACATCAGCGGTGCCATAGAAACTCCAGCGGAATCCGCTGATCAGGTAAACCACCGGATTGAACAAGGTAATTTTCTGCCACAGCGGCGGAAGCATGTTGATCGAGTAGAAGGCGCCGCCAAGAAAGGTCATCGGGGTCACGATCATCAGCGGGATCACCTGCAGTTTCTGCCAGTCATCGGCCCAGAGTCCGATGATGAAACCGAACAGGCTGAAGGTGACCGCGGTCAGCAGCAGGAAGCCGATCATCCAGAACGGATGCACGACTTCGTAGGGCACGAACAGGCGCGCGGTGATCAGGATCAGCACGCCCAGCATCAGCGACTTGGTCGCAGCGGCGCCGACGTAGCCGATTACGGTCTCCATCGCCGATACCGGTGCCGACAGTAGCTCGTAAATTGTGCCGGACCACTTCGGCATGTAGATGCCAAACGAGGCATTGGAGATGCTCTCGTTGAGCAGGGACAGCATGATCAGGCCCGGAATGATGAAGGCGCCATAGCTGATTCCATCGATGGCGCCCATCCGCGAACCAATCGCGGCGCCAAACACGACGAAGTACAAAGACGTGGACAGCACCGGTGAGGCGATGCTCTGGGTAATGGTGCGGAAGGTACGCGCCATCTCGAACCGGTAGATGGCGCGAATGCCGTGCCAGTTCATGCGCCTGCTCCCTTTTTTCCACCGTGCACCAGGTTGACGAAAATCTCCTCCAGCGAACTCTCGCTCGAGTGCAGATCCTTGAAGTCGATCCCCTGGTCGGACAATTGGCGGAGCAGGGCCGCGATGCCGGTCTGCTCGCCCTGCGTATCGAAGGTATAGATCAGGACATTGCCTTCATCGGCCAATTCCAAGGGCAGCCCGGCGAGTGAAGGCGGGATCGCAGCCAGTGGTGTCTGCAACTGCAGGGTCAGCTGCTTCTTGCCGAGCTTGCGCATCAGCACGTCCTTGTCCTCGACCAGGATCAACTCGCCCTTGCTGATGACGCCGATGCGGTCGGCCATTTCTTCGGCCTCTTCGATATAGTGCGTGGTCAGAATGATCGTGACCCCGCTGGCGCGCAGTTCACGCACCATTTGCCACATGTCGCGACGCAACTCGACATCGACGCCGGCGGTCGGCTCGTCGAGAAACAAGATCTGCGGCTCATGCGACAAGGCCTTGGCAATCAATACACGCCGTTTCATGCCGCCCGACAGGGTCATGATCTTGCTGTTGCGCCTGTCCCAGAGCGACAGAGCGCGCAGCACCTTTTCAAGATGGGCGGGATTGGGCGGTTTGCCGAACAGTCCGCGACTGAACTTCAGCGTCGCCAATACGCATTCGAAGGCGTCGGTGGCAAGCTCCTGCGGCACCAGTCCGATCATGCTGCGGGCAGCACGGAAATCGCGCACGGTGTCGTGACCGTCGGCGAGCACGCTGCCGCTGCTGGCATTGGCAATGCCGCAGATGATGTTGATCAGGGTGGTCTTGCCGGCGCCATTGGGACCGAGCAAGGCAAAGATCTCACCGCGTCTGATATCCAGGTCGATCGACTTGAGGGCTTGAAATCCCGATGCGTAGGTCTTGCTGATGCCTCGGATAGAGATGATCGGGCTCATGCCTGTAGTTCCCGCGCGAAGACCCCAGCATGTTAGCCGATGCCGCTACCAATGGAATTCGCCCGTGCACTGGCTTTGCCGCTGGATTCCATGTCGACTGACAGTCGTCACCGGGGCTCGATGACAGCACCGGGGTTCTCGTGCCGGGCCCGTTGTGGTGATATTGGATGATGACTGACGCCATCGTACTTTCCGATCTGCATAAATCCTTCGGCAGCAAGCAGGCCGTTCGCGGCCTTGAACTTCGCGTGCCGCGCGGCGCGCTCTACGGTGTGATCGGCCCCAATGGTGCCGGCAAATCGACCAGTCTGCGCATGATCCTGTCGATTCTGTTCCCGGATCGCGGCAGGATCGAGGTGCTCGGCGAGGATTCTGCGTTGAAGGCGAAGGACCGTATCGGCTATCTGCCCGAGGAGCGCGGCGTCTATCGCAAGATGGCAGTCGGCGATTTTCTGCACCACATGGGCATTCTCAAGGGCATTGCGCGCGACCAGGTCAAGGCGCGCGCCCAGGACTGGCTCGAGCGTGTAGGTTTGCCGGAAGTCGCCAAAAAGAAATGCGAGGAACTGTCCAAGGGCATGCAACAGAAAATCCAGTTCATTGCAGCGGTGATCCACGATCCCGAACTGTTGATTCTGGACGAGCCGTTCAGCGGACTCGATCCGGTCAACATGCGTCTCGTCCGCGATCTGATCATGGATCAGCACCAGCGCGGCACGACGGTGCTTTTTTCCACCCATGTCATGCACCAGGCCGAGCAGCTCTGCGATCACATCGTGATGTTGCATGACGGCCGCAAGGTGCTCGACGATCCACTCAGCACGATCCGCGAGCGCAATGCGCCGAGGGCATTTCGGCTGCAGGCCCTCGATCCCTCCGTTGATGTGATGGCGGCGCTCGCCGGTCTGCCTTCGGTGGGGCAGGTGAACCTCGATGATGGCGACTATCGCATCGATCTCGCCGACGGGGCCCGGCTCGACGAAACGGCGCAGGCGATTGCGGCGCGCGTCGCGCCAAGCCGGCTTGAGCTGATCCGGCCCTCGCTGGAGGATGTCTTCGTCGAAATCGTTTCGCAGCAGCCAACGCAGGAGCTGGTGGCATGAAAAAGATTCTGCAGATTGCGCGCCGCGAGTTTGCCGCTACGGTGATGACCAAGGGTTTCCTGATTGGCCTGTTGGTGATGCCGCTGATGATCGGCGTGATGGCCGTCCTGATGCCGATGCTGCTGAATTTCAAGTCGCCGCCGATCAAGGGCGAAATCGCAGTGATTGATCCGACCGGCGAGGTGATTGGCCGCTTGCGCGAGCAACTCGAGCCAGCAGCGTTTGCCAGCCGGCGCCAGGCGATGGACGAGCGACTGAATGCCGTCATGCCGGCGGCGACGCAGCAAGTCGCCAAGGGTTCGACAGCAGAGGCGCAGATCGCGCAATCGATGAAGCAGCTCCTGGGCGAAGTTCCGGAGCTTGAGCTCAGCCAGGTATCTGGCGACGGTGGACTTGAAGCGGCCAAGACAAGGCTTTTGCTGGGCAAGGCCGAGCCAGGCGCACTGCTCGCTGTCATCGTGCTGGATCAGGATGCGGTGCAAGGCAGCGAGCCCGGCAGCGAACTCGGCGGCTACGCGCTCTATGTGCGCGAGAAGCTCGATGATCGACTGGTTGGCGATGTCCGCGAGGCGATGAAGACGGCGGTCGTTGACGCCCGTCTGGCCGTTCGACAACTCGACGCTGCCGAGATTCGTGCGGTTACCCGCATGGCTTATGTTCGCCCGCAGATCGTGACCCGTGACGGCGATCTGTCCAATGGCGATATCGCCGGAAAATTGCTGCCGATGGCCTTTATGATCCTGATCATGATCGCGGTGATGACCGCCGGCCAACAGCTGATGACGTCGACGATCGAGGAGAAATCCAGTCGCGTGGTCGAGGTTTTGCTCGCGGCAGTCTCGCCGACCGAATTGATGGGCGGCAAGATCCTCGGCCAGATGGCGGTGGGGCTCCTGATGCTGCTGGTCTGTGGCGGTCTGCTGATGCTGGCGATGTTCAGTTTCTCGGTCATGGGCCTGATCGATCCCTGGCTGTTGGTGTATCTGTTCATCTTCTTCGTGATTGCGTTCACCACGCTCGCCGCCTTGATGGCGGCGATCGGTGCCGCGGTCAATGAACTGCGCGAGGCCCAGGCACTGCTGACCCCGGTCATTCTCGTCGCCGTGCTGCCGAGCATGCTGTGGTTGCCGATCAGTAAAGATCCGGATTCGATGTTTGCGACCGTGCTCAGTCTGGTGCCCCCGATCAGTCCCTTTGTGATGATGCTGCGCCTTGCCTCGAGTACCCCGCCGCCGTTTTGGCAGATTGCGCTTTCCATTGTGCTCGGCATTGGCGGCATGCTGGCGGCGGTCTGGTTTGCCGGAAAGGTGTTCCGTATCGGTCTGCTGATGCACGGCAAGCCGCCGAATCTCGCCACCCTGATCCGCTGGGTACGCATGGCCTGAGCACGCTCTGCAGTCGATTCAAGGGGCGATTCCTGCAAATGTTTTGACGCCATCGCGCTGTGCTTCTAACGTGCCAGTCTGGAATGGCTGGGATGTGGAGCGCAAAGATGGCAACCCTGATTCGCGGCGGCACCGTGGTGGATGCGGAATATTCGGTTCGGGCCGACGTTTTGATCGAGGGCGACGTGATCGTCGCCGTCGGTACCGATCTCGACATTCCGGCGGGCACCCAGGTGATCGACGCCGGTGACCGACTGGTCATGCCGGGTGGAATCGATCCCCATACGCATATGGAATTGCCGTTCATGGGCACGGTCGCCAGTGATGATTTCTTTACCGGCACCGCAGCCGGTCTCGCCGGCGGCACAACCAGCATCATCGACTTCGTGATTCCCAATCCACAGCAATCGCTGATGGAGGCGTTCTCCGCCTGGCGCGGCTGGGCCGAGAAGGCCGCTGCGGACTACGCCTTCCATGTGGCGATCACCTGGTGGGATGAAAGCGTTTCCCGTGACATGGGCGTGCTGGCGCGCGAGCATGGCGTATCCAGTTTCAAGCACTTCATGGCCTACAAGAACGCCATCATGTGCGATGACGAAGTGCTGGTGAACAGCTTCACGCGCTGTCTTGAATTGGGCGCCTTGCCGACCGTGCACGCGGAGAATGGCGAGCTGGTGTTTCGCCTGCAGAAGAAGCTGCACGAGATGGGCGTCACTGGCCCCGAGGGACATCCGCAATCGCGTCCGCCCGCGGTTGAAGGAGAGGCGGCCAATCGTGCGATTCGCATTGCCGAGGTGCTCGGCACGCCGCTGTACATTGTGCACAATTCGGCGAAGCAGTCGCTCGAAGCCATTGCGCGTGCGCGTGGCGAGGGGCAGCGCGTCTTTGGCGAGGTGCTGGCCGGGCATCTGCTGATCGATGATTCGGTTTACCGCAATCCCGATTTCACTTTTGCGGCCGGGCACGTGATGAGTCCGCCGTTCCGACCGAAGGAACACCAGGCAGCACTCTGGGCAGGCCTGCAAGCGGGACATCTGCACACCACGGCAACCGATCACTGCTGCTTCTGCGCGCCGCAGAAGGCTGCCGGCAAGGACGATTTCACCCGCATCCCCAACGGCTGCGCGGGCATCGAGGACCGCATGTCCCTGCTTTGGCATCACGGCGTTGGCCGTGGTCGCTTGACCGCCAACGAATTTGTTCGCGTGACCTCGACCAATGCAGCGCAGATTTTCAATCTTTATCCGCGCAAGGGATCTCTACGTGTCGGTGCCGATGCCGATATCGTGGTCTGGGATCCCGAGTCGTCGCGGACAATCTCGGCGAAAACCCACCACCAGAACGTGGACTTCAATGTGTTTGAAGGCATGACGGTGAAGGGTCTCGCGACGCATACGTTCAGCCGTGGCCAACTGGCCTGGGTGAATGGCGATCTACGCGCGGAGCGCGGACGTGGACGCTATCTGTCGCGGCCGACACATCCGCCGTATTTCGAGGCGAATGCGCTGCGCAAGGCGGCACTGCCTGCCTAGGGCTTTTTGCGTGCGCGCGTTTGAGCCACTCCGCGGCCGGGCAAGACACGCCCCACGATCGCAGCGCACCGTTGTCGCGTGGGCGCCCTCGACTGCGCGCCGACGCTATGAACCGATGCGCATACATTCTGGATTTCCGTGACCCTCGTTCGACGTCTCCCCGAAAACCTGGATCTGCTCGCTCTGCACGCTGCGCATCCCGAACGCTTCCCCTGCCTGCTGGAGAGCGTGGCGCAGGGCAGCAAACAGGCGCGCTTCGACCTGCTGTTTGTCGCCAATGGTGAGTACCTTGCGTGTACCGCAGCGGGACTTGAGAGCGACGTTGCCGCGGCGCCGGGAAATTTTCTCGACGCGCTGCAGCGCTGGTTCGAAAAATCCAGAACGAATCCGCAGGCCGCATCCGGAGATATTCCCTTTGTCGGTGGTTGGGTTCTGCTGCTGGGCTACGAACTGGCGAGGGAGATCGAGCTCAGCGTGGACATGCCGCCGCACAAGCTTGGGCTGCCAAGTGCCCTGGCCCTGCGTACGCCGATGGCAATCGTGCGTGATCATCGATCCGGTCACATCGATCTGGTTGTCGAATCCGGCTTCGAGGCCTGGGCTGAGACCGTGCTGGGCGACGTGCTCGCGGCTACGGAAACATTGGAACCATCGCCGATCCGGCTGATGGTCAGCGAGGAGCCAGCTGAGCGTTATCGCAGCGGAATCGCCAAAATCATCGAGTACATCGGTGCTGGCGATGTATTTCAGGTCAATCTGTCGCGGGTCTGGCGCGGTCGGCGCGATCCGGCAATGTCCAACGCGGCGCTTTATGCGGCCCTGCGTCGCGCCAATCCCGCGCCGTTTGCAGGCATCCTGCAGTGGCGCGATTATTGTGTTGCCAGCAGCTCACCCGAGCGCCTGGTCGAGGTGCGCGGCAGGCGCGTGCAGACGCGTCCGATTGCCGGCACGCGACCACGTTTCGCTGGCGACGATGACCTGGCCCGTGTCCGCGAGTTGATCGACAATGCCAAGGAGCGTGCCGAGCACATCATGCTGATCGATCTGGAACGCAATGACCTGGGTCGAGTCTGTGCGCCCGGAAGTGTTGTCGTCGACGAGTTGATGACGGTGGAGAGCTATGCCCACGTGCACCACATCGTGTCCAATATCCGCGGTCGTCTGCGCGATGAGGTCACGCCGATCGATGTCATTCGCGCAGTGTTTCCGGGCGGTACAATCACCGGCTGTCCCAAGGTGCGCTGCATGCAGATCATTGCCGAGCTGGAAGGCGAGGGCCGCGGTTTCTACACGGGTGCGCTCGGTTATCTCGGCGTCGACGGCAGCATGGATCTGAACATCCTGATTCGCAGTATCACCATCGCCGGGTCGGCGATCGAGTTTCGCGCAGGCGGCGGCATCGTCGCCGACTCGACTCCGGAGCGCGAGCTCGAGGAGTCACGCGCCAAGGCCCGCGGCCTGCTGCGTGCCCTCGATCCGGAGGCCGGCTGATGCTGGCCGCATGGATCGACGGCGCGGCTGGCGCGCTGGTTCCCGTTGCCGATCGCGCCCTGCACTATGGCGATGCGGTTTTCACCACGCTGCGCGTGCATGCGGGACGCGCCTGCTGGCTGGACGCGCATATGGACCGATTGCGACAGGCCTGTCGCGGCCTGCGCATGCCCGAATTTGACTGGTCCCTGGTCCGCAATGAAGCCGAGCAAGCGTCGGCGTATCCGTCCGCGGCCGTGGTCAAGGTGATCCTCAGTCGCGGTGATGGCGCGCGCGGCTATGACGGCCGCAATAGTAGCGGGCGTCGCCTGGTCCTGGCCTACGCGGCATCTTTGCTGGATGAGGGGGTGTACCGGCGGGGCGTTGATCTGCGTTGCGCTGATCTGGTGCTCTCCGATCAGCCTGCGCTCGCTGGCCTGAAACATGGCAATCGTCTAGAGCAGATCCTCGCGCGTTCGGAGTGCGACGATCCGGTTTTCCACGATGCCTTGCTCAGCGATGCTCGTGGCCACGCAATTTCGGCAACTTCGGCAAATATTTTCGCGCGCTTTGGACATGAAGTGCGCACGCCGGGCCTGACGCGGTCCGGAGTCGCCGGAGTCGCGCGATCGCGGGTACTGGAAGCTCTGGCCGGCACGGTCACGGTCACGGACATTCCACTGGATTCGTTGTACCGTGCCGATGAACTGTTTCTGAGCAACTGCGTGCGTGGGATTGTGCCCGTGCGTCGGCTTGGTGATCATCGCTACACCGAAACGCCGACCGCGCTCGGACTGATGCAGACGCTGCATCCGTCGCTCGGTCTACCGGTTCCTGGATAGGGCAAGCATGGCTTCATTCCTGCGCAAATTGTTGGTGTTTATCCTGATCGTCGGCGGCGTCGGCGGCTATCTGGTCTGGCAGGATTTCCGCAAGTTCAGCGAGGGGCCGATGCAGCCATCCGGTCACGAGCTCGTGCTTGATGTGAAGCTCGGTACCTCGTTCGCGCAAATCGTGCGCAAGCTCGAGCGTGAGCAGGTTTCCGACGCGCCGGCGCTGTACTGGCGCGTGCTTGCGCATGAGATGAAGGTGCTGGATGGACTGCGTGCCGGCGAATACGCATTGACGCCCGGGATGACGCCGCGGACCCTGCTCGATCGCATGGCCAGGGGCAAGGTGATCCACCACCAGTTCACCATCATCGAAGGTTGGCGCTTCGCCGATCTGCGGTTGGCCTTGAGCCGCGCGCCGCTGCTCAAACAGACCGTTGCCGGGCTCAGCGACAGCGAAATCATGGCTCGGCTGGGCCGGCCGGATCAGCCGGCCGAGGGTCGCTTCCTGCCGGAGACCTACTCGTTTGTTCGTGGCCAGAGCGATCTGGATGTGCTGCGCCGTGCGCACGTTTCGATGCAACGGGCCCTGGCCGGTGCCTGGGCCATGCAGCAGCCTGATAGCCCGCTGAAGTCGCAGGACGAGATGCTGATCCTGGCCTCGATCGTCGAAAAGGAAACCGGGCAGGCAGGCGATCGACCGGATATCGCGGGTGTATTCCTGCGCCGCATCAAGCTAGGCATGAAACTGCAAACCGATCCGACTGTCATCTACGGAATCGGCGCGTCCTACAACGGCAATATCACCAGGCTGCATCTGCAGACCGACACGCCCTTCAATACTTATACGCGCTACGGTCTGCCACCAACACCGATTGCGTTGCCCGGCATCGCGGCGCTTGAGGCGGTCGCAAGGCCGGCCGCGGGCGACGCCCTGTATTTTGTTTCGCGCGGCGACGGCAGCACCAAATTTTCCGCGACCCTCGACGAGCACAATGCGGCGGTAAGGAAATACCAGATGCGGGGTGGTCGATGAGCGCTGCGCCCGGCCGCCTGATCAGCTTCGAAGGCGGTGAGGGGGCGGGTAAGAGCACGGTCATCCAGGCCGTGCAGGCGCGCCTACGCGAACGTGCAATCCGCTTCGAAAGCACCCGCGAGCCGGGTGGCACGCCGCTCGCCGAGGCGATTCGTGCGCTGGCCCTGAGCCCACAGTGGCAGGACCAGATATGCGCTGAAACCGAACTGCTGCTGGTGTTCGCGGCGCGTGCGCAACATGTGCGCGAGCGTCTGCTGCCCTTGCTTGAGGCGGGTACCTGGGTGATCGCTGATCGATTCACCGATGCCAGCTTTGCTTATCAGGGTGGCGGCCGCGGCCAACCGGAAGATCGTATCCGCGGGCTCGAGCGATGGGCCGCCTGCGATCTGCAACCGGATCTTACTTTTTTGCTCGATCTGCCGGTGCAGATCGGGCTCGCCCGCGCCGACGCACGCGGTGTGCGTGATCGCATGGAGCGCGAACAGGAATCCTTCTTCGAACGCGTGCGCAGCGCGTATCTGCAGCGCGCTGCGCAGTCGCCGGATCGATTCCGTATTATCGATGCCAGTAAGCCGCGCGAGGAAGTCGCTGCCAGCGTTTTGCAGGCGCTCGATATCTGGCTGTCGACGGTGACCGCGACATGAGTCTGCAACCCTGGCTGCAGGAGCCCTGGCAAAAGCTCCAGGCCAGGCGCGTGAACCAGCAACTGCCGCATGCCCTGCTGCTCGCTGCGCCAGCGGGCATGGGCAAGCGCGTGTTTGCCGAGGCATTGCAGGCAAGCCTGCTTTGCGAATCCAATCACACTGACGGCATGGCCTGTGGACGCTGTCGCGGCTGCCAATTGCGCACTGCTGGCAGTCATGCCGATTCCCTCAAGATCGGTTTGGCCCTGCGTGATGACGGCAAATTGCGCAGCGAGATCACCGTCGACCAGATCCGCGAATTGTGTGCGCGTTTTGCCCAGACCAGTGCGCGCGGCGGTTGGCGCGTCGCGATCATCGATCCGGCCGACGCGCTCAACCACAACGCCGCCAACGCCCTGCTGAAGACGCTGGAAGAGCCGGAGTCCGATGCGATGATGATCCTGGTCGCCGATGATCCGGGACGACTGCCAGCAACCATCCGCAGTCGCTGTCAGCGCGTGCTGCTGCTGCCGCCGACGACGGCGCAGGCTTTGCAGTGGATGCACGGGCAGGGGGTCGATCAAGCCGACGCCGCCTTCGCCCTGCAGCTTGCCGATGGCAATCCCGGCGAAGCGCTGCAACTCGCCAGCGCCAAATCGCAGGACTTGATCAAATCGGTGATGGATGACCTGTCGTCGGTGCTGGAGGGTCGCGAGCTTGCCGCAATCGCGGCCCGCTGGAACGATGAAGATGCGGAGCTGCGCCTGCGCACCTTGGCGCGCTTGATCACCGCCGGACTACGCTCCAATCAGTGGGCACCAGGCGCCGAATTGGCTCGGCTGGGCAGTTGGCTCGGGCGGCTGGATTTCGAAAAGTTGAGTCAGATCTGGGATCAGTTGAACTGGGCACGCAGCCAGCTGGATACCCCATTGCGCAGCGATCTGTTGATTGTCGATGTGCTGGGCAGGCTGCGCGGCGCGCTCAGCTGAGCGCAGTGCCGGTTTCTCCTGTGG
>JAYSZM010000119.1:0-7302 GCA_043738015.1 Lysobacterales bacterium
CGTCGAGCACGGTGAAGATCTGATTTTTCTGCATGCGGTCAAGGCGGGTCCGGCCGATCGCAGCTTCGGCCTGCAAGTCGCTGCGCTTGCCGGCGTGCCTCGCCCGGTGATCCAGGCCGCGCGCGCGCATCTGGCCGCGCTCGAGGCGGGGCGCTCGACCGCGGCCCCGCGCGAGGCCGATCCCGCGCGGAACGAGCCCGAGCTCGCGCCGCGTCAGCCCGGGCTGTTCGATAGCCTGCCGGCAGCGCTGCAGGCTTTGCGCGACATCGATCCCGACGCATTGTCGCCGCGCGATGCGCTGGCCGCCCTGTATCGGCTGAGAGCACTGCTCTAGCGCATCAGCGCTCCGACTGAGCCGCCGAGGTTTTACCAGCGGCCGTAGATGTCCACGCGCGCCTGATCGAAGGACCCTTCGGTATCGCCGATGACGCCAACGGCGACGACACAGCGCTTGCCGCCACGCAGATCGATCCAGCGCGTCTCACCGCCTTCGGCGATGCGGTCGCCCACCTGAAGTCGGTCGGTCTCACCATTGCGATAGCGCACCCAGAGATTCTCGACCTCGATTCTTCCGCGCTTGGCGCGCAATTTCACCGCATTGATGCGCGGCTTGCAGGATGTTTTCACCACGTCGACATCGTTTTCGTGGTGGGCCAGCCGCGTACTGCCGAGCAATCGCGATTCGGCCTGGGCACTGCCGCAAATCGACAGCCCCGCAACCACAAGACCGACACCGATACGTTTGATCATTTGCATGCTTTTGCTCCTTGTATTTTCAGGATTCGAAAGTCGAGCCGTCAGGCTGCTTTCAGCGAATGGGAACGCATCGGCGCGCCAAGGGTTGACGGCAACACCGCTCGCATTTCCAGACCGGCCTTGGGCAGATGGGCTTCGTTCAGGGAGCCCCCGGGGCCGGTGCCCCAAGTTTATTCGAAGCCATCGGCGTACATGAAGTCGCTCGGTAGGGCCGGGCAGACGAGGTTCCAGCTGACCACGCTGGTGTCGCTGCCATTGCGTGTCTCAGTGCAGGACAACGTTGCTGTGGTCAACTGTTGCTGGGCTATGCAGGACAACGCCAGTAAGCCGCTCCCGGTCGCGTCGCTGGCAAAACCGAGCGGAACCGGTGCCAACTGCGGCGTGGAAAAATCTCCACCGGGCACCGCGGAGATCAGGCAGTCATGCAATTCGATGGCCGCGCCAAAACCACCGGGCAGATAGTCCGCAATGATCTCGCCGGTACCGCCATTCAAGTTCAGCACGGACCCAGCATCAGGCTGGTAATCGAAGTTCGCCAACGGAGTGTTGTTGCCGACTCTGATCACACCGGTTCCATTCGGCGCCGTGCACGGGAACACTTGTCCCTTGAGACTGAAACACTCCGTAGTTGCGACATCGTCATTGATGTCGTAGCTCCCCGCCGTGGTGCCAGCTGCAATGGTAAATCGAAGCGCGCAATAGCGCACCGGCGCGGCCGAAAGTGGCACCGCGCTACCGGGCGAAATCACCCGCACGCCGGCAGCGATCGGAATGCACAGGGCGCCATTGAGCGGCGTGACCAGAGCAGTGAAACGGCTGGTATCAAACAGCAGATCGATCTGGTTGTCGGTGGTCGCGCCATCGCCACGAAAGCTCAAAACCAGGGCCGGCGCGCTCACAGTTCCCGGCGCACCCGCCACCGCCGAACCAGAGAACTCGAACACACCGGCGCGGCCCTGCGGCAGCAGAATAAGCTGGACAATCAGCAACAAGATGAACTTCTGCATGCGCACTCCTTCCCGCACGGGGGCAGATATGATGCGGCAGGAAACAGATCAGTACTGCGAAGCACGAGGCACTACAGTTTACGCCGACCTGGATACGACGTAGCGGAGTGGCCAAGTATATAATCGCCTCAAAGCGGCCACTGCTCGAGAGGATCCCCAGATGCGCACCATCATGCTTGCCAGCATCGCCTGTGCCTTGTTGACATCGGCAGTTGTCGCGCTCGAGTCCTTGCCGGCTCCCGCGCAGGCTGCACAGCCCGCGTCGATTCGCGCTGATTTTGATCGCCTCAAGTCCCTGGCTGGCGAATGGATCGACGTGACCGGTAGCTCGGCCGGCAAGGGCAAAGTCGCCGCCATCTATCGGGTTACCAGCGGCGGCAGCGTGGTGCAAGAAACTCTATTCCCCGGGACCAGCCACGAAATGGTTTCGATGTACACGGCCAAGGATGGCGATATCGTCATGTCGCACTATTGTGCGATGGGCAATCAGCCGCGCATGCGGGCGCCGATCAGCAGCGACGACACGCTGAACTTTGCCTTCGATGGCGGCGCTGTGGTCGATCCGGGCAAGGACATGCATATGCACAATGGTCTGATCCGATTCGACCACAGCGACCGGATTTATGCCGAATGGCAGACTTGGGAGAACGGTGCGGCAGGCGAGCACAAGGCGCAGTTCACCCTGCAGCGCAAGCAAAAGGGCTGACGGTCAACGTGTCCGCAATCGCTGCCGCCGTCGCAGCCGAGGTCGGCCATCACGACTGGTACGTCTACATTTTGGAGTGCATCGACGGCACCCTGTATACCGGCATCAGCACCGATGTGGCACGCCGGTACCAGCAGCATTGCCGGGGCAAGGGTGCGCGCTATACCCGTGCCCGACCGCCGCGACAACTGCTCGCAAGTTTTCGCTATGCCTCGCAGTCGCTGGCACTGCGCGCCGAGATCCGCATCAAGCGGCTGAGCGCTGCGCACAAGCGGCTGCTCTGTGCGGAACAGGCTTCGAACGCGGCCGACTGAGCCCATTCATGCCTCCGGCTGTCGGGTCAGTGCGCGCAGCGTCGTTCGACTCAGCTCTGTGCGACAGCCCTATCGAGCAGTGCATCAACCTCCTGCTGCAGGCGCAGTTGCGGATCGGGCATGCGGCTTTGGTGGGCGGCAGCGATTGCGGCCGCGGCATGCGTGAAGCTTGCATCGCTGAGCAAAGTGCGGAGGGGTGTCAAATAGTCGGAGCCGGTCAGTGGCGGCATCACCAGCAGACTGGTGCCACATCGCTCGGCCATGCGGGCGGTCAGATAATGTTCGGTGTGCAGCGGCATCAACAAACTCGGTTTGCCGGCCTGGGTCGCCAGACCATGCAGGGCGCCACCGTGACAGATCACCAGATCGCAAGCGGGCAGTACCTGACCGAGATCGTGCGGCTCCAGCGAGAACCGCACATCCGGACAACGGCCGAGCCGCGCTGGCTCCAAGCCATCGTGTACACAGAGCACCGCGCAGTCCTGCAGACGCGCCAACGCACCAAGCAGGCGGTCGGCCTGCGCATAGTCGCGGCGCAGATAGACGAATACGCGCTTGCTGCCCTGCCCAGGCCAGTTGGGTGCGGCGCCGGCCATGGTTGAATGTCCGAGATAGCCGCCTTCGTCGCGTGGACCAAAGGGATCGAACTCGGGCAGGCAGCGCAGCAGCTGGCGGGAGGCCGCAAAGCCCGCCTGAAGCGTGGCGGCTCCCTGCATTCCGCAAGCGCTCCGCGCGCTGTTCAGATGCGCCAGCAGACGGGTTGCACGATCCATTGATGCCGAACTGTCGCAGCGTTCCCAATCACGGAATATTCGCCATGCACGGGCATCCGTGGCGTGGAAGTAGCCATCGTAATTGAGCGTCGGGACTCTGCCTTGGCAGGCTGCCAAAGCCATCGGCGCGGCATCCGCGATCAGCAGATCGGCCCGCAGTAGTTCAAGCTGCTGATGCCAGCTGGCGAACTGGGCCGCGATGGCCTCTGCCGAATGCCCGCCGGCTTCAAACCAGATCACATCGGCCAGCGAATTCATCTGCTGCGCGGGCAGAGTCAGACCCGGGAAAAATGGCGCCGACAGCAGCCGGTGCTGGCTGCCTGCGAAGGCTGCGCGCAGTTTGAGCAGATCACGGGCAAGTACAGTCACTCGGTGACCACGGCTTTCCAGCTGATCGGCCAGTTGCCGCAGCGGCAGGGCGTGACCGAGTCCGCTACCGAGCTCCCAAACCAGAACGATGCTCGCCATGCGCACGGCGCTCAAAGGCAATCGAGAAAAGCCGGACACGAAAACGGGGCGCCAGGCACCCCGTTCGCGATCATGCAGCGATCCAAGCGATCAATGACGGCGTGCGTACATCAGACCCATACCGCCGAGCCCGGCCAGCATGATCAGCAGGGCAAGATTGCCGAGCGTGGGTACCGACACAAAGCTGCCGCCATTGCCCGTGGTGGGGACGTTCGTGACACCCTGCAGTCCATTGCTGGTGGCGGTGATCGCGATATCGCCAGCCACGGTGCCGGCAGCGGACGGCTGGAACGCGATATCAATGGTACAAGGATTCGGCGCAGCGCCGGTCGGGCAGTTACCGCCGGTACGGATAAAGCCAGGCGGAATCACAACCGAGTTCACTGAAAAGGTAACGCCCTGAGGCGTCGTGCCGCCGCCGTAGGCCAGACTGACTGTCAGCGTCTGCGCTGCACTGGTGGTTCCGACCGACACCGTTCCAAAGTCAAGCGATGCGGGTGACACGACGGGACCGGCATAGCCGGCGCCGGACGGCGTCTCAGCAATCGTCGCGGTACTAGCGGAAAGCGCAGCAAGGCACATCGCGGCCTTCCAACGACTCAGGCGGGTTGTCTTGTGCTTCATTGTGCTAGCTCCGAATCTTTGGGTTTGGTGTGGGCATTGAACCGTCGGCGAGTCTACCAGCATGCCAGGATCAAACGTGAGTCTGGCGGGGCGGCACAACAGCCTGCACACTGGGCCGATGAAAAACATCATGATGACCTGGGAACTGGGTGCTGGCCTGGGTCATATCGCGGGTCGAATCGAATACCGCAGCCTGCTTGAGCAGCGCGGACATCGCGTTGCGCTGGCCGTGCGCGACCTGCGCGCGTTGTTTGGGCTGCGACCAAACACTGGCGCACCGGTATTTGCGGCGCCAAATCCGCCAGCAACCAGTCTCGCGCCGCAGCGGACGATGCTGAGCTTCGCCGATGTGCTCTGGCACGACACCGGCCTGTACGACCCGGCGATCTGCGTCGGTATTCTGGCCGCCTGGCGCAGCCTGCTGGCGGAGACCCGCTGCGATCTCCTGGTCGCCGATGCAGCGCCCATGGCGATGGTCGCGGCGAAGAGCATGGGCATTCCGGTATTGCGTCATGGCATCAGTTTCCTGCATCCACCGGCCGTAACCCCTTTCCCGGTGTTCCGCAGTTGGGAGCAGCACGACGCATCATATCTGCCGGAGTTGGAGGCCAAAGGGCTGGAACACATCAATCAGGCGCTGGCGAAGTTCGGTGCCAATCCGATGTCATCGCTCAGCGCCGCTTGCGCCGATGCGCCCCTGATCCTGGACTCCATCGCCGAACTCGACGTTTACGGACCGCGCGAGACGCTGGCCTGCCTGCCCGCCCAGTTGATCGGTGTGGGTACGCCGGCGTGCTGGCCCGAGACCGGGCAAGCACGGATTTTCTGCTATCTGAAGCAGGGCTATCCCTGGTTGGATCGCCTGATTGGCGCCCTCGCCCGCGCACCTGCCCAAACCAGTTTGTTCATCGACGGTGGACGCCCGGCCCTGCCCGCCGGCGCGCCCATCTTCCTGCATGATGGCCCCGTGGATACCCGCGATGCCCTTGCCCGTAGCCATCTGGTGATCTGCGCAGCCGGTAGCGGCATGATCAACCAGTGCCTGCTCGCCGGCAAGCCGATGCTGTTGCTGCCGACCCAGGCAGAGCAGTATCTGAATGCACAAAAGACGGTCGGCTTGGGCGCGGCTCTGTCCGTCACGCCTCCGCTCGACAAACCGGAATTCCTCACGCCGATACGGCGCCTGCTCGGCGAGCCCGAATTCACCCAAGCCGCGGAACTGATTGCCGCACGCTACACCGATATGCGGATGATCGACCAGCACGAACGCATCGCCGCGCTGATTGAATCGCAGTTCGAGTAGGGCGCGCGCCGATTGCGGTCTCAGGTTTCTTCTACGGATTCGAGGAGGTAGCGCGCCATCTCGCTGTCACCGCGACCGATAAATTCCTCCGGGTCGATGCTGAATCCAGATCGCACCATCGCCTCGCCAACACACCACTCGCGCTGGACCTCGGAAAATCGCCGCTTGCTCGCCGCAATGGCCTGGAGGGTATCGAGGCTCGGTATATGCGCGTCGACCGTTCCCATCGTCGACGCCATGGCCGAGGGCGCGATCACTTCCTCCACCGGTTCGGCCACGTCGCCTTCGGCCGTCGGGGGATCAGAAACTGAGCCTGCGACTTCCCCACCTTCGCCGGTTTCGCCAGTTTCGGCACTGCCGGGCTCCGGCAAGGGCGGCAGCGCAGAGAGTCGCAATGCGACCTTTTTTGACAACAACTCAAAGAACGGCGGCGCGATGGTTTTCAGGTCTCCAGCGGCCGCCTGCCAGGCTTGCGCAATCCGATCGGCGCCTTCCACGCTGGTTGCCGTGCCGGCGCCCGCAGCGGGCTGGCGCAGCAGCAGATCGCGCGCCTCATCGATTCTTTTGCACAGCTCGGTCTTGTGAAAATCGCGCACGTGCTGACGCAATTCTATGCGGATATCCATCAGCAGATCGCGGAGCTCTTTCATTCGCGGCTTCTAGATCGGCGCCCTGTGCGCACGGAATAAGCTGCGGCAATCCCTCGCAACTGGTACGGCCGAAGCATACACCGTGCCGACAATTCGGGCATTGGCCGGCCCCCTGCCAGCACACCAAATCGAACCGAACCGAACCGGCACGCCAGCAAGATAAAGCTACATAGTGTGGGTCATGCGCTCGGCGGAGAGTGACCCAGCCAAGGTGGCCTCAATTTTGGACTTCGCGGCTTCGCCGTCGGCGGACTCATTGAACTGCACGCCGATGCCCGCTGTTCGATTGCCCTGGGCACCCGGCGGCGTGATCCAGACGACCTTGCCAGCTACCGGCAAGCGGTCCTTCTCATCCATCAGTGAGAGCAGGATGAATACCTCATCACCCAGGTTGTAGCGTTTGGTCGTGGGCACGAACAGACCGCCGCCTTTGACGAAGCTCATATAGGCGTTGTACAGCGCGCCCTTGTCCTTGATGGCCAGTGACAGAATGCCTTGCCTTGGTACGCCACCCATTGGACCTGCGGCCATCGCACTCTCCCCACGCTATCGGCAGAATCGCCCCACGGAATCCGACCGAACCCCGTGTGCCCAGTATGCGGGCGCAGGGCGCAGGCGCGCAAGCCACCGCTGGACTGCTCTCCCGGAGCCGGGGGCTTGCGCCCCTCGCCCGAAGGAGGTAACCCACAGGAGAAACCGGC
>JAYSZM010000120.1:0-3410 GCA_043738015.1 Lysobacterales bacterium
ACATCATCTATCTGCGGCGCGCCGCTGAGGGTGGTCGGAGTCTTTGGCGGGCAGGATTCGCTGGCGACGAACAGCCCGTTGAGTTGAGACACAGCGCGGCTGCCGAGCAGTTTGTGCTGGCCGGAGAAACGGTGGTGCTTGGCCGTGTTCACGTGTCGGGATTCCGGCTTCTGTCGGCGCACGGAGACGCGCCGCCGGTGGATGTTCTGCCCGAGGTCGTACCCATCTCGCCGTTCGCGTGGACAGTACGCGACCGGCATCTGTACGCGGTTATTCGCGAGGACGGCAAGGCTGTGCTCAAACGCTGGGATCTGGACAGCGGCGTTGGGGCTGTCCTCGCCCACGACATCCAAGCCGATGCCGTCGGCCCGAGCCTGCTGGTGAGTCCTGATGAGCGCATGCTGTGGTTCGCCCGGACCGACAGTCTCAGTCTTGATCTGATGTGGGTGCCGGGGCAGGCCGATTGAGCGGTGTCACCCAGGCGGCAACCCAATTGCTCCAGGGCGCGAACCATAGTGTGCGTTCGGGTGGAACGAAGACGCTGGAAGGATCGAGACTGGCCGTGAACCAACGCTCGACTTCGGCCATTCGGGTGTCATCGATGCCATCGAGTTGCGCGCGCCGCAGCCGCTCAGCTGCAGCTGAATAATCAGCGTCGTGGAGGGCCACGGCGGCGTGCAGCAGAGCTGCGATGCCAGCGAGTGACTCAGCCTCATCGGGGAGGCGGGCGATCAAGCTGCGCACGTCGCCAGGCGGTCTGCCGAGCGCGACCGCCACCAGCGCGACATCGGCCTGGTAGAGCGGATCCTCACTGACTGCGCTTGCCGATTCGAGAAAGTAGGCGAGCCGCTCGGTATCGCCAATCTGGTGTGCTGCAATCGCACCGAGCAGGGCGCTGCGCAGGCCCGCAGGCGCGTCACCGCGCTCGCGCGCCCTGCGCATATCGCGGCCGGCGAGATCGGCGAGCTCCGGCCAGCGACGCATTTGACCCAGGCAGATCGCGCGACCCATGCGCCCCCAGGCTGCGATGGTCGGCTCGGTTTGCTCAATCTCCCCGGCGCTGATCGTCTCGAAGTGGCTCAATGCGGAGGTGAAGTCGCGTTCACCGAATTCGATGGCGGCCAGGACCCACACCCGCCACGATGGATGATCTGCAGGTAGTCCGGAGAGGGCAGTGCGCGCGCCTTCAGTGTCGCCGAGCAGTGCGCGGTCGACCAGGATCTGCGCTGCCCTTCGATCCTTGAGATTGCGGATGTCGATGCGCTGCAACTGCTGCAACGCCGAGTCCAGCTTGCCACTGCCGATTTCACCGTGCGCCAGGGCGTAGCGCAGACGCCAGGCATTCGGCCGCAGGTCCAGCGCGCTCTGCAGCATCCGGCGCCGGCTGGCCGTAGCGGCATTACTACGCGCCTCGGCGGTCAGAAGAGCTTGCAGATAGGGATTCGGCCGGCGCGCCAGCTCGGCTGTGGCCGCCTGCAGCTGCGGCCCGGCATCAGCTTCAGCGGTACCGCTCCAAGTCAAATCCAGAAAGGTCAGCAAGGGATGCTCCGCAGCCGTCTCGCGTGCGTTTTGCACCAGTCCGTGCGCAGTATCGCGGGCGCCCTCGGCGTCCACCTGCAGCGCGCGCCGTACTTGGGACTTGCCATCCGCGCTCAAGCCAGCAAGATCACTTTCGATGAAGCCATAGCCGAGATCAATGACTTGACCCTGATGGTACTCATACAGTCCCGCCGCCGCGGCGAGCAGTGTCACGAGGACGGGGACACCGAGCAGCACGCGCTGGCGGCCACGTGCTGCTCGCCAATACTGGCCGACGCGATTGAGCCAGCGTGCCGCGCGCGGCAACTCCCCACACAGCCATAGCGCGAGCTCGTCGGCCAGCGCCTCGGCATCTCGATAGCGCAGCTCAGGTTCCGGTTGCAGAGCGCGGATCGCAATCTGCCGCAGACCATAGTCCTGCGGTAGCGGCGATCGTGAGCCCGGTGCACCGATGCCGCCCGTCAGTGGCGAAGTCCGTTGACCGCCGCTTCGACTTCCAGTGCCCGCCGAGATCCTGCTCGATGCGGATTCTGAGCCGCTGGGTAGGCAGAGCTCGCAGAGGATCACGCCGAGCGAGAACACATCGGTGGCCGAGCTGATCTCGCCGCCCAGCAATTGTTCGGGCGCGGCGTAGCGCGGAGTCAGCAGGCGCTCGCCGGTTGCCGTCATCGTGGCCAGAGATTCCTCTTCAATGGTCTTGGCAATCCCAAAGTCGAGCAGCTTGGCGCGACCATCCGCGGTGATCAGGACATTGCCGGGCTTGATATCGCGGTGCACCACGCCGCGGTCGTGCGCATGGCCGACGATTCGCGCCACGGATTCCAGTAGGCCCATCCGCGCACGCAGATCGCGGCCGGCGAGGAACGCGTCCAGAGCCACGCCTTCGACCTTCTCCATCTCGATGAAGGGTGCGCCGTCGCTGCTCAGGTGCAGGCCGTGCAGCCGCGCAATACCAGGATGATCCAGCCGCGCGAGCGCATCGTGTTCGCGCTGCAGTCGGCGCACCAGGTTTGCCGAGATCAGATCGGGGCGCACCAGCTTGAGCGCAACTTCAGTATCCGAGTCATCCCGCCGCGCAGAGACGACGACGCCCATGCCGCCTTGACCAAGAAGTTGCAGCACCGTGAAGGCACCGATGCGACGGCCGCGCCAATCTTCGGCCTGACGCGCATCGCGCTGACGTGCCCAGTCCTCGACGCGCAGCGGAATATCGTCGTCGCTGCAGCTTTCTTCCGCCGTGCCCTGCAGCAGCAGGCGAGCGAGCTCGCGAGCTCGAGCGGTATTGTTGCCGGAGGCGCGCTCCAGAGCCGCCGCGCGTTCCTCCGGCGGCAAGCGTCGTAAACCGGCGAGAATTTCTGCAGTTGGCGGATCGGCGGATGGCTGGCTCAAGGGGCGGTCCATTCCTGTCAATACGGTGTGCGTGCGGCTGGATCGGACTTTGACGCCTAACGGGTCTCGACGACAAGGCTGTGGCGCGCTACAAGGGCACACCCCTTTGGAATTGTCAGCATGACCCTGCCGTCCGACCAGCAATTGCATGACCACGCTGCCGCTTTCGGACGCCGTCTGCTTGAGAGTCGGATGAAACTCGCATCTGCTGAATCCTGCACCGGCGGTTGGCTGGCCAAAGTGGTCACCGAGGTTCCGGGTAGCTCGGACTGGTTCGATTGCTCATTCGTGGCCTACAGCTACGACGCCAAGGAGTCGATGCTGGGCGTGCAGCGAGTCACCTTGGAAAAATTTGGCGCGGTCAGTGCCGAAACCGTCATCGAGATGGTGCGCGGCGCATTGTCGCGTTCACGCGCCGAGGTTGCGGTCGCGATCACCGGCATCGCCGGACCCGGCGGCGGCACCCGCGACAAGCCCGTCGG
>JAYSZM010000121.1:0-15464 GCA_043738015.1 Lysobacterales bacterium
CATTCCAGTCAACGCCACAGATCTGTTCATCCAGGTCGTTTATCGCGGCCAACTGGGCGACGAGCCCGACGCTGTCGCGGTAGGCACCTACGATGTTCGCGAGCCCACGTATGTCGGCATCTACAACAACACCGACTACTACTGGAACGGCATCGTCGGAAGTTGGATCGCACAGCAGCCCACGTTCTTTCCCCAGAAAAACGTCGACTTCTTGCGCGTGTGCACCGGCGCCGGCGGTAACAGTCGCTGGGCCTACTATGCGCAGCCGGTTGGTGGCTTTCCAGCGTTGGGCCTCCCTGGCCCCCAACCAGGCGCGGTGCGTTTGGCGATGATCTTCGCGATCCCATCATTTCCCACGCAGCAGTTCTCTGTTCGCGTAACTCCTGTGATGGATATCGGGACTAGCGCACCGCAAATCAGCTATATAACCCAGGGGCAACAGCGCCAGGCTAACAAGGAGCTAATCGCCGACGCTGTGCTTAACGATCCGCAGATGTGCACGCCCACACCAACCGCCGCGACGTATTGGTGCAACGAGCCAATCAAGAGAAGGCGCGGACGGCCGTTCGGCGAAATCGCGGCTCCGATCTACTACACCAACGGAGGTTCGATTCCGGTTGCCGATGTCGACGCGCCTCCCCTTCCGGCCTTTCCCGGCCTGCGCATGAAGGAGGATGGCCTCATCAAGTACAACGATGAGACGCTCGTAAACTGCCCACCTGCGCCTACAACACCGGCAGCCAAAGCGCTGATCGAGTTGCTGGAGACAGCGGCGTATGAGGGAATTGAGGTGGATGGATAGCTGAGGCTGAAGTGCATTCGAGTGGAGGACAGCCGATTCCTGAGCCAATCTGCTCCAATCAGGGCACAACGATTGGCGCTACCTTTGAGCCGCGTGTGAACGTCGCGCAAGTATCAACACCAGAAGAACTCAAGTTTCGATATGAATGAAGATGGGATAGATCATGCGGCCATCAAACGAATGCTTTGGCATGAGATCGGAGACAAGCGGGTCACAGTGCCGCAAACCGACCTGCGCGATCGGCCCGAATCGCTGGTCATTCTCGGCGAAGCGGGCATGGGCAAATCTCATCTACTCGAATGGCTCTCAACCTTGCCGGGTTACTCCTTGTGTACTGCCCGTCAGCTAATCAACCGCCGCAATCCACTCACATTGCTGGATAACGCCGAGGTGCTTGTAATCGACGCGCTGGACGAAGTCAGCGCTCACAAGGACGGTGACGCAATCGACTTGGTGCTGCGCAAACTCGGAGAACTCAACTATCCGCGGTTCGTGATGTCGTGCCGTGTGGCTGACTGGCGAAGTGCAACGGGTTGCGAGACTATTCGGGAGCAGTATGCGAGTCACCCCATTGAGTTCCACTTGGAACCATTCACAGACGACGATGTGATCGCACTGCTCGGCACCAATTTGGGAGCGGAGAAAGCAGCGTCGGTGATCCGACACTTTAGTTTGCGTGGACTCGGCGGGCTACTCCGCAACCCACAGACACTGCAAATGATCGCGAACGTTGCGGGATCCGGCAGCTTGCCGGAGACGCGAGCCGAGCTCTTCGAGAGGGCAATCGAATTGCTGCGCGTCGAGCACAAAGTCTCGAAAGCTGAAAAAAAGCCTGCGAAGGCCACTGGACTTGACGCATCTGGCGCCGCTTTCGCTGCGCTGATCTTGACCGGAAGTGAGGTGATCACCCGCGCCGCTACGGTCGATGACAACGACGGGGAATTACCCATCGCCGAGATCGTGCGCCTTCCGGGTGGGACGGCGATTGATGCGATGCTCGATACCCGCCTGTTCAGAGCGAATGGCTCCGACCGATTCAGCTACTGGCATCGACGCGTTGGCGAATATCTGGGTGCGCAATGGCTTGCGAAGCGAGCCAACAGCCCTCGCAGACGCGGACGTCTGTTGTCTCTTTTTCACAGCCATGGACTTGTCCCCGCGAACCTACGCGGAATTCATGCATGGTTGGCGCGAGACCCTGCCCTCGCGCAAGCAGTCATCGAGCGCGATCCCTTGGGAGTGATCGAGTACGGAGATGCCGGTGTCCTAACCGCGCTTCAAGCGCACCAGCTTCTCATTGCGCTGCGGCGCCTGGCAGAAAGAGATCCCTTCTTCTATGACTGGGGGACTCCCTCCGCTCACGGGATCTTCCAACCGGAACTCATTGGCGATATCCGCCAGATAATTTCATTATCCCGAAGTCCGTTTGCCCTCCGCTTGTTTCTGGTCAAGGCTATCAAAGGAACACCTACTATTTCGTCGTTCAAGGAGGATCTCCGAAACCTAATCCTCGATCCCAAGACAGTTTTCGCGATCAGAAGTGCCGCGGCCGAGACGCTTGCTTCTTTGCAAACTGACGACGATGAGTGGCGCAGTATCATTCGCGCGCTCCGCGCCTTCGGCGACGACCAATCCATCAGATTGGCTCTCGAAGTGCTCGACACCGTCGGGTATGCCTACGCAGACGATGCCATGATCATCGGCCTGATTGTTTTAGGTTCTGCCGTCGACGTACGCATCTCCGGCGTCCTTTACGCGCTGGAAAGAGACCTCCCCGACGACCGAATCGACGGGATCCTCGACGGTCTAGCAACAGCGGTTTCCGGTCTCGGCGGACCACACGGGCGCCCCGGGGATAAGGCATTGACGGATTTCGCGTATACACGCGTGACCCGGCGCCTAGTCACTGGCAATGTTTCCGCAAACAAGCTCTGGACCTGGCTGGAACCGTTCATCGCCAGCAATGGATATGGCATTGAACGGCAGAGGCAACTCGAGGAATTCCTTCGCGCCGACGATTCCCTTCGTCGCGCAATGCAGCGTCTCGTGATTCTGGAACAACCCGGCAATCAAAGAGTCTGGCAGCGCGTTCAACGGCTCTGCGATCGATCCGTGGGCTTGCAACCAAGCGCTGAGGATATCGTCATGCTGCTGCAGTCACTCGATCCTGAAGACCATGCTGACGAACGATGGCGCGAGCTGGTTGAACTCACGCAACATGACGGAGAGGTGGGCGCCGAAGTACGCGCCGCCGCCCGTCCGTTTACAGCAGGCCGCTCCGCCCTGCACGAATGGATCGAAACACTTGCCAATCGTCCCGTGCCGGAATGGAAGATTGAGCTAGCCGAACGCGAACAGCACGCGCGGGCGCAACAAAAACGCGAGAATGACGAACAACGCAAGAACTACGCTGCTCACATCGATCGCATACGTTCTGGCGACTATGGCTGGATCATCGGTCCCGCAAAAGCCTACCTGCGTCTTTTTTACGACCTAGGTAGTGACGTGCCTGCACACGAGCGGGTAGCACAATGGCTTGGAGAAGACATCGCCAGTGCTGCTCACGAGGGTTTCGAGTATTTTTTGGCGATCGACCCGCCAAAACCATCCGCGACCGATATCTCTGAGGCGCTAAGCGAAGGGAAGAGTTGGGATGCGGAGTATATCGTCGTCGCTGCGTTCGCCGAACGCGTCCGTAGAGGCGCGAGCCTAGCCGATCTTCCGGATGAACGTCTTCAGGCAGGGCTATTCGTTCTGCGTAACAACAGATTCGACAATCGCGCCGGCATCGAAGGGATTGAGCGGACCGTTGAAAAGGAAATCGTTCGGCGTGGCAAACTCAAAGACGCTATGAAGCTGTATTACGAACCGCAGTTACGAGCGCAGTGCAAGCATGTTCATGGCCTTTATTCCTTGATGCAAGACGATGCACATGCCGATTTCGCCGCGGACCTAGCTCTTGAATGGCTTGAGAAGTTCGTGGAGTTGCCCGCCAATGTTGAAGGACAGTTACTTGGTCGAGTCATTCGCTCGCGAAGATCGGAGGACTTGCGCCAGATCGTTACTCAACGCGAGTGCCTGAACGACGTTCAGCGTCGGCATACTTGGGACGCGGCCGGCCTTACAGTGGATTTCGATCAAACAGCGGGGCAACTCGCCCAAGCGACGATCAATCCGCAACTGCTTTGGCATCTACGCGCTTGGTCGAGCGCTTTTTCTGATCCTGCGCAGATCGAATGGATTGTCTCAAACTTCCGTCAGCTCTGGCCGATGGCGAAGCATCCCTCCGGTGGATGGTCAGGCGACAGCAATCCATGGGATGCAAGTGAGTACCTGGTGCACCTTCTCCGTCGTCTCGGAGGAAATCATGGTGACCAAGCCATGATGGCCCTCGAACATCTCCAGAATGCATCGCCCGATGGCTATACCGATATGATCCGTTCGATCACTTGGGAACAGGCAAGGCTTCGGGTCGAGACTAGATACGTTCCGCCATCGATCAGCGCGATCGAAGCGATCGCAAGCGATCTACCGCCAATAACAGCTGCGGATCTACAAGCGCTGATGATCCAGGAACTATCGATCGTGCAAGCTAAAGTCAAAAGCGACGATGCAGAATCGTGGCGGGGATTCTTCGATGACCACCGTGTGCCCTATGCAGAAGAAAGGTGTCGGGACCACCTCTTGGGCCTACTTCGACAAGGTAGTGGAGGTATTCAACTCGAACCGGAAACACACGTGGCTGGCGACAAGGAAGTCGATATCAGCTGTTCCACAGGAACCTTGCGCATTCCAATCGAGGTCAAGGGACAATGGAATCGGGACCTTTGGCGCGGAGCAGATACGCAGCTCGATCGACTGTACGCCAGCGACTGGCGTGCCGAACGACGGGGTATCTACCTAGTGCTATGGTTTGGCGATCAGTCGAAGCGGAGCAAACAACTCACCAGCCCGGGACGTGGGAAGAAACGCCCTTGTACTCCGAATGGACTTCTCGATGCCCTGGCGGCGGGTAGCAAGGCGGCGCAGGAAGGAAGAACCGCCATCTTCTTACTCGATCTCGCAAGGTAGTGATCAATTAGGCGCTGCCATCCAGCATTCTGCATGTGTGGCATGCATAGACACCACGGATCGAACATCCATCTTGCTATGCCCATTGTCACTCACGAGACCCTGTTACAGGATGCCCATAGAGTTCGAGGCTTCCAGCAACAACAAGCGGGGGTAACTTTGGGGGTAACTCGAATGCCGCGTTGAACTACTGGCTATTAATGAAGGGATTTTCGGCACGAATTCAATAGCCGCCGCCCCCAATGAGCACCAACAAAAAGGCCACCTTCGGGGGGCCTTTTTGTTGGTGCTCATTGGGGGCAGCTGAGGACCCCAGCGTGCGCGCAGCGCCACGCGGGTTCACTTGCGCCACAAGGCTCCGGTCTCATCGCCGGGGCTCTATCCCAGATCACCACTTGCATTGTCCGGTCTCGCGGGCATTTGCCGAACTTGGTCTGTGCAGGGGGATCACCGTGCGCCGGCGACAGATCGGCGCACATCACGGACCGTTGGGTCCGCTTGGGAGAGTACGCATGATGTCGAGAATACTGATGGGCCTGTGCCTGATATGGGCGTTGCTGCAAACAGCCACGGCCGCGCCGCTGCCTGTGGCCAATTCACTGGCGATCGAGAAGGAATCCGCCATCGCCTTCGATCCGGATGGCCAACGTGGTCTGGTGGTTTTTGTGCAGAACGGGTACGTCTATGGCCGCTATGTCGATTCCATGGGACGTCCTACTTCAGCGCCGGTCTTCGGCATCTTCCCGGTGGTCCATCCGACCCGGGATCGCAGCTACTCCAAGCCCAGTGTGACCTTCAAGCGCGGCCAGAATCGCTTCGTGATCGCCGCCGAAGAAACCGAAACCCGCATCATCAACCTGCCCGACGGCCCGCTCGCCCTGACCCTCCCGTCGGGCATCGCGGTCACCGCGTTCAATAACGATGGCTCGCGCGCGGGCAATCGCTTTCTGCGCACGCCGATCGCTTCGGCTGCGCGCAATGAAAAGCGCCCGGTCGTCGTCGCCGACGAGCTGAGCGATGATTGCTGCATCGCCGTGGCCTGGGAAGACGAGGCCTATGCGCACAAGTTCTACGTGCAGCGCATGAATGCCGACCTGCTGCCACAGGGCGCCATCGCCGAGCTGGCGCCAACCGGCGCCGACCGCATCGCCAACGTGGCCGCTGTCTACGAGCTCAGCCGAGACCGATTCACCTTCGTCTTCGACATGATCGACACCAGCGGGCGCCGCTGGGTAGCCACCAGCAGCATGGGAGCCTTCACCGGCGCTTTGGTCCGCAGCCGCACGATTGCGGAGCGCATCGGACACGGTGAACGCGGCAGCGATCTGCCGCGCGGCACGCCGGCACTGGTGCATTCCGAAGGTCTGGATACCTATGTGGTCGCCTGGCGTCTCGGCAATGGTTTGCGCGCCGCCTTTCTGCCACCCGACATCACCGGCACCGTGAGCAGCAGTTTCGCGATCCCGACCGCGGCACCCTGCACCACGCCGCCGTTCTGCCTTTTCCTGACGCCGACGACTTCGGCGCGGCCGGCTCTGGTTAACGCACCGGGTACGCGCCGGGTGTATGTCGTGGCGGCAATGAACCCGCTGCTCGGCGACGGCCCTGCCGTGCTGGGCGCCTATGCGATCGACTCCACCAGCGCCACCGCGGTCACGCCATATCTCGCTGACATCTCGAACGCCAGTCACGGCGCCGCACTCAGCGCGGGCGCCGTATGGTCACCAGGCGCGCGTCGCGTGATTGCCGCATGGGACAGCGCCGGCCCCACCCGTGACGTCTACGTCGGCGATCTGCTGCCCTGATCGCTGTACCCGGCACCGCAATGGTGCCGGGTCTTCCGTGCCCGTGCATAGCGGGGCTTGCACCGCTGCGGCTGCTGTTGCCGTTGCCGTTGTCCCTCTGGCGACTCCCTTCGGTCGTCCCCGTGGATTGCGTAGAGCGCGGGCTTGCCTCGCTGCCGTTGCCGTTGCGGCTGTACCAACGGGATTGACCGGCTCCGCTGTTGAGCGCGATGGAGCGGCGCTTGCCCCACCACCACCGTCGCGACCACTGCGACATCCTCCGGCTCTAATCGCCACTCCCCAACGAGAGGAGAGCGAACCATGAATCACCCCGGGCCACTCGATGAACTCTACGACCTCATCCTCACCATGGCACAGCGCGACGATGTGCACTCGGTGTCCTGCCAGTTCTACGAACCCAGGCTGTGGGAAGGCCTGCTGACCGAACAGGTCAAGCGCGCACGTGAAACCGGCAAACGGCCAGAGGAAGCGTTCTACCTGAGCGGCCCCGACAGCGGCATCCCCGGCATCGCCAAGTTTCACCCCGGGCTTGAAGACGTGCCCGAGGAAAAATGGTTCGACGGCAGCACACTGGAAGAAAAACTGGGTGGCGACATCCACATCCCTTACGAGGGCGTCTGCGGCGCCGACCTATTCGTGTACCCCCACTGGCGGAAAATCGTCCCGGATAGATGGGAAAAGGATGGCGCACAACTCGACTGGGCGACCGGAGGCAAACCCTGCAACCACCTGCTCATCGAACAAGACCTCGGCCAACCCACCTGCGCTACCCGCATCGGTCCCATCGCCGGCACGTGGTGGCTATACAGCAGCACAGCGCCGTACAAGGACTGCGGCAAGTACGTCAGGCCGATTCTTCGAGCCGAATGACGACGGGCTGAGCCGTTGACGTAGACGTTGCTGTTGACGTTGTCCCCTGGCGGCTCCCTTCGGTCGTCGCCGGGGATTGCATAGAGCGCGGGCTTGCCCCGCTGCTCTCGCCGTTGCGGTTGCCATTGCGGTTGCTCTCGCCGTTGCGGTTGCGGTTGCGGTTGCGGTTGCTCTTGCCGTTGCGGTTGCCGTTGACGTTGTAGAGCGCGGGCTTGCCCCGCTGCTTTTGACGTTGACGTTGACGTTGACGTTGCCGTTGCCCCAACGGGTGTCCTTCGATCAACCACATGGCCACAACGCCACCCGGAATCTCCGACTCGCACCCGGTCCGCCCTGAGAAAGTCCGCAACAATGGATGTCCAAAACTTCGCAAGACTTCGATCTCGAAGACCGCGCTTGACTGATCACTGGACTCATGCTTGACTTATCGGCATGTCCTATGCGCCGCAATTCGCGATCAGCCCGCGCCTGCTTTCGCTGGTGGAGCGCATTGCTGCACTGAGGGAGAGGATTCAGGGCGCGGCGGTTGAGGTGTCGTGGATTCCGGCGCTGCAGAAAGACACGCGTACGCGCAATGTGCACGCATCGACGGCGATCGAAGGCAACCCGCTGACCCTGGAACAGGTGCGTGCGCTGGAGGAAGGCCGCGAACTGCTCGCCTCTGATGGCCGCTCCAGCCGCGAAGTGCTGAACTACTTCGCAGGCCTGCGCTATGTTGAAAAGCACGCGAAGAAGAAAGCCATCCGGCACGAAGACGTGTTTGAGTTGCACCGCATTCTTGCGGACAAGGTCATGGATCAGGGCAAGGCCGGTGCGTATCGGACGATTGCGGTGCGCGTGGGTAAATTCGTCCCTCCTGCCGCCGCCGATGTCTCCGGGCTGATGTTCGAACTGCTGGAATGGTGGAACAAGAAGTCGAAGGATCTGTCGCCCGTGCTCAGCTCCGCGATTCTGCACTACCGCTTCGAACATGTTCATCCGTTCGCCGATGGCAATGGGCGCACGGGTCGTGCGCTGGCACTGTGGGAACTGTATCGACGCGGCTTTGACAGCCACCACATATTTTCGGTGGACGAATACTATTGGGAAGACCGTGCCGGCTACTACGCCGCATTGGATAACGTGCGCGTTGCCGGCGAAGACCTGACGGCGTGGCTGGAATACTGTGCCGAGGGCGTGCGGCAGACACTGGAACAAGTCTGGCTGCGCGTGCAGGCCTACAACGTGAAGTCTTCGGACAGGCTCGTGTTACGACCGAAGCAGGAACGCCTGCTGATGCTGCTACGCGACCACGGCAGCATGTCCCCAGCAGAACTGTGGGCGGCGCTCGCGGTATCCAAACAGGGTGCAATGGATTTGCTGCGCCCCCTGTTGGAAGCGCAACTGGTCGAGAAGATCGGTGGAAAAAAAACCGGACGCTACGCGCTCAGGAATCCATGAACGAAGTCGCGTCGTGGCAGGTTCGCAGCGATGGATGTCCAAATCTCGCGCGCAAATCTCGCGCAAAACTCGTACCCGAGCCGCCCTGAGAACCTTCGCAATAATTGAGTCCAAAACTTACCTCTCCCGATGCTCGGTGGGAGGCCCGATGCGGGCCGACCGAGGTGTGAATGGAAACGGCGGTCGCACCAATCGCCTCCGACTTGAACCCGATCAACCCTCGGACACCTCGCAACAATGGATGTCCAAAACCAAACCCCTGCCCCGCAATCCTCGCCCGCATCCGCACTCCCACTCTCGCCAATAACGCGAGACAATCACCCAATGAACCACGATCACGACCACGATCACGCCCCAAGCAATTACGGCAAGGCGTTTGCCATCGGCATCACGCTGAACCTTGCCTTCGTCGCGATCGAGGCGTTTTACGGTTGGCGCGCCGACTCGCTGGCGCTGCTGGCTGATGCGGCACACAACCTCAGCGATGTCGGCGGCCTGTTGCTGGCGTGGGCGGCGTTTGCTGCGGCCCGCCTGAAATCCAATGCCCGGCATACCTATGGCTGGCGACGCGGATCTATTCTGGCCAGCTTCGCCAATGCCATCCTGCTGTTGCTGGCCATGGGATCGCTGGCCTGGGAAGCCATACAGCGCATGCAGACGCCCGCGTCTATCGACGCCAGCACCGTGATGATGGTCGCCGGCATCGGCGTCATCATCAACTCGGTCACCGCCTGGCTGTTCTTCACCGGCAGCAAGGGCGACTTGAATATCCGCGGCGCCTTCCTGCATATGGCCGCCGATGCACTGGTGTCGCTCGGTGTAGTTGCCGCAGGCGCTCTGTATCTGTGGCAGGGCTGGACCTGGATCGATCCGGTAGTGAGCCTGCTGATTGCCCTGGTCGTCGTACTCGGCACATGGTCACTGTTCCGCCGCTCCCTGCACCTGCTGTTTGACGGCGTGCCCGATGGCATCGACATCACCGCAGTGCGCCAAAGCCTGCTGAACCTCAACGGTGTCTCTGCCGTGCATGATCTGCACGTCTGGGCAATGAGCACCGCCGACAACGCTCTCACTGCCCATCTGGTCATCGGCACCAACACCGAAGACCGCGACAAACTCCTTTCGCAAGCGATCGAGATGCTGCACGAGCAGTTTGAACTGCGCCATGTGTCGCTGCAGTGCGAATCCCGAACCTATGCCGAGCAGTGCCCACTCAACGAAGCGTGTTGAGGGGCTGGTTGATCGTACGCGTCGGGCGAGGTCGCTGTGTTCAAGCTGGGCTGCCGTGGATGACGCGCTCCCGCTGTGATGCATGTCCAGGATTCGATGGATGTCCAGTACTTGCTGCAACTCTAGGATATTGAACAAGACTGCTGCCGATCGAATGCCTTTTCATACCTAAAAACCCACGCGCGCAATAAGCACTTGAAATACACATTCCGCAAAGCAATAATTCCTGCTGGAATGGAGTAATACCTTGCGCATATCTGGATTTTGTCTGTTCGTCCTGGCCCTGCTCGCTTGCAGCGCGGCACGCGCCGGAACCATCAACGGTGCCGTAACGTTATTGGAGGATGGGCAACCAGCGGTGGGCGCCCACATCGCGCTGTACCAGCACACCTCGCCGTTTAGCCAGGTGCTGGTCGATCAGCAGGTGATCGGCGTTTCGGGCGAGTACTCGCTGTCCGGGTCCGACGCGGGCCAATTTGAACTGGTAGTCACCTTGGCCGGTCGCGTTACTGAAGGGCAAAACTTCCCGGGTTCGGCTAGCCCGCTGACGTACAATTTTATACTGTCCTTGCCCTCGACCATCACCATCACGGTTCGTGATGCCATGACGCTGCAGCCGATTCAGGGCGCAACCGTGGACTTCTTCAGCAACGGAAGCGGCGCCGGCGCTGCGTCGACCGACGCCAGCGGCATCGCCAGCCTTTCCGGCATTCGTGGCGGCGGCTATCTGGCATGCGTGATCAACGCACAGGATGCCTACCGGAACGAATGCCATGACAACCAGTATCTGCCCCTGGGCAATGCCATCCAGGGGATGACACCCTTCCCGCTCAATGGCGGCCAGAACCTCGCGCTGACCCTGGATCTGGACGCCGCCGGTGCCAGCGTGAGTGGCACGCTGACCAATCGCTACCTGACCACACCGATTGCGCAGTCCATGTTGTTCACGCTGTTCGATATAAACGGCGTGCAGCTCGAACTGGCACAGCTCAGCACCGACACCCAGGGCATCTACACGCTTCGCGGTCTGGCACCTGGCACGTTTTTTCTGCGGGCGTCCACCTCGGGCGACAACTACTACTCGCCGCGCGTCTTCCCGGATCTCAACTGTGCCTCGGGCTGCACGGTCACGCTGGGCACAGCAATCACCGTCGCGGGCAATGAGTCCGTTACGGGTATCGACTTTTCACTGCACCCAGGCTCGGTAGTCACCGGCCGTGTCACCGAAGCCGGAACAGGAACCGGCCTCGCCAACGTACCGGTTGTTGTAGGTAACGAATTCTTCTTTTTCGGCTGGGGCCAGGTGGCGCAAACCACCACCGCGATCGATGGCAGCTATACGCTGGCGCATATTCCGCCTGGGCCCCAGAATCAGCAGTACCGACTCGGCACCCGGGGTGTCTCCACGCACATCAATCAGTCCTGGCCGAATATCCCCTGCTTTGCTCCCGGCTGCTTCGATGGCAGCACGGTGTCCATCGCACGCGATGAAGTCCGCAACGGAATCGACTTCCAGCTGACAGCCGGCGCATCGTTCAGCGGAACGGTCCTGGAGCAAACCAGCGCGCAGTCGCTGGATGCCCTCATCTTCTTCCAGAACGAAACCGGCACCATCAGCAACGTCGTCAGCCATGCGTCGACGTCGCCGACGTATGCCAGCCCCGGATTGCCACCCGGCACCTACTTCGCCTACGCGACTCGGCAATCAGGTGCAATCCAACAGTGCCAGGTCTACTTCGGTCTGCCCTGCGCCTCGCCCAATCCAATCAACACCGCCACCGCCACACCCATCGTCATCACCGGCACGGGCGTCGTTTCCGGAATCGATTTCACGTTCGATGACGCGGGACTGTTCAAGGACGGTTTCGAATTCTGATGCGGACAGCGCGAGGTGATTGCAGCGTCATCCCACCCACGCCTCGCACCCCGCCCGCTATCGCGTCACGCCAGACCGTCAGTGACCTGCACCTCATCACGATGCAGAAAATTGGCGCGTTGATGGATGTCCGATTCCTGCGGCAGATCTGGCTTTTGTCCCCAAAGGGGATTGCATAGAGCGTGGCTTGCCGCGCTGCCGTTGATCTGGACGCCGCGGACACAACCGCCGGATATCACTGTCTCGACACGAAACCGCGCACCGCCTGGTCCAACGCGATCCAACCATCTCATTGCGCGATGTGTTCGCGCTCGAGCGGTGCCGAAAAGCTAGAATCCCTCTCCATGCACACCACACCCGCCACGATCTTCACCATCGGTTACGAAGGCTTGAGCATCGACGCATTCCTGTCCCTGCTGTCCCAGCACAAGATCGACACCGTCATCGACATCCGCGAACTCCCCCTCTCGCGCAAACCCGGCTTCTCAAAGACCGCGCTTGCGCTCGCTTCGACGGCGCAAGGCCACAACTATGTGCACATGGCCAAGCTCGGCTGCCCGAAGCAAGTTCGCGACCAGTACCGCGCCGACAGTAACTGGATGCGCTACACCAAAGGCTTCCTCAAACAACTCGCCACTCAAGGCCCAGCCATCGACGAAGTCTCCGCAATGGCAACCTCTGGAAATTGCGCGCTGCTCTGCTACGAAGCCGACTTCAACTTCTGCCACCGCTCGATGGTGGCCGATGCGGTTCAGCGCCAAAGTGGCGCCCGCGTCCATCACATTGTCAAGCCAGAAGCGAAAACAGTGCGCCCTGCAAACCCTCTGCTGGCTTGTGCCTAGGTGGATAGATCAGGCGGACAATCAGCCATTGATCGCGAAAACGGTGTTGATTGCCGATCAGGAACATTAGATCCCTGCTTTGAAGATCCCCTTCCAGCTTGGCGCGGAATGGCTGTTCCCACTGCGGACCGTGGCTTTGTTGGCACTTCCAGAACAGCGCGGCAGCTTCCCAATCGACGATCTTGACGAGCTATTCCGTTTCGCCATCTGGCGTCTCGAATACGCAGCGGTAGTGAAAGTCGAACGGTACCTTGCGCAGAGTCCTGATCTGCTCGCGCGCTTGTGCGGCGTCGAACAACTCGCCTTGCATCTGCTCCCGCATCAGCTTCTCTTTCTCTTCATCGGTCCACTCCGGATTCCTGGCCCTGGTGATCTCCAAGCCACCCACATGCTTGGGCCGCTGCTGTTGCTCCGCTCCCGTAGGGCATCTCGGTGAGATGCCCTCCCAACATCGCGGCGCATACAGTAAACCCCAATATCGAACATAATCCCTATCCATGGACATTCGAATTCGGGGCGCTATTCAATGAACACGCACATGAGAAAGAGCGGAAAAGTTGCCCTCAGAGCGATCTCCAACGTCCACCGAGGCCTGAGGCCGGACTTGGCGTGGGACCAAGCTTGGTCTGACGAAGATCGGCCAGGCCGCAAGACGCAGAGAAAGTATTGCCCCCGTGGCGCATTCCTCGGCCTGGTTGACGCTGGACTACTGATAGGCGCTGACCCCGGTGGCTACGCAAGGAGGCTAAAGACAAGTCACCTGCTTGCGATTGCTGGTGTGCAGTTGCTGCGACAAGACAGCAGTCTTGCCAGTGATCCCGACAGCATGTGGCAACTCTTGAAAACCGAGCAATCCACACACAATGGACAAATGGACGTGGTCGCTGCGCTCTGGAACGAAGGGCACATCGTTGCAGTTGCAAGCGGCGAACTGGGCAGCGGCGCCAAATAGTCCATACCGGCAACCTCATCCGACCCGGTCCCGCTAATATGCGCATTCACAGGGAAGCAGCATCCGCATGGCAATCCAGAACTCCGAATTCTGTGCTTCACTCCGGGTCGGCCGCGAAGAGTTGCATGGTGGCGGCCGAGCTGCGCTATGCCGACGGCTTTCGACAACCTCAAGTCTCAGCTAACCATGCCAGCCTCCAAATTCATCTATGACACGCCTGCTGACGCCAAGCCCTCCGTGCTCCGGGAGGAAGGCATCGAGTTCGGCTTCATTGGCAAGCTCCAGAACCTAAAGTACGACTATCGAAAGGACATCCGCGACCGCGCCGCGCTGGAGCTCAACTTCCGCGAGAAGTTTGAGGCGCTGAACCGCTGTCGTCTCACCGATGGCGAGTTTGCCCGCCTGCTCGACGAGATCGTCACACCAGACGTTTTTACCGCTGCCAAGACCCTCCGCCAAATCAATGCCTTCAGCCGCGATGACGGTACGCCGCTGAACTACACCTTGGTCAACCTCAAGGACTGGTGCAAAAACACCTTTGAGGTCATCAACCAGCTCCGCATCAACACCGACAACAGCCACCACCGTTTCGATGTGCTTATCCTCATCAATGGAGTGCCCTGCGTCCAAATCGAGCTGAAGACCCTCGGTATCCATCCGCGCCGGGCCATGGAGCAGATCGTCGATTACAAGAACGACCCCGGCAACGGCTATACCAAGACGCTGCTGTGCTTCATCCAGCTCTTCATCGTCAGCAATCGCGACAGCACCTACTACTTCGCCAACAACAACGCCCGTCATTTTGCCTTCAATCAGGACGAGCGATTCCTGCCCATCTACCAGTTCGCCGACGAGGCGAACAAAAAGATCACCCACCTCGACGACTTCGCCGCGGCCTTTCTGATGAAATGCGAGCTGGGCCAGACCATCAGCCGCTACATGGTGCTCATCGCCAGCGAGCAAAAGCTGCTGATGATGCGCCCGTATCAGGTCTATGCGGTCAAGCATCTTGTCACCTGCATCCATGACAACAGCGGCAACGGCTTCATCTGGCACACCACTGGCAGTGGCAAGACGCTTACGTCATTCAAGGCATCCACGCTGCTCAAAGACAACCCAGACATCGAGAAATGCCTCTTCGTCGTGGATCGCAAAGATCTTGATCGGCAAACCCGCGAGGAGTTCAACAGGTTCCAGGAAGGCTGCGTCGAGGAAAACACCAACACCGCTGCCCTCGTACGCCGTCTTCGTTCCGAGGACTATGCCGACAAGGTGATCGTCACCACCATCCAGAAGCTCGGCCTCGCGCTGGATGAATCCAGCAAGCGCAACAAGCAGCGGAAAAGGAACGACCAGCCCACCTACAAGGAGCTGCTGGAGCCGCTGCAGGATAAGCGCATCGTCTTTATCTTTGATGAGTGCCACCGCTCCCAGTTCGGCGACAACCACAAGGCGATCAAGGCGTTCTTCCCCAGGGCCCAACTCTTCGGTTTCACCGGCACCCCCATCTTTGAGGAAAATGCCGCCCAGCAGAAGATCGAAGACACCCAGGCCTCCATGAAGACCACGGAGGACC
>JAYSZM010000122.1:0-3359 GCA_043738015.1 Lysobacterales bacterium
CGTGGCTTGCCGCGCTGCATTTGATGTTTGTTGATTGAGAAAATTAAATCAAGGGCAGCGCGGCAAGCCACGCTCTACAGGATCAAGATCAAGGTCAAGGGCAGCGCGGCAAGCCACGCTCTACAGGATCAAGATCAAGACCAAGGTCACGGGCAGCGCGGCAAGCCACGCTCTACAGGATCAAGATCAAGATCAAGATCAAGGTCACGGTCACGGTCACGGTCACGGGCACGGGCAGCGCGGCAAGCCACGCTCTATGCAATCACCGGCCACGACCGAAGGGAGTGGCCAGGGGACAGGATCAAGATCAAGACCAAGGTCATGAGCAGCGCGGCAAGCCACGCTCTATTGCAATTCCCTCGGCTAGAGCAGACCGCGTGCAACGAGGGCGTCGATCAGGGCATCGGTATAGGCGCGCTTGTTACGATAGTCGACGTGGGATTCGTCGGGTAGCGGGATCGCCTTGAGCGCTGGCACATCGTCGGCATGCAGGGTAGGTGCGCCCGTTGTGGCGGCGAGTTGATCCCAGAATTGGGCGCGCGGATAAGTGTCTTCTTCGACCTGACGACGCAGGCCGCTGATCGGCGACGAATAAAAGATGACCGAGCCACCACGCTGTTGGATGCGTTCGACCCAGCGCCGCGCCTCGGCGAGATCGGCGTGCCATGCAGCGGGATCGGGGCCGGGAAACTTGCCGTTGTATTTGGCCAGGTGGGCTTCGAGGTCACGCCGGTGCTGGCTGGTATCAACGCCGACGTAGTCGATCGAGCCCTCGCGCGCGCTGCTCATCGTCATATGCGGATGGAACGGTTCGCCTTCATCGCGCAGATAGCGCACCAAACTGCGCAGCAGACTGAAATCGGAGCGCGCAATGACCGCACGCTGCTGCCATTGATTGAGCAGTCGACGATGCAGACTGCGACTCGGCGTCCACTGCCGGTGATAGTGATCCACCCAGGCCTGCTGCGATTCCCAGGTGATGTTCCATAGCCCGATGCCGTCGATATCGCAGATCACCACACCACGGAAATCCGGATCGGCGGCGAGATCGCGCAGGGTCGCCATCGCCGGCATCGCATCGAGTGCGAGCATCACCGGCGCGTAGTCGGGCAGGCGTTCGCGAACGCGCTGCAGATCGATGCTGTACAGGGTGCGCGATGCGCCGAGCAGGACCAGCGCCCGGCGACCGTCATCCGGATAGACGCGCTGACGTTGCTGCGCCCAGAGGTCCTGGCCATCGATGATGCCCGGCACATAGCCGCGCTGACGCCAATGCCATTCGACCGATCCGGCGATCAGGGCGAGGCCGCCGAGGGCGAGGGTGATGGCGATCAGGAGTCGGCGCATGCTCAGAACTGGAAGTAGATGAAGGCGCGACCGGCGCCAGGCGACAGCACGATAGCCGACAGCAGCAGCGCCCAGAGCAGGCCGGCGGCGACGGCTGGCAGCCGCTGCAGTGCCGCGCGCAAGTCGAATGATCGGGTCAACACGTGCGCGCAAACCAGCACGGCGAATCCGGCGAGGGCGACTTTTGCCTCAGCGCTGAGCGCCGCCGATGATCCTTGGGGGAGGCCCAGCATGGCGCGATGCAGGCTCGTCGCGGTCGAGAAATCCGGGGCACGAAACCAGACCCAGGCCCAGACAACGATCAGCAAGGTGAACGCGCCGTAGCAGACGCGCATTGGCCATGACCGCAGCGCGGCGGATGCTGGCAGGTAGTGACGGCCGAGGCGCTCGATACCGAGCCAGGCGCCATGAAACGCGCCCCAGGCTACGAAGGTCCAGGCGGCGCCGTGCCAGAGTCCACCGAGCAGCATGGTCAGCATCAGATTGCGCGCGCTCAGCAGGTTTGATCCGCGATTGCCGCCGAGCGGTACGTAGAGATAATCGCGCAGCCAGGTCGATAGCGAGATGTGCCAGCGTCGCCAGAAATCCGAAAATCCAACTGCAGCGTAGGGACTGCGAAAATTGTTTGGCAGTTCGAAGCCGAGCATCAGCGCGGCGCCGATCGCGCACATCGAATAGCCAGCGAAATCACAGAAAATCTGCCCGCTGAAGGCGAGGGTGGCGGTCCAGGCCAGGGCGGTACCGGGCGTCGCGCCGGCGATGAATCCGCTATCGGCGATCGGCGCGAACAAGGTGTCAGCGAGCACGACCTTCTGGAAGAGGCCGAGCAGCAGCAACGAGAAACCGACCATTGCGCCATCGACGGTCGAGCGTCTGGGTTGCTCCAACTGCGCACGAAAATCGCTGTAACGCACGATCGGTCCGGCGACCAGTTGCGGAAAGAACGCGACAAACAGCACGTAGTCGCGCAGCGAGCGTTGTACCGGCACCTGATTGCGATAGACATCGATGCAATAGGACAGCGACTGGAACGTATAGAACGAGATGCCCACCGGCAGCAGGATGTCGAAGGTCGGTGCCTGCCAGTGCACGCCAACGGCATTGAGCAGGGATTCGACGTTGCGGTTTAGGAAATTGCCGTATTTGAAGAAGCCGAGCAGGCCGAGGTTGGCGCACAGCGAAACCAGCAACCAACGCTTGCGTGCAGCTGCGCTTTGCGCCGCAGCCATCCGCAGCGAGAGCCACCAATCGACTGATGCCGAGGCGATCAGCAAGAGAAGAAAGGCCGGGCTCCAGGCACCGTAGAACACGAAACTCGCCAGCAACAGCAACCACTTGCGCGCATTCCATCCCCACGGCAGCTGATAGACCGCGATCAGGCCGAGGAAGAACACGACAAAGGTCAGCGAGTCGAATTGCATCGGGCGGGGCAGCTGTGCGGGCCGGCATTGTAGGCCGGCAGGCGCCAATGTGGGTGTTTGCCTCGCCTGGCGCGGTTTGATCCCCTCTCCCGCAAGCGAGAGAAGGGAGTGATCCCCTCTCCCGCTTGCGGGAGAGGGATAGGGTGAGGGAAAAAACACGAACGCGTATGGTCTGCGCGAAAGGCGCCGCGATCAGACCGACACTGTCGAGGATATCCCTCATCCGCGTTCGGCTGTCCCCCGCAGGCGGGAGAAGGGAACTGCATCGCTGGCCGGATCAAGCGGGGTCGCTGCAGCAGACTCTGGGATCCCTTCTCCCGCTGTGCGGGAGAAGGTGGCCCGAAGGGCCGGATGAGGGTGGTTGGGGAAGCGTCTGCGTCGAACTGCGTTCAGGCGTACACACCCATGCGACTGGTCTTCGCAAGGGGCGGCGCGCCCAGATGAACGCCTCGGCGCATGAAGCACACAGGACGGTTGAGTCGGCGCGCGCCAGCGTGTACGATGCGCGGCCTTGATTTGGGCGCGTAGCTCAGCGGTAGAGCACTACCTTGACATGGTAGGGGTCACAGGTTCGATCCCTGTCGCGCCCAC
>JAYSZM010000123.1:0-3352 GCA_043738015.1 Lysobacterales bacterium
GATCAAATTCGTTTTCCTCTGGGGGTGTAAGCACGCCGGTGGCAATCACCGTCCGATCCACTTCGAGGTCGCAGCACATGCGGGATTCGTCAACCCGACATGCGAAGCCCATCAGACTCAGCGACCCGTCGAGAGACATGCGTGTTACCGCGATGTTGCAACAATCGTTGCCGCACCACGCGAGGGTTCTCAGGAAGCCATTGAACCCTAGGTCACCGCGAACAGTAACCTTGGTGCCAGCCAGGCGGTTCGCCTCGCGGAAGACCCTAGGCCATGCCGCAGCTTCGCGAAGTAAACTATCAGGACACCGTTGCAGCTTCTGTTTTGCGTAACACGGCCGGTGAATTGCGCAGCTACTTCCCCAGTGGCGGGCGTAATCGATGGCGGCCCTGTCACTGTTGGTTGGCACCGGCACGGGAACGACCGCGATGGCGACGGGGGAATTGCGATGTCCGGAGGAAGCGTAAGCCTCGCCCCAACAGTAAAGTCTGTGATCATTCCCGATGGCGCACGCGCTCGCGTCCTGCCCGGGACTGACCCGCACGTGTGACAGTGGCAGGGAGGCCTCAGGGCTCGCAACAGCGCCTACGCAGCGGACGATGCCGTCTTGCACCCCACAGACTCCCCTTGGCCCAAAGTCGTAGTCAAACAGCCGATTCGCGTAAGGCGACTTGAGTTGATCAAGGGCGACCCCCTCCATTCCGCGTACGGGCACCATCGAATCTGAACACGTGGTGGTGGCGGCTTTGCGGTGCTTCAGGGTGGATGACCTTCGCTGCTGTGGCGCAGAGCAGGCCGCAGCAGCGCCAAACACGCCCTCGCGGCTCGAGCCCAAACAACGTATGCCCGTACCTTTGGCAAAATCCGTGCGGAGCTCGCAAAGCAGAGCGGCAATGATTTGCGCCGGATCGCGGAAGCGGCAAGGGCACGGCAACAGGCTTCCCCCAACACTCGTACGGTAGTGACGTTGCCTCCTAAGCGCAATGCTGTTCACTTAGCGCCGCCCCTTTGAATGGTGCGGCCGAAGGGACGTTTGCATTCTCTCGGATAGTGTCTGTCTGGCTTGGGTGCGTATGCGAACTGTCTGAGCGAGGCGATGTCGGAATCGATTTGGTCAGAGATTGGCTGCCCTGAGAGGATGGCGTATAGCAAGTCACTGGCTGCGCGAAGGCAGTCGGCCCTGACGACCCGACGTCCATCCAAAGGTCGTTCGGCCTCACTCTGTAAGAACGAGGCGAGGGCCATCCAAATCATGGCGGCAACGAGCTCTTGCTCACATCCATGAACGGTCTTGCTGTGGAAGTCTTCTGTTTGCATGAAGCTTTTCATCTCCTTGAAAAGAGATTCGATGCCCCATCGTGCTGCATAGAGCTTGAGAAGCGCTTTGCGATCAAAGCCATCCTTTTCGCTCAAGGTCGAAACGATCACCATGCGCTCGTTCTTGGTTCGCTTGCGGGGACGTCCTCGTTGGGCGTCGCGTTCGACAACTTTGACACGAACGGTGATGGGTTTGTCATTTCCAGGAAGGCTCAAAGTGACTGTAGCGCTCTTGGCTTTAGACGACAAAAACGGTTGAAGCTCTTTCCACGCAACCGCTTTCGAGGCGGACATTCTTGCAATAATATCAACGCCTTTCTCGATCAGAGAGGCGAATAGCTGACGACTTGGAAACCCTCTGTCCATGACCGCAACATCGCCTTGCTCAAACGGTAGGCTCTGCACCAGTTGCTGCATTGATGTCCTTTCTCCAACACCCTTGCCAGTCAGCGACCAACCCAAAGGAAGACGACGAAAAACGTCGGCGGCCATGACCATCAAGCCCTGCGGATTGTGCACCTTGGTACCATCCGGACGCTTCGGCCGCGCCATCTTCCGGGCCGTGTCCTTGCTGCGAGGTAAGACCACTCTTGTGCCATCGAACGCGATGAATCGCCGTTTGCCCCACGGCGTCTTCTGCACAGGCATGATTGATTCGCATCGCTGTACAACCTGCTGCAGAATCTCCCGGCATGTCTTAATGGGAACCTTAAGCCGCGCTTTGCTGATCGATGCCAATGCCGGAGCTTTACCCCAATCAAAGAGTCTTCGCCCGTAGTACGACACAATCTTCAAGCTCCGTCGGTAGCACATCTTTCGGTCCGGCATCGTCAGGACCATCAACCACATCACCACGCTGCGGGCACCCCAAACTCGGGTGCGTTCGAATCGGTCCGTGCATCCACGTGTCAGTTTGAAGAACGCTCGAAAATGATCGCCAGGTCCACGCTTTATGCTCATGAAGCCCCGCGCTCGAGGCCCGCTTGCTTGTCAAGCGTTTGATTTCAACTATTTACGTTAACTTCTTAAGTGAACAGCATTGTTTCTAAGCCTGAAGCTGCATTGGCCTCATACCAGATCCATTCATCGTCGCAGGTGGCAGAAGTTCGCAAGCCATAAATCGGATTCTGCGGAACCCAGCGCATGTAGAGCGGAGCACCAAATACCACCAATCCCATACCGATGGTCAATCCAATAATCATGTTCGCGCCTCAGTTGGGCAGCCAGCGATCACGGGGAGCAAATCAGCGGGCTCCATGGCAGGCCCAAACGGTCGTGGCGTTGGTAAGCTTTGCCGAGAGCCTTCGAGGCTTGGTTATCCGGCAACGTGGCTCTCAATTACTTTGGACCCTGATTTGCAGTCGTTTGAGCTCTTCGCCACCAACTGCGTCTAGTACCAGCATCTGGCCGTTCCAGTTGTTAGCATCCTCCCGCGAAACCACGTTTACAAGATTCCAGACAACTCTCTGCAGCCCCGAGTCGAACGACAAATGCAAACTCCATTGGTCGATTCCTGGCGGAAATGACTTCTCCTGGGCCAGACATGTCGCAGCATTCTCGGAGAGGAACTTTCGCTGATCGCAAACCCTCTGAGGATCAGGGACAGGGGATGGCTTGGGCGGAGCCGCTCCTCCTCGGTTGCACGCTTCAACTGCCTCGCCAACGCGAAACTGTGTGGTGTTCGCGTCCAAGAATGCGACCTCGCAGATGTTGAAGCCACGAACCCTCAGCTGGTCGTCATTTCCGGAACCGCATGCGATCAATCCGAGGGCAAGCAGGCAAGCAAACACTACGTTTTTCAAAAGATAGACCCCATTGTTGCCCGCATCACACTGTCGTGTCGAGGATCATTCGAAAATCTCAAGACCCCCTCGTTGCCCGAGTTAGCCAGCGTCATGGATTGAGAATGGCGAGGCCAGTGGCGGTGGGCCAGGCGGCGCCATCGCCGAGCATCGCCTGCCCGCTGCGACAGAAGACCGCCGCGGGTTCGGCCTTGATGATCCCCACCGCGCAAGGCATCCACGGATGTCGATCC
>JAYSZM010000124.1:0-15275 GCA_043738015.1 Lysobacterales bacterium
ATGGCAATCCCCTGATCCTCCGCCCTTTGGTTGCACGAACAAAGCAGGGTCCCTTCCCTCGACCGGGGTTGTGTTGTCCTTCGGTCTCGATCAGTACTATGAACCCCTCCGACTCCCGCGCTGGGACACTGCGCTTTCGTTTCCATATACGCAGTGGTCGGTGTTCTCCCCACCGCCCAGAACGGGTCTCCAGCACTGGGCAATAAATCCTCAACCACATGCCGCCCCTGCTACCCCGGGAGTCAGCGCGTGCCACTTCCGTTATTCCAGCACACGCCCAACGGCCTCCGCCTTTTGACCACAGGCTCGGCTTCTCCATTTCGTTTACGAGGCTACTCATAGGTTCACTTGCGTTGCGGCCTGCAACTCTCGCTGTTTGGAAACTCTCGACCCCGTGTCACCACGACGCCGATTCCTCATGCTACCGAGGCGTACGGACAACTCCTCGGACGGGACTTCAACCCGCTGGATTTACTGCTGTTACTGCGAACGGTCGGGTCTTGTCTTTTGTCAAAACGTCGTGCGACGGAAGTAGGTGTATTTCCAGCGTAACCCGTTAGGCAAGAGGCAAGACCCGACCCCTGCTGTTGCACCATCATCGCCGGATCATACGGCTGATTGCGTCGACCATCGCCCTCGTAGCGAGCGTGAAACGCGCTCAGGTCCAGTGCGCCGATCGCATCGGCAACGAAGTACGCCAAGTGATCTTCCGGTAGCCAGTCCGTCGGTGACGGCGGCAGAAGAAAGCTTTGGTCCGGGTGGTATGGGCGGTAAGTTGTCGGCATGTCTCGATAATACCGACGCAACTTTCTGGCGCCCAGACTCCTAGGAGATTTCGGAATCATGGGTGTCCAATTCCTTGTTATATGCGAACTCTTACTCGTTAAACACCAGGCTCACATTCAACGTCCTTTGAGCTCCTCTTATACCTTGATAATATTCATCGCAATCAGCAAAGTCATTAAATCCCACTGTCGAGTGAATTCCGTACGCTTTATTGTTCTTGTAGAGCGGTCCGCCGCTATCGCCTTGCTCAGCTTCGCATGAGTCAAGCTCACCCATATTTTTAAGTGTGTAAGAAACTCCGTTCAAATCGGCAGAGATTTCCTCGCCGAGATCATCGACCTCACCACAATGAGTTCCTGTTGATCTGCCGGTCTGGCATAAGATCTGACCGAGCGAACTAGCTGAGTCGCTGTGGATGTGGTAGTTGGCATTGTAGGTCGTATCGTCCGAACCCTTTACAACGACCCTCCCGACAGCTTGTGGGCTGCCCCATAAACCGTCACCATTGATCCTGATTATACCTTCGTCCTCGCCTAGCGGACCGGAAAAGAAATATTTTCTCGCGGGACCGATATTGTGAGCGGTGCCCGCCTGATCATCTGACGACCAATTAACGTTATTTCCACCGGTGGCGAAGATACAGTGTCCTGCGGTTATTACACCTAGAACGTTAGGATTATCGCCGAAGCGGGCAACGAATGCCGTTGTGCATCGGCCTCCAGCCACGATCTCTCGGCCTCCGCGCATCGGCGGATCACACTTTCTTACGGCGCACTGATTTAAGCGGACTTTCAATGACTTTGACTTCGACTGGCGAATGTAAACGCCCGGGGTCGCTATGGCCGTTCGTAATCGCGCTTTTTCAGGATTATTCAAACCGGCGGCCACGGTTAACCTGACGCCATTTTCTTTCGTGTTGTAACCGATCTGGAAACGACCCGCCCGTAACAAATCCTGATTCTCCTTGCTTATCTTGTCGCGAATTTCCTCGAGGTCAGCCACGGAGTAACGAACGTTGACTACATCTGTGACATTTGAGACATCGAATTCTTTCACAATACGCTTAGTGTCAGACACTTTGTCTTTTGCGGAGGGTACCAATCCAATTTGCAGTCGGCCGCCGCGCTGGGCATCATACCAAATGCCAGCAAAATCTTTGCCCAGCAGATCGGCGATCTTGTCCTCGATACCGGACGCTTTGTCCTGAATCTCAATCCGTTTTCGGGCCGCTTTTCGCGCGACCTTGTATTTTTTTACATAATAGTCAACGGCCATTTCCTGGACAATCGGGTCCTCTCCGACTGTCTCTTCAGATTGCTCGCTTTGGATTGATGATGCCGATCCTTCAGTTGTCATCAAAAAAGGAAAATCCGGCGGACCGTTCGAATCCGCATTCGTTTCATTAATGAGACCACTGACCGTGGGGACTCCGATCATTATAGTTAAGAAGATCAACAACAGATTACGGTGTTTTAAGAAACTCGAAAACATGAATGTTCTCCTTAAAATTGATATGAAGTAGCTCACTTGCGAAATGCCATACGAGGACGCGAGGACGGGGTCACGAGGACACCGGTTTGTGCGTTCCGCCCGAGCAGGTAGGCGTGAACCGATGCCGTATCCAGCCATGCCGGTGGGCTCGCCTGACCGGTATGTGCGATAACTACTCCAAACCCATTTTCCGGGAAAACAGGGGTCCGGGAAAACAGGGGTCAGTGAACTATTCTGGCAACCAGAATCATCCAAATACCACACTGACCCCTATTTCCCACCTATTTCCCCTATTTCCCCGAAATAGGTCTCTGACCCCTGTTTTCCTGTTTTTCAAATAGGTCTCTGACCCCTGTTTTTGATGGCTCATTCAAAGCCATTGGCAAACAGCAGAGGGCTTGGCTCCGAGTAGCGATAGACAGCGCCTTGGGCAAAGAATTCGATTGCGCGATAGGTGGCCGCGGCAAACAAGGTGCCGTCGGCATGGAATGCAAGCACATCACCGAAGCGATCACCATCACGGGCGTTGCCGATGGTGAGTTTCTGCGACTGGGTCCAGTTGCCGCCGACTTTCTCGAACAGATAGGTCGCACCAGGGCCCGACGGGCCGGGTTGATTCAAGCAGCCGAGTGCGACACGTCCTGCATGCACAGCCGATGCTACGCACGACGAGCTGGAGGTGGCGTCGTTCGGCAAAAGCGACACTTCTGGCAACCAGTTGCTGCCCGTGCGTCGAAACACCTGCAACGGCAGGGCGGCGCTGCCATTTGAGGACACCGTCAGCAGATCGTCGACCATCGCGATATGCAGACCGAAGCGCTGACCCGGATTGTTGCCTGTCAGCGTGCTCTGCAGCTGCCACTGGCCGCCACTGCGTGTGAAGGTGGCGACTCTGCCGACATCGGCTCCGGCGCCATCGCCGAACAGATCGTTGAGCAGCAGCAGACCACCCGACAGTTGCGGGCTGCTGCAACGATGCGCGACGGTCTGTGTCCAGGTCCAACTGCCACCCGTGTTGCGTTCGAAGATCCAGCTGAGTTCCTCAAATCGGCCGCAGATGACGGCGGTGGTGCCATCGAAGGCTAGACCCTGACCAAAGCCCCCATTGTTGGTTGGCGTCGGCGAGATCAATTGGGCTTCAAGATTCCATTGGCCGCCGCTGCGTCTATAGGCATACACCATGCCGGCCTCCGGCAAGCCCTGAACACCCCGGCCCGAGGCGCCGATCAAGAGGCTGTCGCCCTTCAAGGCCAACGCATATCCGAAGATGTCATCGCTCGCGCCATCGGGCGCCAGCAGTCGTGACGAGAGCGTGTACTGGCCGCTGCCATCGCGTTCCATGACGTAGACGGCGCCGCGTCCGGGTTGCAGTCCGATATCCTCCTGCGGTGCGCCAATCGCCAGGGTATCGGCATCGGTCGCGATGCTGGTTCCGAAGGTGGAATTGGTCAGGCCCTGGCCAAGGTCCAGGGTTCGGACCGCGCGCGGAACCGGATCGCCGCCATCGCCACCACGGCCAATCATCACCACGCCTTCGCTGCCGTTGCCATAAACCTCGGCGCCGGGCGCACCGACGAACATCGTCGGGCCACTGCGATCGATCGAGACCGTGCTGCCCATCGCATCGTTGGTGGTACCCAGACTGTCAAAACGATCCGTCTGCGAAATCAGACTGGTGAAATTGCTGCTGAAGCGCAGCACGGTGACCTTGCCCGAAAAATTTGCCGTGGTGTGGCTGGTCGGTGCCCCGAGCACTGCCCAATCGCCATCCAGCGACATCACGCAGCCCCAGCAGTCGTCGATGTTGGAGCTGAATACCTGGCGTGCGGTCCAGACCCCCGAGGTGCGCGTATAGCTGCGGACGTTTCCGCCTACTGAGGATTGTCTGCGAAACGACGACACCAGCAGGCGATCCGGCGTCGCCGGATTGGCGCCACTGATCGCGACCGCCGTGCCAAATTTGGCGCCATGCCAGAGGTTGTTATCGGGTTCAACCAGGCGGGCAGCCTGATTCCAGGCACTGCCTGTGAGTTCGAACACGTAGGCCGCACCGGCATCGGTGTACAGCGCGCCATTGCCGGAGTGGCTGACGTCTTCGTCTGGGGCGCCAACCGCAACGCCACCCGCAGCAATCGCCACGGATTGGCCGAATCGCGCATTATCCGGCAAGGGACTGGCCGTCACCTGTGTGCCGCTCCAGTCGCCGTTGCTGTCGCGGCGATAGATCCGGATATATCCGGACGTGAAATTGGGATTGCTGGCCGATGGCCCCGGATGACCCAGGACCACCGTATTGCCCTCGGCGGCGATGCTTTCGTATACCGTGCTGCCGACGCCGAAGGACTGTTCCAGCTGCCATTGCCCGCTCACCCGTCGATAGATGCGCGCCTGCGTACTGCCCGGTGTGGCACCGGGATACATCAGCGCCAGCGTGTCGTCGCCCAGCGCGAGCTTGATCCTGTTGCTTGGCGAACCGGTATTGAAGCCCAACTCCTGTGCCTGGCGCGTCCACACACCAGCATTGCGCACGTAGGTCCGGACGATCGCGGGACGGATATTCAACGTGGACGCCAGATCGGCCACGACCGCCAGGTCGCCATCCACAGCAACCTGAGTACCAAACCCGCGCGCCGGCGCGCCCTCGCCGGAAGCCGGTGCCGCCAAAGTCTGCCGCTGCAGATAGTTCGTCGCAGCTGCGTTCATCTGCAGCAAGCAGCTCAGTACGATGGTTCCGATGATGCTGAGGTATCTGATCATGAGCCGCGCTCCTGTGATGTCGACTACCACCACGACAAACACTGATGCACGGGGCCACAAAGCGCGGGCGAGAGATCGGGGTGGGGTCGGTCGGGGATGGAGTCAAGTACTGCCGCTTGCCCCAGGCATCGTCTGCCGAATTGCGAAAATGAGCTGGACACCCAGCAAATTTCGCCCACGGCATCAAAGTCTGGGTGTCCAAAGTTCTTCCCCACCAAACGACCGTCGTTGCCAACTGGCACCTCTGTGATGGAAATTGTGGGTGTCCAATTCTCTCGTCCAATTCTCTCTGCGCGCCCTCACCGGAAGCCGGTGCTGCCAGAGTCTGCCGCTGCCGCCCGAATCCTGGACACCCAGTGGATGAATCCTGGACACCCATATTTCAGAACTTTCCGACGGGGAATCCTGGACACCCGGGGAATCCTGACGGGAATCCTGGACACCCAAGATTCAGAACTTTCCCATCTCCCGCGGCGCTCTAATCTGACTGCAATCAGCGGTCAACGATGGCAGTCTTTGTGGCATGACCTATCCGCGTTCCACTCTTGTTCCTCCCGGCAGAATGAATCCTGGACACCCAAGATTCAGAACTTTCCCATCTCCCGCGGCGCTCTGATCTGACTGCAATCAGCGGTCGACGATGGCAGTCTGTGTGGAATGACCTATCCTCGATCGACCTTTGTTCCTTCTGGCGCTGGGCGTATTCCATTGCGTATCGCGCTGTGTGCGCCGTGCGTTCTTGTGCGGTGAGGACAGTTACAGTCGACGGTCATTCGAGCACCGCCGTCAATGGGTAGAGGATCGTCTGCGCGAGATCGGCGATATTTTCGCGGTATCGATCTGGGGATTCGCCGTGATGAGCAATCACTTGCATGTGGTCGACCGTCACGGTCCACCAGCTGTACATCGATTACACACGATCACCGGTCGAATCATTCGAAGCCACTGGCGAACAGTCCCTCGTCATCGATGAGTGACAGTGAGAGGCCCAGCGCCGCATCGCGCACGCCGGTCCCGGTCATGACGATCCGGTGGACGCCAGCGCCGAGCGTGCCGGTGAGTGTCGAATGCGCGAATCCGGATTGAGTGCCGCTGAAGGCATCCGATGCGACGAGCATTCCGTTGGCATCGATAACATCGACGTTGACTCCGGTCAGCCGCGGTCCGGTACCGATAGCGGGGGCAGTCATCCACACCAGATCGCCGGCGAAGCGATCGATGCCCGCCGCTGGCGTGAAGTTCACAGTGTGCGCAAGCGGCCCGGTCTGCGTGGTGACCAGCGTGTCGACAAGCAGTGTTTCGCCGGGCAGCACCGTGGTCGTGATGGTGCGAGTGTCCTGCAGGAGGGTGAAGAACGCGGTCTTCAAGTGGGTGGTGGCGCCCTGCAGCGGCAGGCCTCCTGTCTCCCCAGCCGGCGTGATGGGTGGCGTGCCGGTGAACTCGAGCGCGAGATCGTAAACGGAATCGCGCACGCCGGTCCCTGTCGCGCGCAGCGTGTAGATCCCCGGCGCAAGTGCTGTGCTGGCGAAGGTGGCGTCGGCACCGCCACTGAGCACGCTGGAGAATGTGTCGCTCAACACCAGCACATTGCTGGCATTGAAGATGTCGATGTTCACCCCGACGAGCCGGGGCCCGGGTCCTGCAGCGGTCGAGATTGCCCAGGTGGCACGCCCTGACACTTCGGTCACACCCGCGGCGACGCTGAATGTCACGGAATGGCTGAGCGCGCCGGTCTGGCCGCGAATGTGCGTGGCGACGAACAGCACATCGTCCGCGGCAAGCTGCGGTGCCGTGGTGGCTGCGTTCAGTGTGTTGAAGTACACCGTCTGAGTCGACGCCAGCGCCGGCGTCGGGACTGCAGCAGCGATGCACAGCAAACATGCGGCCAGACCTGCGATACAGAAGCGATTCATCGGCGTCGTCCTGCGGCGGTAGCAACTGCGAACAGAATCCAGGTGTTTCCCGCACATCCCCTGCAGCAAAGAATCAAAGAATCAAAGAACAGTACACCCACTCTTCAAAGAATAGGAAAAGAATAGGACACCCACTCTTTACTGCAAAGCTGAGACATCCGCGATAGCGAAATTTCCTAGTCTGCTCAGCGCCCTCACTGAATTGCCGCCTCTAAGAAAATGGGTGTCCAGATTCTCTAGCGCAGATTCTCTATCCAGATTCTCGTCCTGATTCTCGCCACGCGACCGTCGTTGCCAACTGGCACCTCTGTGATGGAAATAGTGGGTGTCCAATTCTCTCCACCCCGAAGTCGCCAGAGAATTCGCCCGGGGAGGACTGCGGCATTGGAGCGTCCACCCAGCGCCGATGTTCGGGAATGTTGTTCGATTTCAGCTCCAACAAGAACAACCGACGACCGCGCCCCACCAAACGACCGTCGTTGCCAACTGGCACCTCTGTGATGGAAGTGTGGGTGTCCAATTCTCTCTTCCAATTCTCTCTTCGAACTTCCTGAAACGCGTCTGATCGCGTCGACGATGGGTTAGCATTCGCCTTTGCCCCTGCAAAGCAGCCATTCCATGAGTCATGACGACTTCATTGAAGTCTACGAAAGCGCACTGCCGCGCGAGATCTGCACGTCGCTCGTCCAGCGCTTCGACGCCAGTGCGCAAGCAAAGCGCGGCAGCACCGGCGGCGGCGTAGATGTCAGCCACAAGAACAGCTGGGACATCGGCCTCGCCGGGAAGCCACAGTGGGCGGCCGAAGAGCAGGCCTTGAACGACGCGATGCTCGCCGGCTTGCTGCAGTACGTGCGCAAGTACGCGTATGCAATTCTCGGCCCGCACTGGTTGAACCTCGTCGACCCCACCACCGGCGTAAAGAAGGCACTTGATCCGGAAGCAGTGGCAGCGCTGCCGGACGACACGTTGCGCGCCGTGGTGACGAAGGTGTTCCGTCCCGGCCCTGTAAACCTTCAGAAATATCTCGCCGACGAGGGTGGTTATCCGCGCTGGCATTGCGAACTGGCGCCGAAGGCGGACCGCTTCGAGACGCTGCACCGCTCGCTGCTTTGGACGACTTACCTCAACGACGAATTTGACGAAGGCGAAACCGAGTTCTACTACCAGCAACGCAAAATCGCACCGAAGACCGGCGCCCTGCTGATCGCCCCGACAGCGTTCACCCACACCCACCGCGGCAACATGCCAAAACGCGGCGACAAGTACATCGCCACGTCATGGATACTGTTCCAACGAAGCGAGCCCGCTTGAGGTTGGTCGACCGACACTCGGACTGAAACCAGGACACCCATGATTCTGAAATGTCCTAGGCTTTGCCGCGCATTGGTCTGACTGTAAACGCGCATGCACGGTGGCAGTCTGTGCCGCATGACCTATCCCCGAGCCACCCTTGTCCCGCCAGGAGCGCCGGGCGTATTCCATTGTGTCTCGCGCTGTGTGCGTCGCGCCTTCCTGTGCGGCGAAGACAGCTACACAGGCCGCTCGTTCGTGCACCGCCGGCAGTGGGTGGAGGATCGATTGCGCGACGTGGGCGACATCTTCGCTGTGTCGATCTGGGGCTTCGCCGAGATGAGCAATCACCTGCATGTGGTCCACACCGCTGTGACGCAAATCGAGGGTGTCCAGTTCTCTTATCGTCCAGTTCTCTTACAGTGCCGGCAAGTCCGAGTTGGCACCGGCCCTGATGGCCAGGGCACCGGTCGTGCCCGACGTGCTCGTCCAGGCGGCGGAGTTCGGTGACCTGCGGCGCGCCCTTGGCGAAGGCGCGATGACCCTGGCCGACATCCACGGCGAGCTCGCCCAGGTCGTTTCCGGCACCGTGCCGGGTCGTCGCGACGATGAGGGGATCTTCGTCTTTGATTCCACCGGAACGGCCGTCGAGGATGTCGCCGCGGCGGCGATGCTTTATGAGCGGGCGCGGGAGCGCGGGGTGGGATTGTCCGTCGACCTCAACGGCGCTCGGTCGCGGGCAGCCGCAACGTAGCGCAGGCGCCCCCCTCGGCACGGTTCTCCAGGGACACCGAGCCGCCATGCAGTTCGGCCACCTGGGCGACGAAGCTCAGGCCGAGGCCGCTGCTGCGGTCGCCGCCATCGGGGCGGGGCAGGGAGTAGAAGCGCTCGAAGACGCGGTCGCGGGCGTAGTCGGGAATGCCGGGGCCGTCGTCGAAGACGCGGATCTCGAGGGTGCTGGCGTTCTTGCTGGCTTCGATGCGAATCGTGCTGCCTGCCGGCGCAAAGCTCGAGGCGTTGTCGACCAGGTTGTCGATTGCCTGGCGTAGCAGGAAGGCATCGCCGCTGAGCGAGGAGTCGGCTTGCGTGCGCAACTGCAGGAGTTGCTGCTTGGCCTCGAGGCGTGGACCGCAATCAGCGGCCACCGTTTCCAGCAACCGGGCAGCGACGAGGATTTGCGTTGATTCCAGGTGCCGGCGGTGTTCGACCTCTGCCAGCGCCAGCATGCGATCGATCATCTGCGCCAGCCGTTCGCTCTGGCCGCCGATGCTGGTCGCGAAGCGCGCCTGGTCGGGCGCCGGCAGCGGCGTCTCCAGCAACTCCGCGCTGGCCCGGATGGCCGCCAAGGGGCTCTTCATCTCGTGGGTCAGGGCCTGGACATAGCGCTCGACATACTGCTTGCCCTCTAGGCGCGCGCGCATGGTTTCCAGCGCCTGGCCCAGATCGGCGAACTCGCCAGCGACCGGTGGCAGCGTCGCGCGCTCACCGGCGGTCACGGCCTGGGCATAGCGGCGCAGTGCACCGAGCTGGCGCGACAGCCAGCCGGCAGCCAGCACGCCCAGCGCCAGCGCGAACGCCAGCAGCACCAGGCCCCAGCCGAGCACGGTGGCCTGGCTGCGTTCAATGAAGGGCGCGATGGCCCGGTTGGGCTTGGCGACAGTGAGCACGCCGACGATGGCGCCCGCGCCATCCTTGATCGGCGCGGCGACATGCATCACGGTCGCTTCGGGGTCACTCGGGTCCTCGGCGGTGGAGCGCGCGCCGTACTGGCCGCGCAAGGTGCGGTGGACGTCGTTCCAGCGCGAATAGTCCTTGCCGACATCGCGACCGCTGCTGTCGAAGCGGACGATGCCGCGCGCGTCGGTGACGGTGACGCGGTAGTTGCTGTCGCGCTTGGCGAATTGGCCCTCACGGATGCGTCCGGCCAGCAGGTCGTCGGTGGCCAGTTCGGCCAGCACATTGGCCATGTCCACCAGGGTGTCCTCCTGCGCTTGGCGCACGCCCGGCTTGACCTGGGCAATGAACACCTGGCCCAGCAGCAGTCCCGCCAGGGCGACGATGGCAAAGGTGCCGAGCAGGATGCGTAGGCCGATGCGCATGGCCTCAATCCACCTGCAGGGAATAGCCGAGGCCGCGCTGGGTGCGGATCGGGTCGGCGTCGGGGTCCACGTCACGCAGCTTGGCGCGCAGGGTCTTGACGTGGGTGTCGACGGCGCGGTCCGAGGACTCGCTGTCGTGACCCCAAACCCGGTCCAGCAATTGCGCGCGGCTGAGGATGGCGCCGGGCCGCTGCAGCAGCGCCGCCAACAGGCGGTATTCGTAGCGGGTGAGGTCGAGCAGGCGGCCACGGAACATCAGGCGCTGGCCAGCGGCATCGTGCTCGAAGCCGGTGTTGGCCGGTTGGCCATGGCTGCGTCGCAGCACGGCACGCACGCGCGCCACCAGCTCGCGTGGCGAAAAGGGTTTGGCGACGTAGTCGTCGGCGCCGATCTCCAGGCCTAGCACGCGGTCGGCCTCGGCATCGCGCGCGGTCAGGAAGATCACCGGCAGGTCGCGGCCGCGCCGCAATTCGCGACAGAGCGCGAAGCCGTCCATGTCCGGCAGGCCAATGTCGAGGATGGCGAGATCGAAGCTGCCCGTCGCCGCCAGCGCCAGCGCGGCGCGGCCGGTGAGGGCGTGGGCGGTATCGAAGCCTTCCGCACGCAGCGCGAATTCGACCGTCTGTGCGATCGCGCCCTCATCCTCGACTAGCAGTACCCGTGCCATGGCGCCTCCGTGAGCCGAGCATATTCGCACCCGCCCCATATTCACCACACACAAGCCGTGCAGACTCGCCCCGTAACGAAACCAAGGAGCCACCGCCATGACCAAACTCACCGCGAGACCCGAGCCACGCCGCAACCCCCTGCGCTGGTGGGTCTGGGGCGGCGCCGCCGGCCTGCTGCTGTTGCCCCTGATTGCCATGCAGTTCACCCGCGAAGTGGACTGGGACGGGGCCGACTTCGCGGTGATGGCGGTGATGCTGGCCGTGCTCTGCGGCCTGTATGAACTCGGCGCCTGGCTGGGCGGCGCGCCCGCCTACCGGGCCGGCATGGGCATGGCCGCCGGCACCGGCTTCCTGGTGGTGTGGGTGAATCTGGCGGTCGGTATGATCGGCAGCGAAGACAACCCCTACAACCTCAACTTCGGCCTTGTACTTCTGATTGGCCTGGTCGGTGCACTGCTGGCGCGCTTTCGGCCGCGCGGCATGGCCTTGGCCCTAGTCGCGGTGGCGGCGCTGCAGGCCCTGGTCGCCGGCATCGCCCTGGTCGCCGGCTGGGATCCGCACGGCGCCATCCTCTCCGGTGGATTCGTGGTGCCGTGGCTGTCGGCGGCCTGGTTGTTCCATGTCAGTGCCAACCCGCAGCTCAGCCATGCCGAGCAGAAGCTCAAGGTGCACGGCCTGCTGTCGCTATTGCTGGTCGGCTTGGGCGGCCTGCTGCTGGTGTTGATGGTGGTGGTCGAGAGCGAGCCGGGCCTGGTGCCGCTGGTGATGATCACGGTGGGCGTGGCCTGGTTCCTGGCCACGCGCTACCGGAACCGGCGGCTGGCGCCCTGAGTTCAGCGAAGCGGCAGCAGGATGTCGGTCTGCCACTCGGCTTCCGGCGTCGCTTCGGGGTCGGTGAGGAAGTGGTGGAAGATAGGGCGGTCGGCCGGCTCGCGGCCCGAGTGCAGCAGCCAGTCGCCGATCAGTTGCTGGGTCGCCCCGTCGAGTTGGCTGTAGCTGCCGACTGAAATCAGGACACCCATGATTCCGAAATGTCCTAGGCTTTGCTGAAATGAGGACACCCATGATTTTGAAATGTCCTAGGCTTTGCCGCGCATTGGTCTAGCACTGAAATCAGGACACCCATGATTCCGAAATGTCCTCGATGAAATCAGGACACCCATGATTCCGAAATGTCCTAGGCTTTGAAATCAAGTGAAATCAGGACACCCATGATTCCGAAATGTCCTAGGCTTTGCCGCGCATTGGTCTGACTGTAAACACGCATGCACGGTGGCAGTCTGTGCCGCATGACCTATCCCCGAGCCACCCTTGTCCCGCCAGGAGCGCCGGGCGTATTTCATTGTGTCTCGCGCTGTGTGCGTCGCGCCTTCCTGTGCGGCGAAGCCAGCTACACAGGCCGCTCGTTCGAGCACCGCCGGCAGTGGGTGGAGGATCGATTGCGCGACGTGGGCGACATCTTCGCTGTGTCGATCTGGGGCTTCGCCGTGATGAGCAATCACTTGCACGTGGTCCACACCGCTGTGACGCAAATCGTGGGTGTCCAGTTCTCTCCTTCAGTTCTCTCCTTACGACGGCAATTGGTCCTGCGCGGAAACCGGCGAATCCCTGCTGCCACGCGGCTCGCGACGCCTGCTGATGGGTTGGGTGCCGCGCGATACTGACCAGAAAGACAAGTACCGGCAGCGTTTCGGGATTTAGCGCTGTGGCGCGCCTATTCGAATCCGTGCACAAACAGGGACTGATCGAGGTTTCCCAGTCGCTGCGCGACGAAAGCGCGTGCCAACACATACTCGGCTTCCTGCAGCTGGTGTCCTCCAGACGGCGCGCGTACAAAGACCGAATCGACGCCAGCCATCTGCAGCGCGTTGTACAGCCGCTGGCTTTGTGGCCATGGCACCATCTGATCGTCATTCGCGTGCCCGATCCAGATCGGCGGATCGGAAACGTCGACCTGCAGCACCGGATTCGCCAGATTCGCCTGCGCGACACATTGCGGCCACGGCGGCGCGGGGTTGTCCAGATTCGCGAGGATGGCGCCCATGCCCTGGGTGCCGCAGCCGATGAAGACGGCATGCGCGGTATTTGGCGCGTCCCAGCCGGCGCCGTTGAATCCAGCCTGGGTCGCGTCGAGGCCCATGCGCAGCAAATCGCTCGGTCCGTAGGCAACGACGACGACTTGCACGTTGCTGGAGACGCCGATGTGGTTGCCGACAGCGCCCTCGAGCGCGGCGTCGCCACCCGACAAACCGACCAGGGACGCCAGGTGCGAGCCGGCCGAGCCGCCCCACAGCCCGAAGCGCTGCGGGTCGAGGCCCCAGGTGCCGGCATTCGCGCGCAGGTAGCGGATCGCGGCCTTGATGTCGTGCACCGCGGCCGGGAAGATCACCGCACTCATGCCGCCATACAGGGTCGCGTGTTGCGCATTGACCAGGCGATAGTCGACGCTGGCGAGCGCAAACCCGGCATCGAGCAGCGGCAACATCGCCGGTTGGATCACGTCCTTGTTGCCGCTGTTCCAGCCGCCGCCATGCACAAAGATCATCAGCGGCCGGCCGCTCACCGGCGCGCTCGGCAGGTACAGATCCAGACGCAGCGGCTGGTTGTTGACGCGGGCATATTCGACATTCGCCGGCATCGGCGACTGCGCCTGCAACTGCGGCGCAGCGATCGCCAGCAGCAACAGCCAGCCGGCCTGACGCGCACGCATTGCGATCTGCCCCCAGTGATTATTCGAAGCCATCTTTGAACACCTGCTGGACGCCGTTGCCGACGCTGATCGCATTGAACCATTCGCTGAAGGTCATGCCAACAAATTGCTCGAAGTCGTCGGTGTGCGCCAGCTCCTCGGCGACGGCCGCGGCCAGCGCCGGGAAACCGGCATCGCCCCAGCCTTCCGCGACGGCGCGCGCGTTTTCGATCAGCGCGGGCTTGAAGCGGAACTCGTGGCCACGGGATGGCGATTCGACGAGCGCACTCAGGCCGGGCAGCAGGTCGCTCAGAGTCAGAGTACGCGTGCGTTGTACCAGCAGCGCCGGATCGCTCAACGTCAGGGTGATGATCTCCGCTGCATGCTCAGCGAACAGCGCCAGGTAGTAGCGCCCCGTGGCTGTTGTCGAGAACAGTTCACGAACGTCGGCAAGTACTTCGAGTGAGCCTCGGGATGGACTGCCACCTTGCCCCATGGTTCCGGCAGTACCCGCCGCTGCGATCGCAGTTCGGCCTGCCGAACTGCCGATGCCCTCAAACAGCGGCGACAGCAGGACGGCGGCGCAATAGCCGACGCCGCCGTTCGGGTCGCGGCCGAGAAACCCGGTCATGTCCGTGTCCGTGTCCGCGCCGAGCGCTTCGAGGCGCTGCAGCATGAACAGGCCGTTGCCTTCGCCGTAGGTGATGCGCAACGGTCCGGCCGCGCCTAGGTGCAGCGGCGCGTTCGACGCGAGCGGGCCAAGATCTTCGCTTTGCCACTGCACGAGGCCGGAGTGCTTTTCGGCGTACTGCAGGCGACCCCCGACGATCCAGCTCACGCGCGCACCTTCTGGTGCGAGCAACGTGCTGTCGAGCGAGATGCGCGAAATTCCGCTGGAACCGAATGGCTGCGGTTGCGAACCCGGATCGAACCACTGGCCGCTGTAATCACGGTAGCGATATCCGAGTTGCGCCTGGCCCGGAATTTCGTCCGAATGCGCGAGCGCGACTCCGCCGTCGCCGAGCATCGCGATGCCATGAATGCGCCGGCGCACGCACCCGGCTGACGTCGGCACGGTGTCCGTTGCGGGAACGAAACTGAGGTCGCGCGGGTCGCTGTGCAAGGTGGTGATGCGCAGCGTCTGCGACTCTTCGTGGAACCACGAGACATGCAGGATCCTGGCTTCGCGACTGGTGACCGCGACCGGCTGCGCGGATTCGAGCACGCGACTGGCGAGCGTACGAATCGTCCAATTGTCATCGGGCGCGCGCGCCGCGCGTTGCAGCAAGTCCGGGCGGCCGCGGTAGACGGTCATCGGCATGCCGTCGCGGCCGATCAGCATCGTCGGCGATGCGCCGACGTCGCCCTGCTTGTCGACACACGTCAGCGACCAGTTGCCGCCGCTTGGCGAGGGCGTGAACTCGGCGTGGTACAGATCGTCCAGGGTGTCGTCGTAGAGCGCGATATGGATGACGCCGTCGAGCGCGACGGCAATGCTCGCGTCAATCGCCGTAAAGGTGCCCGGCATAAGATGCTCGATGAAATCGTTGCCTGCACCAATCATCCACAGTGCGCTGCGTGG
>JAYSZM010000125.1:0-43510 GCA_043738015.1 Lysobacterales bacterium
AACGGCATGCTGCAGGAAGTGTCAATTGAACGGGCGTCGCGACGCGGATATTTCGGCAACATCTACAAGGGTCGCGTGCAAAGGGTGATGCCCGGCATGCAGGCGGCCTTCGTCGAGATCGGTTTGTCGCGTGCGGCGTTCCTGCATGCATCCGACATCGTCCGCACGCCGGGAATTGAGGCAGTCGATCCGGATGCACCGGTCCCGCCGATGCCCCCGATCAACGAGCTGATGCACGAGGGTCAGGACATTGTCGTGCAGATCGTCAAGGATCCGATCGGCAGCAAGGGCGCGCGACTGACCACGCATCTCTCGCTACCGTCGCGCTATCTGGTCCTGCTGACGACCAGCAAGACCATCGGCGTGTCCGCGCGCATCGAAGACGAAGTGGAGCGAACCCGGTTGCGTGACGCAGTCAGCGAGCTTTCCCCCGATCGCGAGTTCGGCTACATCGTCCGAACCAACGCAGAGGGACTGCCGAGCGAACTGCTGCAGGAAGACATTGCCTACCTTGCCAAAGTCTGGCGCGCGGTCAGCGCGCGCTTTGCCAATGCCAAGCCTGGTGATTGCGTCTACGAAGACCTCTCGCTGCCGCTGCGATCTGTGCGCGATCTTATGCGCGCCAACGTCGAGAAGGTGCGGATCGATTCGCGCGAAAGTTATGAACGCACGCTCAAGTTCGCCAATCAATTCATGCCGGCACTGGCGGAGCGGATCGAACATTATCCGGGCGAGCGCCCGATTTTTGATCTGTACGGCGTTGAAGACGAAATCCAGCGCGCGCTGAAGAAAGAGGTGCCACTCAAATCCGGCGGCTATCTGGTCATTGACCAGACCGAGGCGATGACCACGATCGACGTCAATACCGGTGGTTTTCTCGGCACGCGCAATCTCGAGGAAACCGTGTATCGGACCAATCTTGAGGCTGCCCAGTCAGCGGCGCGACAACTGCGTCTGCGCAATCTGGGCGGCATTATCATCATCGACTTCATCGACATGGTCGATGAGGAACACCAGCGTCAGGTGATCCGGCAACTCGAGAAATCGCTGACGCGCGATCACGCCAAGACCACGGTCTACGAGATGTCGCCGCTGGGTCTGGTCGAAATGACCCGCAAGCGCACCGCCGACAGTCTGGAACGCCAGCTCTGCGAGCCCTGTCCAGCCTGCAGTGGACGCGGCGCCCTGAAGACTGCCGAGACCGTCTGTTACGAGATTTTCCGCGAGATTACCCGTGCGGTCCGCCAGTTCGACGCCGAGAAGATGCTGGTGCTGGCGGCACCCAAAGTAGTGGCGCGCATTGAAGACGAGGAATCCGCAGCCGTTGCCGAACTTGAGGAGTTCATTGGCAAGAGCATTCGCTTCCAGCCCGAAGACCAGTACTCGCAAGAGCAGTTCGACGTCATCCTGCTGTGAAAACCAAGGTGGCAAAAGCGCGTCGCTGGCGACTCTGGATTACAGGGTTCATCGCGATATGCCTGATCCTGATGGCCACCCTGGTCGGCAGCGCCAGCCTGCTGTTCCCTTGGCTCCTGAGCCATCCGGAGCGTGTCCAGGCTTTTTTGTCCGAGCGACTGCAGCGACCGGTACGCTTTGATTCGATCAGTGGTGAGTGGCGCGCAACTGGTCCGCGTTTCGCCTTGTCCGGCCTGCGTATCGGCGAGGCGGAAGGCGACGCCGAGCTCAACATCGAGCGTGCCGAGCTGTCGCTGGATTTCTACGCCTTTCTTCACCGTGGTCGTTCCTGGCATGAACTGAGCATCGTTGCGCCGGAGATCGATATCCAGCGGCTGCCTGACGGTCGTTGGCAGGTGCGTCAGTGGCAGGGCGCGCGCAGCGGCGCCGGCCAGTTCGATCTCTCCGCTTTGCGCAGCCTGGGTGCGGTGGGCTTGCGCGGAGCCCGCGTCCGACTGTCGGACGTTGAGCGAGGTCACTTTCTACAGCTTGTCGATGTCGAGTTGCGGATCAGTCCGCAGGCCAGTAGCCGAGAAGTGTTTGCCAGTTTCCGTACCGAGTCGGGATCGGTACCCCTGCAACTTGCCTGCAGCCTGGGCAGCGATTCTGCCGATGGTCAGTGCTACCTGCGCGGCCGCCAGTTGCGGGCTGCTGACTGGTCGCGGACCTGGCCGATCCATGGCGTATCGGCCCTGGAAGGCCGAGTGGATCTGGATGCCTGGATTGACCTGCAGGAATTCGTGCCCCAGCGTGCGCGCGTCGAGCTAGTAGCGAGCCGGGCGATCTGGCGCGGCGATCGGCCGGTACAACTGGCCTCTGGACAGAGCGTCGAGCCCCGCTATGGGCCAGAACGGATGGAGCTTGCCCTGCAATGGCAGCTGCAGGCGGATTCTGGCTGGCGGCTGGATATCCTGGAAGCCGATTCGCTTGCGCCCGATCTGGTTGCGACCGCGCCGACCCGCCTGTCGATTCACGCCAGCGGGACGGACGTCGATCGCAAGCTTGAGCTGCAGATTGCGAGCCTGAGGCTCGAACGCATCCTGCCCTGGTTGACGCTGAGTGATGCGCTGTCTCCGGTGCTGGCGGGAATGTTGTACGAGGCGGCGCCGAGCGGAGAATTGCGCCAGTTCATACTCACCCAACAACGCAATGGCGATCGTGCGCTCAGCGGGGCACTGCATGATGTCGGCTGGAACGCGACGCGTCGTCTGCCTCGTCTGCAGGGGCTCGGCGGCCAGTTGCGGGGTGATCGCCTGACCACCGTTCTGTGGCTTGACGCCTTGCAGACCGAGCTCGCCTTTCCCGGCGTTTTGCGCGAGCCGCTCGCCTTGAAACTGGCTCCGATGACGATATCGCTGTCGCCCACAGCCGAGGGCGTCAGGCTGGCTGTGGAGGGAATTGGTCTGCAGACTGAGGGCTTGGGCCTCAAGGGTCAGCTCGCCCTGGAGTTCGAGCGCGGCGGCAATCGCCCCTATCTGGAAGCCGCAATTGAATTGCTTCCGGGTGAAGTCACCGCAGCGAAGGCGCTGTGGCCGATCAGTGTAATGCCTGCGGTCACGGTGCGCTGGCTCGATCAGGCCTTGCTGGGTGGTCAGATCGATCACGGTATGGCGGTGATCCGTGGTGATCTGGATGACTGGCCGTTTGTCGGCAACGAGGGTCGCTTCGATGCAGTTGCCTGGGTCAGCGATACCGCGGTGAAATTCAATCCAGAGTGGCCAGAGGCACACCTCGAATCGGCGCGCGTGCAATTTGTCGACAACGCGATGCAAATCGACCTGCCCGCTGCCAGTGTCGCCGGCAATCCCGTGCGTGCCGCGGTGGTCCGCATTGACAACATCAAGTTCCCGGTACTCGAGATCGAAGCGAGCAGCAGCAGTCAGGGACGCGACCTGCTTGCGTTGATCCACAGCAGTCCCCTGCGGTATCGCTTCGGCGCCCAGTTGCTCGGCGTCAGTGTTGAGGGTGGCGCCGATGTCGACATCCGCTTGCAATTGCCCGTCGGCCGCGGCGGTGGTGAGCGTGAGATCGAGGGCAGGGTGACTTTGCGTGATGCCGATTTGCGCGACCTCAAATGGAATCTGCGCTTCGACAAGGCCAGCGGTCACATTCGATTCAATGATTCTGGATTCAGCGCCGACGCGCTCAATGTCCGGATGGGCGACTACGTGGCAGAGCTCAGCATCGCGCTGGGCGACTTTGTTGGTGACGAGTCCCACCAGTTGGAGGCGAGTCTGCGCGGCGAACTGCCCTTCGTCCACGTTGCTGCTGGAATCACTGCGCTGGATGCGTACCACGACCGTTTTCCGGGCGCTGCACAATGGGATATCGCATTGTTGGCGGATCGTGCCGTCGATGGCGTGCCCGGAAACATGCGGTTACGTCTGAGCTCTGACCTGCGTGGCATCGAGATCGATTTGCCGGCTCCTCTGCGCAAAGATGCCGATACCCCGATGCCCTTGCAGGTCGACCTGCACTTACCATTGGAGTCGGGAGAAATCGAGATCAAGCTCGGCCAATTGGCGCGTTTTCGCGGCATGGCGGAGGGCGCCGAGCGCGACTTTGCCGGACATCTGGCGTTGGGCGGAGGTCTGCCCGATCCAATTCCAGGACCGGGGCTGAAGATCACCGGTGAGATCGCCGCACTCGACCTCGGTGGCTGGGCCGGACTTGGCCACGGCAGCGATGGTTCGCTCGCTCTGGATGTGACTCTGCGCGCCGAGGAGGTCGATGTGCTCGGGCGTGCTTTCGGTGACACCGCGGTCCAGATATCACGCGGCTCCGCTGGACTGAGTATCAAACTGAATGGCGAGGGCATTGACGGCGGTTTCGAGCTTTCCGATGCGCAGCGTGAGCAGCCCGGAATCACCGCGCGCTTCAGGACCCTGCACTGGCCCGAAGCGGATCCGCGCGCACCGTCCAAGCCGATGAATCCCACCCTGATTCCGCCTTTGCACATATGGGTAGGTGACCTCAGGCTCGGCGCATCCGGATTTGGCGAGGCGCGCATCGAGACGCGGCCGACCGCGACCGGCATGCGCATCGAAGAACTCACAACGCGCTCACCGACTCTGACCATGCGCGCGTCTGGCGCTTGGGAGCTCGGCAACGCCGGTGAATTCAGCAATCTGGACATCAACTTCAGCGCTGAGGATATCGGCAAGATGCTCAAGGGCCTGGGCTATGGAAGCTTCATCGATGGTGGCCAGACCGTCGCGCGCCTGCAGGGTCGTTGGGCCGGATCGCCGGCTCAGTTTGGGCTCGCCCGTGTGATCGGAACCTTGGAGGGCGAGGTCGGTCGGGGTCGCATCCTCGAAGTCGAGCCGGGTGCCGGCCGACTGTTCGGTCTGGTCAATTTCGGCGCGATTCCGCGCCGACTGTCGCTGGATTTCAGTGATTTTTTCAAATCAGGCATGGCCTTCGACTCGATCAAGGGCAGCTTCCGCCTTGATGCCGGCCAGGCCTACACCAGTGATCTGCACGTCAAAGCCCCGTCTGCCGAGATCGAGATCCGCGGCCGGGCTGGCCTGATTGCGCGCGACTACGACCAGGAAATGGAAGTGATACCCAGGGTTCGCAGCGCCCTGCCCCTGGTCGGAGCCGTGGCCGCAGGGCCGGTGGGCGCCGTGGTTGGGGTCCTGGCGCAGGATATGCTGCGCAAGCCCCTGGATGGCATCGTCACTGCGCGCTATCGCGTGCAGGGCAGCTGGGATAAGCCCGAGGTGATCCTGATCAGCAAGGAAAAACGCAAGCTCGACGAGGACGAGGACGAAGTCGAGCCCGCTCAATAGCCCCGCCGGGTTCGGCAGTCCGATGGCTACACACTGACGCGCTCACGTCAATAGCTTTATGCGCCTGCCCCTGTGGCATAATCCGCGCCCTTTAAGTCGCCCCGCCGTCCTGGCGCGGCCCCAATAGCGAAGCGAGCCCATGAATTTCTTTATTTCTGACGCCCACGCCCAGGCGGCGGGTGCCAACCCCAATGCATTCGCGACACTTTGGCCCCTGATCTTCATCTTTGCCCTGATGTATTTCATGGTGATTCGCCCGCAAATGAAGAAGGCCAAGGAGCACCGCACGATGGTCGAGGCACTGGCCAAGGGCGATGAAGTCATCACCAGCGGCGGAATCGCTGGCCGGATCACCGATCTCGGCGACGTTTTCGCCACGGTTGAAATTGCGGCAAACACCCAAATCAAACTGCAGCGCAGCGCCATCTCGGCGGTGTTGCCGAAGGGAACGTTGAAGTCGGTCTGACCTAGAGCACCGCTGTGCCGCCTTGCGGGCATCGGAGAGGGATGAGCAATGCTGGATACACCACGCTACAAGAAAATAATCATCATCCTGGTGATGGCACTTTCGCTGCTTTACGCGATCCCGAACCTGTTTCCGCGGGTTCCGGCCGTACAGATCGCGAGCACCACATCGGCGCCAGTGGACGAGGCGCTGAGAGAGCGCGTCCAGGGTGTGCTGGAAAAGCAGAAGATCGCCTTCAGTGAACTTCGCCTGGAGCGCAATCAGTTGCTGGTTCAGCTTGCCGACGAGGTCGGGCAGGGCAATGCGCAAAAGGCCATCGGCGATTTGCTCAACCCCAATCTGGAGCGACCGGATTTCACCGTTGCTCTAAGCAAGGCATCGACCGTGCCAGCCTGGTTGCGCGCCATTGGCGCCAAGCCAATGGCCCTCGGACTCGATCTGCAGGGTGGCGTCCACTTCCTGATGGAAGTATCCGAATCCGACATCAAGGCGCAGCATGAAACGCGCCTGAGCGAGGAGGTCGGCGCTCTGTTGAAAAGTGAAAAGCTTCGCGGCACCGTGGCGCGTGGGCCGGAAGGTCCGGTGCTTACCCTGCGCAGCAGCGTGGACCGCGATCGCATGGCCAACGTTCTGGGCGGGCGCTTTCCCGGTGTGAAGTTCAGCCTCGGCGTGCCAACCAGCGAGACTGCCTTTCCCCTGGTCGGATCGATCCAGCCTGAGGAATACGCCAATGCGATCAGCGCGGCGATCGATTCCAACCTGATCACGCTGCGCGAGCGACTGAACAGCCTGGGTATTTCCGAGCCGCTGGTGCAGCGTCAGGGCATTTCGCGAATTGCGGTCGATCTGGCTGGCGTGCAGGACACTGCCGCTGCGATCCAACTCATGGGCTCGACCGCGACTCTGGAATATCACGCGGTCGACGAGGCCGCACGCAGGACCGGCAAGCCCTCGGCGGGCTCGCGCGTCTACTACTATCGCGATGGCAGGCCCATCGTGCTGGTGCGTCGGGTCATCGCCTCGGGTGATCAGCTGATCAATGCCTCGTCGATGATCGATCCCGAATCCGGTACGCCGGCAGTCTCGGTCACGCTCAATTCCGCGGGCGCGCGCAAAATGCTCGATTTCACCCAGGATAATGTCGGCAATGGCATGGCCGTCGTGTTGATCAACAAAGAAGCGGTCACCAGCATCGTAGATGGCAAGAAGGTCAGGACCTTCAAGACCAAGGAAGAAGTGATCAGCGAAGCAAATATCAAGGGCGTGTTCGGCGCGCAATTCCAGACCACTGGACTCGGCTCGCCCGAAGAAGCCAGCAAGCTGGCGCTCTCACTGAAGTCTGGTTCCTTGTCGGCGCCGCTCAGCATCGTCGAGGAGCGCATCATCGGGCCCAGCCTCGGCAAAGCCAATATCGACGCCGGTCTGACCGCGGTGCTGTTCTCGTTCGTGTTCGTGCTGCTGTTCTTCCTCGTCTATTACCGGATGTTCGGCCTGATCACCTGCATAGCCTTGCTGCTCAACCTGCTGATGGTGTTCGCGATCATGTCGGCCCTGGGTGCGACGGTTACCTTGCCGGGTCTGGCCGGCATTGCATTGACCGTTGGCATGTCGGTCGACGCAAACGTACTGATCAATGAACGTATCCGAGAGGAATTGCGCGGTGGCAATTCGCCTCTGTCCAGCATTGTGGCTGGTTATGAAAAGGCGTCCGGCACCATCTTCGATGCCAATGTCACTGCCTTGCTCGCCGGTGTTGCCATGTTTGCCTTTGGCTCCGGCCCGATCCGCGGATTTGCGGTCTCGTTGTCCGTCGGCATCCTGACCTCGCTATACACCGCGGTCTCGGTGTCTCGTGGCATTTCTTCCATGATCTACGGTGGCAAGCAGAAGCTTGCACGCCTGTCGATCTGATCCGGAGTCCGTATCGTGGAACTGTTTCCTTCCAACAGCAAAGTAGATTTCATGAAATGGCGCAAGCCATCGATGTTTGTCATGGGCTTGCTGCTCCTGATCTCGGTGATTGCGTTTCCGATGAAGGGGCTCAACTTCGCGCTCGACTTCACCGGCGGTGCCCTGGTCGAACTGAAATTCGAGAAGCCTGCCGACATCGAGGTAGTCCGCAAGCAGATCGAAGATGCCGGCTTCATCGATGCGACGGTACAGAGCATCGGCGCCGATGACACCGAGGTGGTAATCCGCCTGCGTGTCGACAAGGCCGGCGGCAACACCGAGATGATGGGTTCGGCGGTTCTCACCACCGTGCAATCGGCCGAAAATCCGGCATCGGTCATGCGCAGCGACTTCGTCGGCCCCCAGGTCGGCAAGGAGCTGGCTCAGCAGGGCATTCTGGCCGTGCTGTTCGTGGGTATTGGTTTCCTTGCTTACATCACACTGCGCTTCGAGGTGAAGTTCGCCATTGCCGCGATCATCACCACGATGCACGACGTCATTGTCACTACCGGCTTCTTTTCGATTACCCAGCAAGAATTCGATCTCAACGTGCTGGCCGGCGTACTCTCGGTGATGGGGTTCTCGATCAATGACACCATCGTGGTGTTCGATCGCGTCCGCGAGAATTTCCGCACCGTGCATAACATTACGCCGTATGACCTGTTGAATCGCTCGATCAATCAGACCTTGTCGCGTACCGTGATCACCTCGTTCGTCGCCTTCCTGACCGTGCTGGCGCTCTATATGTTTGGTGGTGGTCCACTGCAGAACATGGCGCTGTCGTTGATGATCGGTATCGTGATCGGTACGGTCTCGTCGATCTTCATTGCCTGTCCCTTGCTGCTCTGGCTGGGTGCCTCGCGGACCGATCTGTTGCCGCGTGCGCGCGACACCAGCTACCTCGAGCGCCGGCCCTGATGGATCGCACCGGGCAGGCAGCTGCCTGCCCGGCACGCGGCGACTCATCGGCGTGAATTGATTCATGGCGCTCGAGATCGAACGCAAATTCCTTATCGTCGGCGGCACTTGGCGCAACCAGGTTGAGCGATCTCTGCCGATGGCCCAGGGTTACCTCGGCGGCGAGCGCAGTTCGGTACGGGTGCGCATCGAGGGTGAACAGGCCATGCTCAACATCAAGTCGCGCAGCGCGGGCACCACGAGGCTCGAGTTCGAGTACGCCATCAATCTGGACGATGCACGGCAGATGTTGGATCAGCTCGCTGGCGATCTGGTCACCAAGACCCGCCACCATGTCCGACATCAGGGCATGCTGTGGGAAATCGACGAGTTCGGCGCAGACAACGCGGGCCTGATCGTCGCGGAAATAGAACTTGAGCACGCCGAGCAGACGTTTGTCGCTCCGTCCTGGCTGGGACGCGAAGTCAGTCACGAAGAACGCTACTACAACGCCCGGCTGGCGCAGAATCCATTCTGTCGGTGGCTGGATCGTGATCTGATCCTGAGGGAACTGGCATGTTGATCATTGGGCTCGCCGGCACCACCTTGAGCAGCGAAGAGCGCGGCTGGATCTCGGCCGCGCAGGTTTGTGGCGTGATCCTGTTCACCCGCAATTTCAGCGCGCGTACACAGGTGCAGGAACTCGTCGCCGAGATACGCGCGGTGCGACCCGGACCGTTCGTGATCTGCGTAGATCAGGAAGGCGGCCCCGTGCAAAGGTTCCGCGATGGCTTCAGTCGACTACCGGCTCTGCTGCGTCTGGGCGAGCGCTATGCGATCGATCCTGCCGAGGCGCTCGCCCTCGCCGAGCAACACGCCTGGTTGATGGCCAGCGAGATTCTCGCACTCGGTATTGATCTCAGCTTCGCACCGGTAGCCGATCTCGGTCGCGGCAACCGCGCCATTGGCGAACGCGCCTTTCACGATGATCCGGCCGTCGTGGCCGCTTTCACCGCTGCCTATGTGCGCGGCATGCGCAGCGCTGGCATGAGCGCGACGCTGAAGCATTTTCCGGGCCACGGTTCGGTGCTTGAAGACACTCATTTCGACACAGCCGTAGACCCACGTCCGCTGGACACCATCGAACGCGAGGACCTCTATCCGTTTCGTGCCGGCCAGGCGGCTGGCGCCGAGGCGGTGATGATGGCGCATGTTTGCTATCCCGAAGTTGCGGATGAGCCGGCTGGCTATTCGCCGCGCTGGATAGGCGAAATACTGCAATCGAAAATGGGTTTTACCGGTATCGTATTCAGTGATGACATTGGCATGGCAGCCGCCGAGTCCGCCGGTGGCGTGAAGGCGCGGATCGACGCACATCTCGATGCCGGCTGCGATATCGTATTGGTCTGCGCACCCTCGCTCGTTGCTGAATCAATCCAGGCCGTTGCAGATCGCCCCGCAATCGGTGCAGCGCGACTCGACCTGCTGCTGGCCAAGCCCGCCATGCAGTGGGAGACTTTGATGGCGAGCGCAGGCTGGATATCAGCCAGCGCGGCTGTCGATCCACTGAACCATGTATGAGAACCTGATGACCAAAAGATCGCTTGCCGAAGCTCTCAAGATCTCCGATCTGCTCTATCCACGCGCGGAACTCGATGCGGCCATCCTGCGCATGGCCGCTGAAATAGACGCCAGTTATGCCGGTGTCGACACGCCACTGTTTATCACTGTGATGAACGGCGGCCTGATGCTGGCAGGTGAAATGTCGCTGCGCTGTCGCACCGGATTCCAGTTTGATTATGTGCACGCCACGCGATACCGCGGCGCCACCCAGGGCCAGGGACTGGAGTGGGTTGCGCGTCCGCGCACGGCACTCAAGGGGCGTGAGGTACTGCTGGTGGACGACATTCTGGACGAAGGTCGCACCCTGACCCCGGTCAAACAATGGTGCCTGGATGAGGGCGCAGCGCGAGTGCAGATCGCGGTGCTTTGCCAGAAACAACATGATCGCCGCGTGCCCGGCATCAGTGCTGAATTCATCGGCGTACCCGTACCTGATCGCTACGTGTATGGATTTGGCATGGACTACCACGAGCTTGGACGCAACCTCGATGGAATCTATGCGCTGCGCGATGGATAAGGCGACCCGCCACAAGTTGGAGCAGCACAATGGGCGTTGATCTCGCGGTTATCGGCGGCAGCGGGCTTTATCAATTCGAGGGCCTGCACGAGATTGAGCGGAAGTCGCTCGAGACGCCGTATGGCATCACCTCGGGCGCCATCGTCATCGGCGAGCTCGATGGCCATCGCCTCGCCTTCCTGGCCCGTCATGGCGAGTCGCATACCATCCCGCCGCATCGGGTGAACTACCGCGCGAACTTGCATGCACTGCATGCGATCGGTGCGCGCCGGGTCATCGGTGTCAACGCAGTCGGCGGCATCCGCTCGGATATGGGACCGCGGGTCCTGGTTGTTCCCGATCAGATTATCGATTACACCCACGGCCGCTACAGCAGCTTCTGCGATATTGAAGGGGCCAAGGTCGAGCATGTGGACTTCTCCTGGCCGTACACCGGCAGCTTGCGTCAGGCCTTGCTCAAGGCGGGCAAGGCCAGTGGCATCGCCCTGGTGGACGGCGGTTGCTATGCGGCTACCCAGGGTCCGCGACTGGAGACCAATGCCGAGGTGGCACGCCTGCGCCGGGATGGCTGCGACCTCATCGGTATGACCGGAATGCCCGAGGCTGTGCTCGCCCGCGAATTGGGAATTGAATATGCCTGCCTCGCCATGGTTGCCAACTGGGCGGCCGGCTGCGGCGATCAGGTTGAGATCAGCATCGACGAGATTTTTGCGATTCTGGGTGAATGCACGGCGCAGGTTCCGTCGTTGATTCGCGCCCTGCTTAGCAACTGACAGGAGCGTCGGGATGATCTGGGCAATGCGCGGCGTTGCGGTCAATTGCATCAATGTCAGTCCCCTTGTGCATATCAGCACGGTGCTGGGATTGCCCTGACTCGTATGGAACCGCGCTTCTTCGAGCATGCAGCGGCCTTTCGCGCCTGGTTGAGTGCACATCATGATCGGGCCAAGGAACTCTTGGTTGGCTACTGGAAGCGGGGTTCGGGGGTAACCAGCATGAGCTGGCCTGAATCGGTCGATGAGGCGCTCTGCTACGGCTGGATCGATGGGGTCCGAACGCGTATCGATGAGCAGCGCTACAGCATCCGCTTCACTCCGCGCCGTGCCGGCAGCATCTGGAGCGCGCGCAACCTGCTCAACGTCGAGAAGCTGATCAAGTCGGGACGCATGCAGGCTTCTGGATTGCTGGCCTTCGAGGCGCGCACCGAGCAGCGTTCCAAGGTCTATGCCTACGAGCAGGAGGCGGCCGAACTCTCGCTTGAACACCATGCGCAGTTCCGTTCCAATGCCGTGGCCTGGAAATTCTTCACGGCGCAGCCACCCTCGTATCGACGCGTCTGCATTCACTGGGTGAATACGGCCAAGGCAGTCGAGACGCGGATGCGGCGGTTGGCACAGCTGATTGTGGCCTCTGCTGAGGCGCGCCGATTGCGTTGAGGCAAGCCAGATCGATGCGCTTCGCTGCGCTCAGCTCATCCTACGTCGGTTCAGGCCACGAACTGCAGGCGCGCCAGATCGGCGTATAGACCGCCGGCCGCGACCAGCTGTTCGTGTGAGCCAATCGCGACAATGCGTCCGTTGTCCATCACCACGATGCGATTGGCTTTCTGCACAGTAGCCAGTCGGTGCGCAATCACGATGGTTGTGCGTCCGTGCATGGCCTGCTCGAGTGCCTTCTGGATAGCGGACTCGCTCTGCGCATCGAGTGCTGAGGTCGCCTCGTCGAGCAATAGGATGGGGGCATTGCGCAGCATGGCACGGGCGATGGCGATGCGCTGCTGCTGGCCGCCCGAGAGCTTGACGCCGCGTTCGCCGAGATCGGAAGCATAGCCTTCGGGTTGGCGCTCGATGAAGGAATGCGCCTCGGCGGCGCGTGCCGCGTCGATCACCTCGGCGTCGCTGGCGGTGTCGCGTCCGAGCCGGATGTTTTCCATCGCGCTGGCGGCGAAGATGATGTTGTCCTGCGGCACCAGGGCGATGTTTTCGCGCAGGCAGTCGAGTTTCAGCGACTCGATTGGGTGATTGTCCAGGCTGATCTGTCCCGATTGGGCTTCGTGGAAACGCAGCAGCAATTGGAAGACCGTGCTCTTGCCGGCTCCGCTCGGTCCGACCAGAGCCAGGGTTTCGCCGGCGGCAATTTCGAGAGAAAAGTCCTCGAGCGCGGCGTGATCGGGCCGCGAGGGATAATGGAAGCTGACGTGATCAAAACGGACTCGGCCCGATAGTGGTGCTTCGAGTCGCACCGAGGTTTCCCGGTCGCGCACGGCGGGCTCGGTGGCGAGCACCTCGCCGATCCGTTCCATCGCGCCGGCAGCACGCTGCACGTCGCCCCAGACCTCGGTCAAGGCGCCGACCGATCCCGCAGCGGTGACGGCGTAGAGCACGAACTGGCTGAGCAAGCCGGCTGTCATCACGCCGGCGATCACGTCCTTGGCGCCGACCCAGAGCACGGCGGTGACCGCGCCGAAAACCAGCAGGATCACGGTAAGCGTGAGGAGCGAGCGGGTACCGATTCGACGCCGTGCGGTGGCCAGGCTGCGTCCGATCGCGCCATCAAAGCGCAGGCGCTCGGCACGCTCGCGGGTATTGGCCTGCAGGGTCTGGATGGCGCTGAGTGATTCCGCGGCTTGCGCGCTGGCGTCGCCGAGCCGATCCTGCGATTGCCGCGACAGGCCGCGTAGTCGGCGACCGAACAGCATGATTGGCAGGATCGCCATCGGAATGACCAGGGCGGCGAGCCCGGCAAGCTTTGGGCTGGTCAGTACCAGCAGTGTGCCAGCGCCGAACAGCATGACGACGCTGCGCAAGGCTACCGAGGCGCCGGAACCGACTACCGTCTGGATCAGTTCGGCGTCCGAGGTCAGCCGAGACAGCAGTTCGCCGCTGCGGCTGCGCTCGAAAAATGCGGCATCGAGTCTCAGCAGATGGCCGTAGACGGCGCGGCGCAGATCGGCCACCACGCTCTCGCCGAGCAGGCTGATGAAAAAGAAGCGCAGCGAGGTACCCACGGCAAGTACGATGGCTACGCCGAGCAGGCCCAGAAAGTAGCGATCGATGGTGCTCGCATCGGCAGCGGAAAAGCCGTGATCGATCATCTGCCGCACGGCAAAGGGCAGGGTCAGCGTCGCTGTTGTGGAGATCGCCAGAAACAGCAACCAGCCCAGCACCAGTCGCCTGTACGGGCGAACATAGGGCCAGACTTGGCGCAATGCGCTCAGCGACCGTGCTTTCTCGGGTTCGTTCGGCGTGCTCATCGGATCGTTGTCAGCTTGGCAATCGCACAAACTAGCAGAGCTTGCCCCGATGTTGCGATCCGGGGACGGCCCAACTGGCGACGGAGCTCATTCCAACTGCTCGACCGCGCCGCGGGTGGCGTCGAGCAGACTACGCCAGAACGTCGGGAACTGATCGGAGGCAATGTCGATTTCGATCTCGACGCCCGCGACGTCGAAACGCTCAGCAACTTTGTGTGCTTCGTATTGTTGCAGGCAGGCGTGCACACTGCCCAATGCGTCGAAGCCAAGACGCAGACGAAGGCGACGATACTGGACAATCTCGACTCGCTCGGCGAGGCGCAGGCATTCGGCCGCGCTGCCACCATAGGCGCGGATCAGTCCGCCTGCGCCAAGTTTGATTCCACCGAACCAGCGCGCTACGACGACCACAACGCGATCCAGACCCTGACCATCGATCGCGGCGAGGATCGGGCGGCCAGCGGTTCCCGCCGGTTCATCGGCGTCGGCTGATCGGTATTCATCGCCGATGCGATAGGCCCAGCAATGATGACGCGCGTCATTGCCGCTTTGCGCCTGGATGTATGCGAGCGCAGCCGCGGGATCGCACACGGCGGCGGCGCAGGCGACGAATCGACTTTTGCGGATTTCCTGCTCGAATCGGCAGGGCGCAGCTAGTGTCCAGGCCACGATCAGCGATCGTAGCGACGCAGATCGGGCGGTAGACGGTAGCTGGGATAGGCAGCGCGGAAGCGTGCGATCTCGCTGCGCGCGTCCTGTTGACGGCGTGCACTGATCAGGTCGCGTATCAGTTCAATCCAGTCGGCTGGCGCATACAGCGGCAGATCGTCCGCGCCATCCGCCTGTTCGCTGAGCCGATCGCGAAGCAGGCCCTCGTCGCTGGCGCGCTTGGCGCGCTGCTCGCGCCGGCCGCTGGACTCCAGGCGGCCGAGCGGCTGCTCCGACTCGGCATCGGCAGCAGGCGCTGGCGGGGCAGCGGGCGTCATCGCACGCGGAGCGGCGTTACCGGCGAAGCCCGTGCCATACGGGTCGCTGATCGGTTGCCGTTGCTCGGGCGCGCGGCCGGGCACCGCATGATCGGTGCGGGTATGCGGTTCATCGACCACGATGCCGCTGTCGCGTGCCGGGCCCTGGATGATTTCGCTCAGGCTGGGTCGCGACTTCGCAACGCTTTCTGAGGATTTCGCGGCGGCGGCGGACTCGTTGGGCTTTGCCGGGGCCGCAGCCTGCGGCGGCATCGACGCTGTGTCGAGGCTGCGTTGGCGATCGCCGCCCTGCAGGTCGATCTCCAATACTTCGTACTTGCTTTCCGGAAGGGCAGCGGCCTGTTGTTCCTGTTGCTGTGTGCTCAGCACCTTCCAGCCAATCCCTGCAGCTGCCACGATGGAGGCCGCGCTTGCCACCGGCACCAACCAACGGGCGCGCACAGAATTGCGTCGCACCGCATTGCTGGCGCGGCCCAGTATGGCGGCGTCTAGATGCTTGCCGGGCTCGCTCTGCGGCAACGCCCGATAGCGACGAATCAGCTCGCTGTCCTCAGCGAGCAGGCGTTCGAGTTCCTCATCACCGGGTAGCAGGGGCGTGTTCATCAGCTGAGTGCCTCGCGCAGTTTTTCCAGCGCATAGCGAAGGCGCGATTTTGCGGTTTCGCGTCCAACATGGGTCACTTCGGCGATTTCCTCCACTGAAAGCCCGTTTTCCACGCGCAGCAGAAACGCCGAGCGCTGATCGTCAGGAAGCTCGGCCAGTGCGTTCTGCAGTTGCCGGGCCTGCTCGAACTCGCTGAGCACGCGCTCGGGTCGCTCGGCCTCGTCGCCCTCGGCGAACTGCATGGCGAGTTCGGCCTGTTCGCCGGATTCCTCGGGGCGCGCGCGGCGGAATCCGTCGATCAGCAGATTGTGCGCGATCTGCAGCAGCCAGGTGGTGAAGCGCGCATCTGGCCGATAGCGGTCGCGGGCACTGATGACGCGACTCCAGGTGTCCTGGAACAACTCATCGGCTAGCTCGCGCCGCGACAGGCTGCGCAACAAAAACCGATACACGGTGCCGCGATGCCGCGTGTACAGCACCTCGAAGGCGCGTGTCTCGCCGCCCGCATAGGCCTGCATGAGTTCCTCGTCACTTCGATCCAGCATGGGGCGAAAGGGTAGTGCATGCGCCCGCCTCGGCATAGCTGCCGGGCTGAACCCGGAGGATTCAACGGTGAGTGCGTGGGACACGATGGCGGGCGTCGGCGGTCATGGCACTGTGCAACGCAGCGCCGGCAGATTCGGGGTTGCGCACCGTCACGGCCTTCAGTCTGCGCTCAGCGAGGCCAGTGCTGCGCAGGGGCTCACTGCTGCACGCGCAAAGAAACGCTATCGAATGCGCCGCCTTGATCGACTGCCACCAGGGAATGCGCGCCGATGTGTTCGAAGCGATGATCGATACTGGTCTCGCCCTCCGACTGCGCGATCAGACGACCATCGAGCAGCCAGTCGACCCGACCGCGAGCGCCCAGTGCGCGCACTCTGACCCCGGGCAGCTTGCTGGTGCCTGGCGGCGTGCGCAGGATTGCGCCGGGCAGCACCCCATCGATGCGCAAGCTTGCGGAGACTTCGTTGGGCGCAAACGCCGCACAGCCGGGTGCGAGCGCCGGCAGGGCGCTGGCGCGACGTTCCGATGCACTCAACCAGGGGCCGGCCAGCACAGGCCATTGGGCGCTCTCTGCGGGTAGGGCGGATGCACTGGCGCAGCCCTGCAGCATGCGCAGGCCGGACACCGGCTCGCGCAGCCAGTTTTGCAGATAGCGGGAGGCGCTCGGGGCTGCACGCGCCGCCAGTGTCGGCGGTACGACGCCATCCACGGTCCAGGCAGAACGCCGTCGATGACAGAGCTGGGGCCGTTCCGGGTCGAGCGCCTCGCCCAGTGGCCAACAGATATCCAGCTCCTGCACACTCGCCGGCATCGCGCTGGGCAGGGCCCGGGCGTTGCGCGGTAGCCGGTCGACCAGGGAGAGCATCAGCGGCAGTGCCGTGGCCGCGCCATACTGACCCGGACTCGGTGTGCCGTCGGGGCGTCCCACCCAGACACCGACGGTGTAGGCGGGTGTGACGCCAATTGCCCAGGCATCGCGAAAGCCGTAGCTGGTACCGGTTTTCCAGGCCACTCGGGTGCGCCGGCGGGTGTCGATCATGGCTTCCGGATCGCCAGGGCGACCGTGGTCTTCCAGCACACTGCGCACGATCCAGGCGGCACCCTCGCTGAGGAGCCGGCGGTCCTCGTGCGGTGCATCCGGACGCATGCGCACCTTGCCACCGACGCCGCCGCGCGCAAATGCAGCGTAGGCACCGACCAGTTGGTCCATGCGCGCCGATGTGCCGCCGAGGATCATCGTCAGATTGGGTTTCGCGCCGCGCGGTAGGCTAAGCTGCACACCGCTGTTGCGCAGGCGCGCGACGAAGCGATTGGGCGTGATGCGTTCCATCAGGTCCACCGCCGGCACATTCAGCGATAGGCGCAGCGCATCTGCAGCGCTGACCGGCCCATTGAAACTGTCGCCGAAATTGGCCGGACGATAGCCGGCAAAGTCCTGCGGCACGTCGAGCAGCAGACTCTCCGAGTGGATCAGTCCCTCATCCATGGCCAGCCCGTACAGGAAAGGCTTGAGTGTCGAGCCCGGTGAGCGTTCGGCGGTGATCATATCGACGTGACCGAGTCGTTCTTCATCGCCGAAGCTGGCGGAGCCCACGTAGGCGCGGGCCTCCAGAGTGTTGTTGTCGACAATCAGGGCGGCGGCCGAAGTTCGGTCGGGCAGGCGCTCGACCCATAGGCGGATGCGTTCCTCCACCGCCATCTGCAGATTGGCGTCGATTCCGCTCTGGATCAGGCGCGCGTCCGGCTGCTCACGACGCAGTCGTTCGGCCAACAACGCCGCGACCATGGGCTGACGCAGTTGCCGCGCCACCACGTTTTCGTCGCCAGCTTCTGCAATCACAGAGGCTGGCCAATCGCCAAACTGGGCAAGTCGATCGAGCACCTTGTCACGCGCCCGGCGCGCCCGCTCGGGATGACGATCCGGGCGCAGTCGACTCGGTGCCTGCGGCAGCACGGCGAGCAAGGCCGCTTCGGAGTGACTGAGTTGCAGAGCAGGCTTGCCGAGATAGGCGTAGCTCGCCGCCTGCACACCTTCGATGCCTCCACCCATCGGCGTCAGATTCAGATACAGCGTCAGGATTTCGTCCTTGTCCAGGCGCAGTTCCAACTGCAAAGCGCGCACGATCTGGCGCAGTTTGCCCCACGCGCTGTGTGGAATCGGTTCGATCAAGCGAGCGACCTGCATGGTCAACGTCGAGCCGCCGGAAACGATCTCGCGATGCCACAGAGCCTGTGCCGTGGCGCGTGCGAAGGCGAAGGGATTGACCCCTGGATGCCAGCGAAACCAGCGGTCCTCGTAGCCGAGCAGGGCTTCGAGATAGAGCGGCGATACCTGCTCGATGGTGATCGGATAGCGCCAGACGCCGCGCGAATTGGCGAAGGCCCGCAAGGGCGTGCCATCGGCAGCAAGCACCACGGTCGCGCCATCGCCGACGATATCCGGGATCGGCGGTGGCAGCAGACGATCGAGCAGTGCGAGCCCCAACAGCAGCAGCACGAGCGCCGACCAACGCGGATGCCGACGCAGCCATGCGCCCATCCTGCCGGAGACAGTCATGCTGGAAGGCGGTTGGTTCATTGGAAAAAGATCACGGCCTTGGGCTCAACTGGGTGCCAAAGCGTCCGCCATCGACGCGGACTGGTGCGGGTCTCGCGATCCGTCGGGAGTTCCTGAGCCAGCACGTCCGGCATCCGGTCCTCCCGTAGCTCGCGGGGATCATTCGGGCTCGCGGACTTCGATGCTGGCCGGCACCGCGGCACCGATACCGCGCATCATCGGCCGGTACATGTCCTCGATCATCGGGGTGGGCACCTTGTAGGTTCCCGGACTGACCGCGCGCACGATGTAGAACAACTTCGAGCGTTGTCCGGCATACAGTTGGACCGCAGCGACATAGCGATCATCACGGTACTCCTCGTAGCGGATCTCCGCCTGACCGCTGCGCTCGTTCATCGCGACGCCATCGATGGTCACGCCTTCCCAGATCGTCTGATCACCGAGATTCAGATTCTCCAGCTCCAGACCGCCGGGCAGCAGATCAACGATCAGCGCATCGCGCATCTCTTCCTTGGCGGTGACATCGAGCACGGCGATCAGAGTTTCGCCAGTGGTCAGTGGCGAGCCGTCATACGCCGTTCCGTCGGGGCGATACAGATTGCGCCGGATCGCCACATGCTCATCGACGATGGCCGGCGCAGAGGTCGGGTAACCGACCACATCCTCGACAACGAAGATCGGGCCAGGTCCGCGTGGGCCGAGGGTGATTCCGGCATCCAGATCCTCAATCGTGAAGTTGCGCGAAACCTGTGCGGTTGGTGCAAACGGTTCGCTATGCGCGCCGATGCGAACGTCACCTTCGATCTTGCGCGAGAGGTCGCCCATCAGGGCACGACCCAGCCGGAAAATGCCGATCTGTTCCTGGGTGCTGAAGTAGCTGTAGCCCCAGCCGCGCTCGGTCGCGCGACCCTGCAGTTCGCGTGCCAATTCGTAGACGCGGGCGTCGTACTCGGGTTTGCTCAGACCCGCCTCGTTGGCAATCGCCACCATCAAGGTGAGATCACGCAGTGGCGAACCGTAGTCGCCGACCCAGGCAGGTCGCTCCCACTTCTTCGAGAACGCCTCGGCAATCGCCGCCTCACCGCGCGTGCGGTCGCCCTGCATCGCGAGCGCCGCGCCCAGATGGACCAGAGGCAGCGGGGCAACCAGCTTGTTGCGTTCGTTGTCGTAGATCGCGCGCAGGGTTCCGAGCGGTGCGCGCTTGAGCTTTGCGAGCACATAGCCGGCATGCGCTTGCTCGGCGATGCGCAGATGATCGCTGTACTCGTACTCGTAGTGCGGCGTGCCGCCAGAGAGCAGATCATCGTTCAATCGCTTCAGCGTTTTTTCCAGCATGGCCTCGCCCGGATTGAAACCGGCTTCGCGGGCAGTCACCAGCATTTCGGCTACATAGGGCGTGATATGAGTCACTACGTAGGAGTCACCGGGCCAATAGCTGAAGTGACCGTTCTCGGTCTGCATCGAAGCCAGTCGGGCAAAGGCGACGTTCAACATTTCGGCGCGGACCTCGGGCTTCAGCGGGGTGGTTCCAAATCGGCGCGCAGTGTCGTCGTCGAGGAAGACGAGCGGGAAGGCCTTGCTCGTGGTCTGTTCGACGCAGCCATAGGGATACGCGATCAGGTCCTTCACCACGGAAGCAAACGGCAGGGGCGGCAGGGTGCCCATGGTCATTCGCGAAACCACAGAATCGGGCACCAGACCAGCGCGCAGACTGGCTTCTGGGCGAATGTCGCGGCCGGCATCGAGCACAACGGCACGACTGCGGTGTTCGGCGGGATAGGCCGGCCGCATGGCGAATTCGACACGGCGCTCGACCTTGGATTCGCCGCCAGTGACGCGGGCCACCACGGCAGCAACGCCATATTTCTGGCGCGCCGTGACCTTGAAGGTCTGCGTGCTGCGCTCTTTGTCGGCCAGCTTGAGCTTTCGACTGGGCTCGACGATGCTGAGCATGTCGCCGCCATCCAGACTGACGCTGTATTCACCAGCGCTGCCGCTGAGGTTTTCGAGATCGAGCGCGATCTCGGCGCGATCGCCGGAGGCCATCGCACGCGGCGCACTGATCTCAACCACCAGCGGCGCCTGGATGATCGTCTCCTGGCTGGCGGTGCCATAGCTCTGCTCGCCATAGACGACAGCGCCGAGTCGCACCGTTCCGTTGAAGTCCGGCAGATCCAGTTCAAACTCCGCCTTGCCTTCGCCGTCAAGCACGACCGGCTGCTCATACATATCGACGGTCAGTACTTTCACATTGGGCCGCCTGGCCTGTGGCAGTGCGAGCAGTGCGGCATCGCCACCGTAACGCAGTTTGGCTTTGCTGCCGTCAATCGCCTCGATGATGCGACTGAATACATCGTAGGCCTGGGTCAGATAGCGGCGTGGCTCGAAGAACCAGGCGGCCGGATCGGGCATCGGGAACTGGGTCAGATTCAGGATGCCGACGTCGACCGCATGCAGGGCGACTCGTGCCGGTTTGCCGGCCAGGGCCGGAGCCTGCACACGTACCGTGAACTTCTGACCCGGCCGCGTGAGCTTGTCGGCCTCCAGCGTCACCGCGAGCTTGCGTGCGCTGCGATCGAGGGCGATGTGCTGCACACCGACAGCGCGCGAAGGCGTGATCTTTTCAGCGGAGTTGCCGGGACGGAACACCAGCACGGTGGCGTACAAATCGTGGCGGCTCCAGGCCTTGTCGAGCGGAATCTCGACCTGGGTTTCACCTTTGACCGGCAGGAGTTTCTGCCAGAGCAAACCCTCGCCCTCGAGCAGCACCAGCGCATTACCCGGATGTGGTGGCTTGATCGTCAGTTTGACGGTATCGCCTTCGCGATAGCTCGGCTTGTCCAGGGCGAGCTTCACTTTGTCGGGTCGGCTGCCGGCATCCTGCCCCTGGCTGTACCAGTTCCATCCCGCCTGGAACGGAAACTTCATCGTCAGCGCGGTCGCCGGGTCGAAAACCTCAAGCCGATAGCCGCCCCACTGCACCGGGAAACTCAGCTTCGCGCGTTCGCCCGCTTTTATATCGAGTTCCTGCTCGCTCTCGGATACCCAGGTCGACAGATAATCCGATTGCCAGCCCGAGCCATCGGCCCAACGCCAGTTGTAGTTGCGATTCTCGCGCAGCAGCTTGACCTTCAGCTTGCTCGCGCCGAGCAGTTCGCCGCCGGCGTTGGCGCGAATCAGCTCGAACCCGGCCTGTCCATCCGGGGTCGCGCCTTCTTCGGTATCAAATAGGGGTCGCGCGCCGACGATTTCCGCCGCCGGCCATAGGCTGCGTTTGATCACGCGGGTTACTGCGCGACCGCCCGATTCAAACAGACTGCCGGAAACGATCACGGCCACGGTTCCGCTCGGCGCCTTCACTTCATCGAGCGCGATTTCGCTTTCCAGCTTGCCCTCGTCATCGAGTACTTCGTCGACCACATCCTTGGGCTGCTTGGGCAGTTCGACCAGGGGATCGCCGAAATGGAAATCCTTCAGCGTCGCGATCGGATGGGCATCTGGCTGCAGACTCAGCCGCGCGGTGAATCGATTGCCCGCCGCTGGCGATCCATACAGCCAGGCACCTTCCACGCTGAGCGGCAGCGCGTCGCCTGGGCTCAGTGCCTCTGGTGCATCCAGGGTCAGCTTCAGTCGTTCCGGCAGGAACTCCTCGACCCGAAAGCTGAGGGTCGCTGGATGCTTCATGGTCGGGTCGGTGCTCAGATCGAGCGACCACTTGCCGGTGGGCGCATCGGCGGGGATCACCCGCTCATAGCGCAGGTAATTGAGTTCGCCGGGATCGAGTTGCTGAGTGGCGAGGGCACGGCCGTCGGGCTGCTTCAGGGTGACGAAGATCGGCTGTGCCGGGACAATTTTGCCGTCGAAATCGCGGAGCAGGGCGGATACGCCAAGCGTCTCGCCGGGACGATACAGATCGCGACCGGTCCACGGAAAAATTTCCAGGTCGGTCTGTGCACGACCGCCGAGTGAGAACTCCGACAAGTCGAGCGCGGGCTGATTGAACGGAAGCAGGGAGACATCGTTGCCGAAGCTCGCGCTGAGCAGGTGCTGACTGTTGGGCTTGTACTCGACCAGGGCCAGGCCCTTGTCGTCGGTGTTCACCTGAAAGAGTGACGCGCCCTTTTCATCCTGGATAGTCAGCGCGACATTCGCCTTGGGCTCGCCGCTCTTTAGCGATGTGCTGAGGATCAGCAGTCGGTCCTTGTAGGCGCGTACATGCAGGCCGATGTCGCTGACGAAGAACATCGCGGTTTCCTGCTCGTATCCGAAATTGCCGGCGCGGTTGAGTACCGCGAAGTAAAGCCCGGGTAGATTCAGTTCCTGGATATCGCGAATCGGGATGTAGCTGACGCTGCGTTCGTTCGATGGTGCCTGCAGGGCAAACCGGTTCTTGTAGACGGAAGTCGCCATCCGCGACAACTGCTCGAGCGACCAGTAGCTGCGTCGACCGTTGCGCAGGTACTCGCGCAGGAACTGGCCGGTGTTTGCCTCGGATACGCGCAGAAATTCGACATCAACCTCGGATACATTGAGCGCGACGATTGGCAGTCCGCGCGACTCATGCGCTGGCAGGATGCTGCCCTGGCTGGCGAAACCGACGATCGGTTCCTGATTGCCGCTGTGCACCTCCTGGCTCAACCCGGCGCCGATCGTGCTGCCATCAGCTGCTGCCAAGGCGCCGGAAATACCCACCACATAAATCTTGTCGGCCTCGAGGTAGGGAAAGCGCAATTGCTGATTGTCGCCGTCCAGAATCCAGCTGCCGTCCGCGGCGGCGCCGTCCTTGAGCTTGATGCTGAGCAACTGGTCAAATGCCTGCTGTCCGACCAGAGGACGCGAGAACTTCAGCACGACCGAGGGTCGTCCCTCGTAGGACTCGCCGCTGCCATTGAGCAGGCCAAATGCCATCGCCTCGGCCCCCTTGCTGGGTTCGCTGGCCTTGGTTACTTCGGGCGGTGTGCCGTCGTCCTTTTTTCCACACGCGGTGAGCAGGCTCAGAGCCAGTAGCATCAGGCCAATGCAACGTATCCAACGATTCATTACGGTGTGCTCCGGCGTGCTGTGGTGGTGCGCAGTATGGCCGGATCGTTGCGCAGCGTGTAGCAGGATGCAGCCCAATGCGGCCCGATCCGTGCTGGATCGGGCGCAATCGCGGGCGCCGTTGACGTGGTCAACACGTGACCCCCATCAAGCTTGCTGGATCGCCTCGGAGGACTGTCATGAGTGACGCTTGCATCTTGATCGCCGGAGCCAGCGGTGGGGTCGGCTCGGCGCTGGCGAGCAAGCTGCGCAGCGATGGCGCGCGCCTCGTTTTGGTCAGCCGGGACATCAGCACATTGGAGGCTTCGCGAGACGACATCGTGATTCAGGCGGATGTGGCAACCGAGCAGGGTGCAGAGCAGGCGCTTGAGCGAGCGGTCGCGGTCCTGGGTCGGCCACCCGACGGGCTCGCCAATGCATGTGGCAGCATCCTGCTGGCGCCTTTGCATCGAACCAGCGAGGCGCAGTATCGGGCTACGCTTGCGGCCAATCTGGACACCTCGTACTTTCTCTGTCGCGCCTATCTGCCGGTTCTGGCTGCGGCCAAGCAGGGCGGCAGCATCGTGCTGTTCTCCTCGGTCGCTGCTCGGATTGGGATCGCCCATCACGCGGCGATCGCGATGGCCAAGGCCGGCGTGGAAGCCCTGGTTCGCTCAGTCGCCGCTGATGCTTCGGCGAGCGGCGTGCGCATCAACGCCATTGCACCCGGTCTGCTCGATACGCCACTCGGCGCCAGGTTTCTGTCCAGCGAATCGACGCGCAAGCAGATGGCAGTCCAGTATCCGCTTGGAAAAATCGGCGATGCCGATTCGGCAGCGGCTCTGGCGAGATTTCTGCTGTCGGAGGAGAGCCGCTGGATCACCGGCCAGGTAATCGGCTTGGACGGCGGCTTCACCAGTGTGCGCCCGCCGGTGAGACTGGCCGGATGACCAGTGCTCTGATCTGGTTCCGCCGCGATCTGCGCTTGGCCGACAATCCGGCGTTGCATGCTGCTGCTGCGGCCGATCGAATCACCGCGCTCTATATCGACGAGACCGAGCCCTTGGTGCCCTGGGCCGATGGAGCGGCCTCACGCTGGTGGCTGCACCACGGGTTGATTGCGCTTGATCGAGACCTGCAGGCGCGCGGTGGCAGGCTTCTGGTTCGACGCGGAGATGCGCTGACCTGTTTGCGCGAAGTGATCGCCGAGCACAAGGTCGACGCAGTTCATTGGAATCGGCGCTACGAGCCGGCGGCGCTGGCGCGAGATCGTCAGATCAAAACAGTACTGCGCAGTGAAGGCGTGCAGGTCAGTAGCCACCAGGGCAATCTGCTGGTTGAGCCTTGGCAAATCTGCACGCTGCAGGGTGGTCCCTATCGGGTTTTCACGCCGTACTGGCGCAACCTCGCGTTGTCGCTGCGAGCCTCTCCGCCCCTGCCGCTGCCGGTGCCGGTGCGCTTTAGCTTTGCGAAGGCTGAGCCGACCGCCGGGGCCGGAGCGGCGGCCATCGACGCGCTGAGTTTGCTCCCACGCGTCGGCTGGGACAGCGCGTTTTCCGAACATTGGCAGCCGGGCGAGCCTGCGGCCCAGGCCCGTCTGAAGAAATTTCTTGATGCGCCGGTGGCCGATTACAAGACCGGTCGCGATCGCCCCGATCGCAGCGGCACCTCGACCTTGTCGCCTTATCTGGCCTTCGGCAATATCTCGCCGCGCCAGATACTTGCCGCAATCAACCAGGGCTTTGCCGATCCGGCGCGCCCTGCCGAGGGCGCGGCGACTTTTGTACGTGAGCTCGGCTGGCGGGAGTTTTCGTATCACCTGCTATACCACTATCCGCATACCGCCGAACGCAACATGAATCCTCGCTTCGCCGATTTTCCCTGGGCCGAACCCGTGCCCGCGCTGTTGCACGCCTGGCAGAAGGGTGCAACCGGAATACCGTTTGTGGATGCCGGCATGCGCCAGCTCTGGCAGACCGGATGGATGCACAATCGGGTCCGCATGGTTGTGGCCAGCGCATTGACCAAGAATCTGCGCTACCACTGGAGCCATGGTGCGCGCTGGTTCTGGGATACGCTGGTTGACGCCGATCTCGCCAACAACACCCAGGGCTGGCAGTGGAGCGCCGGCACCGGGGCGGATGCCGCCCCGTATTTTCGCGTATTCAATCCGGTGACCCAGGGCGAGCGCTTCGATCCGGACGGCAGCTATGTACGTCGCTTTCTGCCCGAGCTGGCCGCGGTCCCTGATCGCTATTTGCAGCAGCCCTGGAAAATGGATGCAGGTGCCAGAGCGCGCGCCGGGATCGAGGGTACGGTGTATGCCGCTCCCTTGATCGACCTGGCACAGACACGAATTCAGGCGCTTGCAGCCTACCGGTCTGGCGGTCACTGGCCTGATCGTGAACCAACGAGCGCGCACTGAAACCGGACCGGATCAACGTGCGCTGCAACTCCCGTAGGTGTCATCAAACAGTGCATTGCGCACAGATGCCGCCGGTGCCAGGCCCCGTCCACGCAGATCGCCGTAGCGACTGACGCAGGCTTCTGGGCAGCAGCCGCTCGAGCGTCGCTTGCCACAACGGGGCAGCGTTGCGACACAACGATCCATGCGCACTGCATTTGCTTGCGCGCACTCGAAAAACTGCGCTGAGCAAGCGGCCAGCAGGGCTTCATTGGCCGGACCCAAAGATTGCCAACCCAGACTGCGCGGCAGCGTCTCGATTACTGGCGCGGGCTTCCGGTTGTCGGGCTCGACGCGCTCCAATTTCGACAGCGCTACCCGCAAGCGACGCAGGTCGGCCTGCGGGGTCTCGGATTTCTGCCCGACTAGCACACTCGAACCCGCCTTGCAGGGCTTGTCATGAAAGCCAATACTTCCGTCGGCAGCGACGCAGCGGTAGATGTCTCCGTGGGCGCCAAGCGCCAAGGCAGCAAGCAGGGCCATTGCAATCATTGGGGGTCGCAGGTTCTGTTCATCGCGCTATTGTGCACAGGCCGGACGATCATGTGCTGAATGACGATTCAAATACGGTAAATGCTTGTCAATTTGCGCCGGCGTTGACGATCTGCGCAGGCACCGGTACACAGTGGTTCCAGCAGCGAGTGTAAATCTCATGCCCATGAGTGGAGAGCACGACGGTAGTCGCGAACCGATGTCGAAGGTTGACACCGCTTGGTTGCGGATGGAGCGACCGACCAATCTGATGATGATCACCGGTGTCATGATGCTGGCCGATCAACTCGATGTCGCCCGCTTCAAGCGCATGCTCAATGAGCGCTTTCTCGCCTTCCGGCGCTTTCGACAGAAGGCGGTGGATGGGCCGGCGGGCGCCTGGTGGGAAATCGACGAGGACTTCGATCTCGAGTGGCATGTGCGCATCACCGCCTTGCCCGGTGGCGCAGGGCAGGCCGAGTTGCAGCGCCTGTGCTCGCAGCTCGCGTCGACACCGCTGGATTATTCCAAGCCGCGCTGGCAGTTTCATATCGTCGAGCGCTACGACGGTGGCAGCGCCCTGATCACCCGCATTCACCATTGCTACGCCGACGGCGTGGCATTGATTCAGGTGCTGCTGTCGCTGACCGATGTCAGGCCGACCACCGAGGATCTCGCTGCCCTGGCCAAGGTGTGGTTCAAAGAAGACCGTGGCGGCGTCGTCGAGCGTCTGGTCGCGCCTGCGCGTAAGGGACTATCGCAGGCCATGCACGTTGGCGAGGTTCTGATCGAGAAGGGGCGTGAGATCTTGAGCGATCCCGAAGCCCTGGGCCGAGTCGCGCACGAGGGCAGCGAGATTATTCGTGAGCTCGCCCATGCGCTCAGCCTGTCGGACGATCCGGCCACGCCCTTCCGGGGTCCACTCGGTGTGAGCAAGCGCTGTGCCTGGGCGGAGCCGATGCCGATCGACGAGGTCAAGATTGTAGGGCGGGCGCTCGGCTGTACTGTCAACGACGTGTTGATGGCTTGTGCTGCCGGGGCGCTGCGCGCCTACCTGATCGAGATCGGGGTTGACCCTGAGGGCAGCGACATTCGCGCCACCGTGCCGGTGAATCTGCGCCCACTCGAACATGCACGCAAGCTTGGCAATCATTTTGGTCTGGTCTTCCTGACCCTGCCGATCGGCGAGGCCAATCCCTTGCGCCGACTGGAACGTATCGCCGAGGAAATGCGCGCACTGAAAGGTTCGCGCCAGGCGATCGTGGCGTTTGGCCTGCTCGCGGCCCTGGGGATGAGCCCGGCGGCCCTGCAGAAACCGGCGCTGGAAATGTTCAGCCGCAAGGCCACCGCTGTGGCGACCAATGTGCCCGGACCGCAGATGCCGCTCTATTTCGCCGGCAGCCGTATCGTCGATCAGATGTTCTGGGTGCCGCAGACCGGATCGATCGGCATGGGCATCAGTATCCTCAGCTATAACGGCCGCGTGCATTTCGGCTTGATCACCGATGCGCGGCTGGTCCCCGAGCCCGAACGGATCATCCGGCGCTTTGCTGGAGAGTTCGAGAAACTCGTGCTGGCGACTTTGATGGAGGACTGGGACAGCACGATCTGCAGCGCGGGTGCCGCAGCAACAATGATGCGGTTCGCCGGAATGGCTGCCGATCCTGCGCCCGCGCGGCGGCGCGCAGCGCGCACTGAGCCGGTCGCCAGCCGCGTCGATGGTGGCGCGCCGAAACGCTCGACGAAGGCCAAGTCGGTCGTCGCTGCCCAATCTGTCAGGCCAAAAAAGTCGCTTGCGCAACGACTCAGTGAGCGGCGAGCACGCTTGAACGAACTGGCCTGAGCGGGTGGCCGTTGAATTTCTGTGCTGGGCTTTGGCCTCGGCCTGCGCTCCGAAAAATGCACTGGACAAGGTCGCTGCTGCTGCAACGCCGAGTCAGCGTGTGCTATGCCCAACTGAGCCGGGATGGTGGCGCTGAACACGTCCGCTGGCGCTCTTCGCGCCCTGAGTCAGGGGGCGAAGCGCGCAGGTCTTGGGGGGGCAGGCGATGCTGGCCAGCGACGACGAGTACCTAGGGCAGCAGTCGTGCCACGGTGGCGGATATCTGGTTGGACGTGTTGGGTTCGTTGTCACTGAGTTCCACCGCGCTGCCGCTGTAGCTGCTCTTGCCGATATTGATCACGGCTCCGATCGCACGTCCGCTCGTCTGCGGCTCGGCGGTGTTTTCGTTGATCTGGACGCCGCGAAGCTGCAGGTCGCCGTAGTTGAGTACAGCCGAGGCGGCGTAAAGCGAGTCGTAGCGGCGGCTGATCCAGTTGCCCGCGATCCGCGTGCCGTCAATCAGCAGATTTCCGTAGTTGATGACGGTTCCTGCATCGCGCTCAGCGCCGTCCAGCTGGTTGTGGCTGATCTCGCCAGCAAAGAACCGAATATTCCCATAGTTTTCCACGATGGCTGATTGGTGGCGGGCCTGGTTGTCGATGATCTTGACTCGGCGTAACTCAAGCGTTCCGTGATTGAGCACCGCGCCCTCCGATCCCTCGGCGAGGCTGAGGTCGTTGATCGTTACATCGCCGCTGTCCGCGACAGCAACAAGGGTGAAGTCGGCACGGGCATAGCGGCGGATCTCAGCTTGGTTTCCCTCAATCACGATATGAGAACGCAATACCGGCAATCCGAAGCCGGGGCTGTTCGGCGCAGACGCGGTCAATGTGTAGAGGCCGTGACGGGCAAGCTGGATGGTGGTGACCTGGTCACTGCTATTGGCCTGGTCAATGGCGCGGATGAGCGCAGCGGTATCACGATCCGGTACACGGATATTGGCGCCTTGTGCGGTGGGTAGGACAAGCGCGCTGAGCAGGATGGCGAGAGTAATCCGGGGCATGCTGAAATCCTCTGGGAGGCGATCGGAGCGAAGGTGATGCGGTCACGGGTTCTGGACCAGGAGCGGTAGTCCAGGCGCTGCTCAACGATGCTGCAGCGCACTAGAGTTGTCCTTCTATATCGCTCCCCAGCCGGCTGAGCGTGGGGTTTCATCCGGCCGGTGGGAGCATCGCACCCGGGCACTGTCTGGATCGTGCACTCCGGCACGTTTTTTCTGTAATTGCCAAGTTTGACCGGCAAGCTAGAATCAGGGTTCGCCCGGTTCAACCGGAACGCGATTTCAGAACAGCGCGAAGGCGCGAGGAGAGGAGATGAAGAAGCTGATTTGGGCAGTCGCCGTGGCAGCAGGCATGGTCGCCAGCTCCGCGGTCGTGGCCAAGAACAATGGTCCGAGCGTGGCAGTCATCGAGTTCAAGAACGAGTCCGGAGCTGGGTGGTGGCGTGGCGGAGTGGGCTGGGAACTTTCCGGCATGCTCTCCAACGAACTCTCCGGGCTTGGGTCCTTCCGGGTATTGGAGCGCAGCAAGATCGAAGCGGTGTTGAGCGAGCAGAACATGGGTGCTTCCGGTCGCGTTGCTGGTGGCACCGCTGCCAAGATCGGGAAGATCACGGGTGCCCAGTACTTGATCGCCGGTACGGTGACTTCGTATGAAGAAGACACCGCGAGCACGGGTGGTGGTGTCAGCTTCAAGGGCATTTCACTCGGCGGCAAATCCTCCAAGGCCTATATCGCCGTGGACGTGCGCGTGATCAATGCCACTACCGGTGAAATTGATTACTCGCGTACAGTCGAGGGCCTGGCCAAGAGCGGTGGCGTGAGCGTTGGCGTTTCGCGCGGTGGCTTTGGTGGTGCGCTGTCGAATGAAAAGAACACGCCGGCAGGCAAGGCTATTCGCGCTGTCTTGGTCGAGATCACCGATTATCTTGATTGCGTAATGGTGGCTCAGGATGGTTGCGAGGCCGAGTACGGCGCCAAGGAACGCGCACGGCGTGACAAAACGCGTTCGGCGATCAAGCTGGACGACTAGTCGACACTGCTTGCGGCCGACCGGGCTATGCCCGGTCGCTGCCTGATCCGAAAAGAAAACGGCGGACCTAGGTCCGCCGTTTTTTTGTTAGTGCGTAGGATCAATTCAACGCGGTCCGCGCGGCGGTCCACGCCTTCCCCTAGGCGGCGGCGGAGTTTGATTGATGTAGCTGTTGGAATCCATCGGACCGGTAAACGTCGCCGGCGCACGAGTGGCGCGCGGCTTCGCCCCGGGCTTGCCGCCCGGTTTGCCGGCGGGGCGCGGCGCTCCGCTACGGTTGGGCGCGTTACCCGATGGCGCTGCTCTATTCCCGTCGATACCTTCCTGACCTGGATAGTAGGTCAGGAAACTTGAGGCTTCGACGGCCTGACCCGGAGCCGGACCACGACGGCCACCAGGGCGGCCACCGGGTTTTGCGCCGGGCTTGCTGTAACGCGGTTTGCTGCCGGGGCCACCGGGACCACCAGGACGTTTGCGTTGTCCGGGCCGGGCATCGTCGTCGCGTACGCGATCGAAAGCACGCAATTCGCGTGCCTCGTCGGCCATTGCGCCGCTCCAGCCAGCGCCCCGCGGTTTGTCCGGGCGGTATTCATTGGCCGCCTTGGTGGCGCGACGGACACCCACGACTGCTTGCAGGGTCAGGGTATCGGGTAGGTCACCCAGGCCGCATGCCTCGCGCAGGATCTTGATCTGCGATTCTTCGAGCAAGCGGTAATGACCACGGCGCAACTCGCGCGGAAGTTCGATCACCCCGTAGCGGATGCGCTTGAGCCGCGCGACCTGGGTGCCGATCGACTCCCACATGCGGCGCACTTCACGATTGCGACCTTCCTTGAGCACCACGCGGAACCAACTGTGGTTTTCGCCCATCGAGATCACATGGATCTCGTCGAAATGTGCCGGGCCGTCGTCGAGCAGCACGCCCTTGCGCAGCTGTTCGAGATGAGCTTCCGTCACTTGACCATGGATGCGGCAGACGTACTCTCGTTCAAGTTCGCGCGAGGGATGCATCATCGCGTGCGCGAGCTCGCCGTCGGTGGTCAGCAGCAACAGGCCGGTGGTGTTCATGTCGAGGCGGCCGATCGCGATCCAGCGTGATCCCTTGAGTCGGGGTAGACGCTCGAAAACGGTATGGCGACCCTCAGGGTCTTCAGTGGTGGTCAGCTCGCCCTCGGGCTTGTGATAGACCAGTGCCTGCACCTCATCGGACGGAGTGGGCACCGCCATGAATGCCTTGCCATCGAGTTCGACGCGATCGCCGTTGCGCAGACTGGAGCCGATCTCGGCTACATTGCCATTGACGCGGATTTCGCCGGCGATGATGCGCTCTTCGATCACCCGGCGTGAACCGAGTCCGGCCTGGGCCAACACCTTCTGCAATCTCTCCTCGACGACGGGGCCGACCAGCTTGGCCTCACGATTGAGCGACAGTTTGCGGCGACCGGGTTGTTCGTTATTCATGGGGTGTCCTTCGCAGAGTCGGGCAGGTTGCCCTCGTCGACGTTTGCTTCGATGGATTCGTGAGCGGGTTGATCGGAGTCGATGACGGTCTCGACGCTGTCCAGCGTCCCCTCATCGGCATGGGAGCGCAGGGGCAGAGATTCGAGTGCATCGCCTTCATCGCCGTCGCCTGCGTCGTCGATGTCATGGTCGAACTGATCCGATTCAGCCACGGAGTCCATTGCCTGATCGTCGTTCAGTTCGCTATTGGCATCGGCAAGACTGCCCGCGACGGCGACCGGGGAAATCCGATCGAGATCAAGTTGGGGTTCGAACTCGGAAAGATCGCGCAGCTCGGCCAGCGGCGGCAACTGATCCAGACTCTTGAGTCCGAAATAGTCGAGAAACTGACGGGTTGTGCCAAACAGCGCCGGCTTGCCCGGCACATCACGATGCCCGAGTACGCGGATCCACTCGCGTTCCTCCAGTGTACGGATGATGTTCGAGGACACCGCCACGCCACGGATCTGTTCAATCTCGGCGCGGGTCACTGGTTGCCGATAGGCAATCAGGGCCAGGGTCTCGAGCAGGGCCCGCGTGTACTTCGGTTGGCGTTCTGTCCACAATCGAGAGACCCAGACCTGCATCTCGGGTCGAACCTGGAAACGCCAGCCACTGGCGACTTCGACCAGGCCCACACCGCGATCGGCGTAGTCGGACTGCAGCAGTTCGATGGCCGCGTGGATGCTGTCGACACCGGGCGGGTTTTCTTCCCCGAACAGATCATTGAGCTGGACCAGGGTCTGCGGCGTGTTGGCGGCCAGGATGGCGGCCTCGAGGATGCGCTTGAGTTCGGCTATTTCCATGTGTGCATGCTTGAACATTGTGGGATCAGGACTCGGCCGCGACGGCGCGGGTCTTGACATAGATCGGACCGAGCGCCTCGTTCTGCACGATCTCGATCAGGTTTTCTTTGGCGAGCTCGAGGATGGCCAGGAAACTGACCACCACGCCGAGTCGACCTTCTTCCACGGTGAACAGGCTGGCAAAGCCGTGGAACTCAAGATCCTGCAGCAGATTGAGCACGTCACTCATGCGAGCGCGCACCGACAGCGTGTCACGCCGGATGTTGTGCTGGCCAAAAAGTTCGGCGCGCACAAACACATCTTTCAGTGCAATCAACAGTTCGCGCAAATCGACCGCGGGTGGAATGCGCACGACCTTGTGCTCACCGGGTTCGGCATGGGCGACGACAAAATCGCGATCCTGCCGCTGCAGCCCGTCGATGTCTTCGGCTGCCTTCTTGTATCGCTCATATTCCTGCAAGCGGCGGATCAGGTCGGCGCGCGGATCCTCTTCGATCTGCTCGGCCCCGGGCGGACGCGGCAGCAGCAGGCGGGATTTGATCTCGGCCAGGATCGCGGCCATCACCAGGTACTCGGCGGCGAGCTCGAGCTTCATGTTCTGCATCAGATCGATGTAGTCGATGTACTGGCGGGTGATCTCGGCGATCGGAATATCGAGGATGTCGATGTTCTGCCGACGGATCAGATACAGCAGCAGGTCGAGCGGTCCCTCGAAGGCCTCAAGGATGACCTCAAGTGCATCCGGCGGAATGTACAGATCCTGTGGCATCTGCAGCATGGGCTGACCACGGACCAAGGCGAGCGGCATTTCCTGCTGCTGCGGCGGCACAGGAAAGGGCACTACGTTGCTGGCCATGTCGGCACTGGGCGATACAGCGGATTCGCTGGTCATCAGGAGCGATCAGTAGACTCTGTGAATTGCAGTGGACAAGGCGGAAGGTGCTCGCTCGTTCTGGTCATATTGAAACGGCTTTCAACTCGGCGCGCAGCTTGAGTTGGCGGCGGCAGGGCAGGGGCGTTCTACACGCCCATTCTTCCGCGATTCCAACCCGCTTCATCCGAAACAGGCAAGGAGAGAAGCGGACTCTTGCGGTGCCATCTGCAGATTGCGCAGACAGCGGTCGACGGGTCGAAACCCCCAACGCATCTCGGACATCACGAACTGCCGTTGCAGCAAGCGGATCGCCTTCGCCGGTGGGGCCGGCGCTGCTGGATTGCGAAGGAAAGGTCACGCGGCTGCTCGCCGCGCCAGTCGCATCTAACCCCGGCGACTGTAAGTGTTTGTGAGCTTACGCGCTGTCGCTGAGGCTGTCCAGCCGCAATTGGCAGGGTGGGCGGGATATCATGACCGGATGAACTACTTCATTCATGGAATCGACAGGGACGGCAGCCTGGCTCAGCGTCAGCTCACCCGGCCTGCCCATCTGGCCCGACTGGAAGCGCTGCGCGATCAAGGCCGACTTCTGCTGGCGGGGCCATTGCCCCTGATTGATGCCGAGGATCCGGGTCCCGCGGGTTTCAGCGGCAGCATCATCGTTGCGCAGTTCGACTCGTTGGAGGCGGCGCAGGAATGGGCCAATGCCGATCCCTATCTCGCTGCAGGCGTCTATGCCGAGGTCGTGGTTCGGCCTTTCCGCAAGGTGCTGCCTTGAATCCCGCCGAGCGCCTTGCCGCCATCGAGTCAGCACTCCGGGCTGCATTCAACCCGCAGGAACTGCGCGTCATCGATGAGAGTCATCGCCATGTCGGCCATGCTGGCGCGCGGGATGGCCGCGGTCACTTTGCTGTCGTCGTGGTGGCGGAAACATTCCGCGGCCAGCCGCTGCTGGCGCGCCACCGCGCCGTCTATGCTGCGGTTGGCGCGCTGATGCAGACCGATATCCACGCACTCTCAATCGACGCACGCGCTCCGGGCGACTGAAGGCCCAGGCCATTGCGATTTCCGCAGCCCCGTTGCGGATGGGTCAACGCTCAGCTCAGCCGAGGTGATCGAGATACTTCTCGGCGTCGAGCGCGGCCATGCAGCCGAATCCGGCCGAGGTCACCGCTTGTCGATAGACCTGATCAGCGACATCGCCGGCGGCAAACACGCCCGGTGTACTGGTTGCGGTGGCGCCGCCATCGAGACCGCTGCGGATCTTGATGTAGCCGTTCTTCATGTCGAGCTGGCCTTCGAACAGGCTGGTGTTCGGGGTATGTCCGATCGCGATGAAGACGCCGTTGACCGCGATGTCGCGCTTGACGCCGGTCTGTGCGTGCGCAATGCGCAGCCCGGTAACGCCACTGTCATCGCCGTTGATCTCGTCGACGACATGGTCCCAGACCAGTTCAATCTTGCCGGCGCGCGCCTTCTCGAACAGCTTGTCCTGCAGGATTTTCTCTGACTTGAGCTTGTCGCGGCGATGCACCAGGTACACCTTGGAACAGATGTTGGATAGATATAGTGCCTCTTCAACCGCGGTGTTGCCGCCGCCGATGACGGCGACGTCCTGATTGCGGAAAAAGAAACCATCGCAGGTAGCGCAGGCGGAAACGCCGCGGCCCTTGAAGGTCTCCTCGGACGGAATCTCAAGATACTTGGCGCTGGCGCCAGTCGCGATGATCAACGCATCGCAGGTGTACTCGCCATTGTCACCCTTCAACCGAAATGGCTTCTGTTTGAGTTCGGCGGTGTGGATGTGATCAAACAGGATCTCGGTATCGAAGCGCTCGGCGTGTTTCTGCATGCGCACCATCAGATCCGGCCCGAGCAGACCCTCGACATCGCCCGGCCAGTTGTCGACCTCGGTCGTCGTCATCAGCTGACCACCCTGCTGCATGCCGGTGATCAGCACCGGCTTGAGATTGGCACGCGCGGCATAGACCGCCGCGCTGTAACCGGCAGGACCGGAGCCGAGAATCAGGAGGGGGCAGTGTCGGGTGGCATTCATCGGGACTCTCGGTTGTGACTCGGCTGGATTGACGTCACAGCATGCGGGCGAAGGGCGGAGGAATCAAGGGGCGCGGCGGGTTGGCCGCATCACCAGCAATCGCCGGGTTCTGGGCTCTTCGGAGGCACCGCCCATGGGAGGCCACCGATCGCGATCGCATAGAAGCTCACGCGGACGGTTCGACCATGCTATCGACGAAGTTGTGCTCGAAGTATTTCTGGACCGGAAATGCGTCCGGGAAGCTGTGGATGCGCTGGTAGTTTCGCAGGTGCATCAGTAGGCGCGAGCGACTTTCTGTGCTGCCGGACTCTTCGTCGTAGTAGCCGAAGAGGTACAGGATTGAAGGGTCGTTCGGGAGCAACTCCACGGCGGTACGGTTCTCGCGCAACAGCAGGACATAGTAGTCACCGACCTTCAGATTGTGCCCTCCGCACCAGCTGCTGGAGTACGAGAGCAATTTGACCGTGACCGGTCTCCCGGACAGCGTTTCGGTGACGCGCACCTCCGCCTCCACGTCTGGAACGAAGGTAATTTGTTGTGGACCCTTGCGCTTGAGTCGAACTTCTTCGATGCGAATGACCGCGGTGGAAACGGCGTTTCCGAGTACATCTTCAAACGGCGCCGGTCCGGGTGCCGAACATGCCAGCACGTTCGTCTGAAGCGTCAACAGCGCCGCGGCCAGGACGTGAATGGTTACCCGCAATGATCTGCTCATGGGACTGACCTCCGCCATGGTCCGGCGACTGGCGGCGCTCGATTTGAACGCTCGGCGCAGTCAGTCTATCGAGCAATACGCCCAAGCTTTCGTAGCGATCAGGTCGGACGTCTCCTCGTGCCCAGACCTTTGACCATTCGATGAAGCAGGTGGTTTGGCGGGGAAGGGCGGGGGACTGCCTTGCCCAGGCTATCCGGCGCGTGCGTAGGCATTGCGGGTGATGGGTCACGCTGACGCCTGTCCGGCATGGTACGCAGCCCGCTTCGCCGGAATCGCCACGGAGCTCAGCGCGTCGCCCAGATGAAATGAAATGGAATCGGGGGCTCACTCTCGGGTCCGTCATCGCTGGCCCGGATTGCGCGGCTTCGCAGCGTCATTCTGGCAACGCGCTACGCGCTGGGAGAACTTTGTGCGGGTCCAGGTCGCTGGTTCGCATGGCCCCCGCGCCGTTCCGCCCGGCATCGGCAGCAAGACGTGGCCAGCCCCAACCGGCGGACCCGATCGGGGCGTGTCTTTCGCGGGATCGATCGCGAGAGGGCTAGTGAACCACGAGCGCTTTGTGATCCACCATGGTGACGCCAGCAACGTGATGCGCGATGTCGTGGGCGCGCTGGTGATCTGCCTGGCTGCCAACGTGGCCGCTGAGATAGACCTTGGAGCCGTCAACGCGAACAGAAATGTCCGAGCCAGCGCTGCCCATCTGATCGTTGATGGCGGCATGTACCTGATCATGCATTGAGGCGTGCGCTGCCTGATGTTGCGGCGGCGCCGGTTGATAGTCGTTCGGCGGGTTGGATGCACAAGCGCCCAGGAACAGCGCAGCGGTTGTGGTCAGCAATGTCGAGATGACTTTCATAATTCTTCCTTTGCCTGGAGAGCAGAATGGACGGTGAGCGCTGAACCTACGCCGCTGCTGCGTTGCAGTCGGTTCGCTGGCGCACGATCCGATGCACGTGGTTGCGCCGGCTCGACTGCATGTGTTTGCTCTTGACTGCCGCCCATCCGGATCCACAAACGTATATCGGCTGTTGTTGGCGTAGGCATAGACATTGAAGCTGTCGGCGCCTGCGGCGATCGGATCGGGACTCAGGAAGCGCATGGTGTCGGGGTCGTAGTAGCGCTGCTGCATGTAGCTCAATTGCACGATGTCGTCGGTGGCGTGTTTGGTGAAGCCGGGGCCTTCGCGATACGAGGGCATGGATGCCTGAGGTAGAGCAACGCAGGAGCGGTTGCCGATATGCCGTCGTAGGGTGCGCCGTAGGGCATGAGTCGGCTGCGGTAGTGGACGTTGCTGGCGCTGTCGGTCTTTACCGTCGGTGTGCCGCGGTGGTCGCTGTGCAGGTAGCTGACGACGGCGGTCTCGCTGGTGAGGGGGCGAGTGCGTTCAGCGATGAGTGTGCCGTTCAGATGGAAGAACTCGGTGCGTTGTTGCGCGCCGCTGTCTTCGATGTAGAGGAGTTCGCCGGATCGGCTATAGATCTGATAGCGCGTGCCCCAGGCGGGGGTAATCGTGGATACACGATGATTGTGCGCATCGTAGGTATGGGTGACGCCGCCAGGGAATCCGGTCAATCGGCGCGCCTGATCGAAGCTGAAGGTCTCGGTCGTCGACAGCAGGCTGGCATCGAAGCCATCGAGGAAGATGGTGTCGGCCGTGATCGGCGGTGTGCTCGGCTCGGTGCGTGTGCGACCGGTCAATTCACCGCGGGTGTTCCAACTGTAGCCGGTCGTCGAGGGACTGTTGATCGTGGTGGTCTGGGACAAGCGCAGCGTGGCCGCATCGTGGTGGAAGCGCCGATCCAGGCCGCCCGCGATCACGCGACGGACATTGTCGAGCGGATCATAGGCAAAGCTCTCGTTGCCGATACTGCCCGGCGTGCCGGTGATCGCAGTCAGGCGGTTGCGTCCGTCATAGCTGAGCGTGCGCGACTCCATGCCATCGAGGCCGTCGATGATGCCGGCGAGATTGCCATTGGCGTCGTAACCCAGTTGATGATCGAGCCGGCGGGTGCCCATCCGAGAATAGAACAGATTGGTACTTAGTCGACAATTATGGCCGTCTTTGAACTTCTACGGATTGGTACTCTTTCGGGCATTTCACATTAGACGCAATGATATTGCGCCCTACTTTCCTACGCTTTATTCACGGCGTGCGGCGGAGTAGCCAATACATCGCCCACCCGCCTGCGTTTGGCGAATCCCAAATCATACTGGCTGGGGCCTCCACAGGCTTCGGTCTATTGGTCCCGCCATCCATCAGGAGCATTTCTTCCCACAACATCGGCGCGAGCCATCCCGTAGAAAGACAATCCTGTGGCAGCCCATATCGCGGCGAGGACATCAGCGCCCTGGCGACATCATGCTCTTCCTCTTCAGAAACAGGCCATTCCCCAAAGGTCCGTCTCTTCGAAGACTCAATGAGATGCTGGCTCTTCCAGACATATCTTACCATCTCCGCAAAACGCGATTTCTTGTCTGTAGTTATTTGCGCACGCGTTTCCGCGATGGCTGTATGAATTCTTCCGCCGTTCTCTTTCCATTCTGAAAACAAGATATGCCACGCATCAATGCACTGCCGAGTAGAGTCGAAGGGCTCTCGCGACATTTCGTCAATTGACCCTACCTCTTCGGAGTTAACTGGTGCGGAGGCATGATTCGTCTGTGTGCTGCACGACGTCACTACTGTCATGCACATTACGCAGGTTAATAACGTCAAACCATTTTTCACAGTTGATCTCCAGGTAGTCCAGATCGTCGATAGTAAGACTGAAGACCTTCAAGAGTCTCTGGGAATGCACTGCGTCTGAGTGGTCGCATCGCATCCTGTAGATGCTGATTCGTCAGTCTTCGCAACTCGCCTTTCGAGTTCACAAGGAAGGTAGGCTCTGGTCTTCCCCATACCAGCTTGAAATCTGTCGCAGAAAAATTCAACTGCGAATCAAAATGGCCATGCAGCCAACTGTTCACACCAAAGCCGGCCGCAACATAGGCATCCCAGAGCAAACCAACGTCGACGATGGCCGAGCCAACTTCACCCCAGCCAGGTGTCAAGTACCCCCAGTTTCCTTTTGCGATTCGAGTAAGACCGACCTGCGGCTCTTGCTGCCGACGCACACCCTCGGGACCGACCGCGCCTGCTGCTGCCCGCGCCGCATCCTCTCTTGTCCCGAAGTTCGATGATTCAATCTTGATGTTGCTCGGAATCTCGATGCCACCCGGCTTTCCTCGCCGGCCCTTCGCAGGACTGATGCTAACCGTTGTGATTGGGAAGCACTTACTTATCGGCTGGCACGAGAGCCTTCCATCCGGATCGACAAACGTGTAAGGGTTGTTGTTGGCGTAGGCGTAGACGTTAAAGCTATCCGGCCCTGCAGCAATGGGGTCGGGGCTGAGGAAACGCATCGAGGCCGGATCATAGTAGCGCTGCTGCATGTAGCTGAGCTGCGCGACTTCATCGGTGGCGTGCTTGGTGAAGCCGGGGCCTTCGCGCCAGTTGTTGTCATATGGCGCGCCGTAGGGCATCAAGTGGCTGCGGTAGTTGATGACGCTGTTGCTGTCGGTCTTTACGGTGGGTGTGCCGCGGTGGTCGCTATGCAGGTAGCTCATAATTGGTGTTTCGCCAACCAGTGGTCGCGTGCGTTCGGCGACCAGTGTCCCGGCCAGGTGGAAGAATTCCGTCCGCTGGTTGTTGCCGCTGTCTTCGATGTACAGCAATTCACCTGATCGGCTGTAGACCTGATAGCGCGTGCCCGTCATCAACGTAGCGGTGGAGACCCGGTGATTGTGGGCATCATACGTATGCGTCATCTGCCCGAACGTGGTGGCCAGCCGGCTCGCCTGATCGAAGGCGAAGCTTTCGGTTGAGGTGATCGTGGCTTCATCAAAGCCATTGAGGAAGATCACATCAGGCCCTGCGGGTGACGAGCCCGGCACAGTGCGGGCTCGCGAGGTCAGTTCCCCGCGGTCGTTCCAAGTGTAGTCCATCACAACAGGACTGTTGATGATCGTGATCTGCGACAACCGCAGCGTCGAGGCGTTGTAGTGGAAGCGCCGATCCGTACCACCGCCGTCCGCGCGACGCACGTTGTCGAGCGTGTCGTAGGTGAAGCTCTCGCTGCCAATGCTGCCCGGCGTGCCGGCAATGCTGGCCAGCCGGTCGCGTCCGTCGTAAGCCAGCGTGCGCGATTCCAATCCGTCGAGGCCGTCGATGATGCCCGAGAGATTAGCGTTAGCGTCATAGCTGAGTTGATGATCGAGCTTTCGCGTACCCGACTTCATGTCGAGAATCTGCGCCGGCAATCCGCGTAGATTCGACATGACGGCGCGCATGGCGGTACTGCCGTAGGTGAAGCTGGCGATGCCACCGTATTGGTTGTAGCTGGCCGATTTGGCGTACTCGACACCGGAGGGCACATGGCGCACCTGGCGCGGTTCGCCGTAGGCATTGGGATCGAAGCCGACGCTGTGGCCGCTAGGATAAATCAACCCCGCCACATCGCCGCGCGGGTTGTAGCTCCAGTCGAGCAGAAAGTTTTTGCCATCGACGGCGAGTGATTCTGACTCGAGCAGGCGGCGCTTGTTGTAGTCATAGGTCCAGGCAGTCTTGACCGTGCTCCAGTTTGGCGGACTGACTGACGCCAGGGTGCCGGTGCGCGCGGTCTGTACCGCGCCATCGGCAAAGTAGGTGTAGCCCACATCGTCGGTGCCGACGGGATGGTCGATCGTGAGCAGACGGCCGCGGGCATCGTAGCCATGCTGGGATCTTGCGCCGGCCGGCACACTGCTCTGCTGGCAATCGGTCGTCGACGTGAGCGTGCTTTGGCCGAGCGCACGCCATTGCACCTGATGCGCAGCGTCGTACTGGGTAACGGTAATGCCGGCATCGGGCTCGATGGTCTTGCAGAGCCGCTGCTGGCTGTCATAGACGAATCGGCGCAACGCCGTCATGAACTCATTGGCATTGCTGTTCGGATTGAGCCAGTTACCACTGCGCGTCAGCGTGATCGGCTTGCCGAACACATCGCGCGCGTAGGCCGTCGTCACGCCCTCGGGGCCGGTGATCTGCAGGGGCGCATCGTAGCTGGGCGCATCGAAGGCCTGATAGGTCGTGGTGGTGATCGCCCCGCGGGCATCGCTGTACTGGGTGCGCAATGGCGCCAGGTACTGTGTTGATGTGGTCAGATCGCCGAGTTCCGATTGCGCCAGCGTACCGGTGACTCGGCTGAGCACGTCGAAGCTGGTGGCGGCACCGGTATTGAGCAGGGTGTAGTCGCTGACGCTGGCCACCGGGTAGGAGGTGAAGGTGTTGCGGCCCTCGTGATCAAAACGCTTGCGCACAAAACGCGGCGCAGCGCTGCCATCGGTGCTGCGGCGCTGTTCGAGGATCGGTCGCCAGAGCGCATCGAAGTAGGTTTCGGTCACGCGGGTGTCGGTGGTCTCGCGACGGCGCCAGTGATTGGCCGGGATGCCGAACTCTGCCGTGGTCACCCGGTCGTAGACGATGCTCGTGGTGCTCCAGGCCACCGTATCGGCGCCGGGATGCGTGACACTGGTCACGCGGCCCATCGCGTCATGGCCATAGCTCGTGGTGTGGCCCGATCCCAGCTCATGGGTGGTCGAGGCGATCCAGCCGAAATCATTGACGGTGGCCGATACGCTGCTGCCGTCGTGGTAGCCGATGGTCTGCGGCATACCGCGCTTCCAGTTCGACAGCGTCGTGCTGCGGGTGAGCGCATCGGTCACGCTCTGCACATTGCCATCGCCATGGTAGGTCAGCTGCTGCTGCACCTGACCGAAGGCAGAGAAGCTGGTCATCAGCGCCGTGGTCGGGTGGTAGCTGGCCTGGGCAACGAGCGTCGTGCCGATATGCGTGGTGGCCAACTGGCCGAGCACCCATTCGCTGGTCTGGTCGAAATAGGTGTAGGTTTCCTGCTTGCTGAAGGGCAGCGTGCTCGAGCGCGTTACCCTGGTTGGACGCGTGAAGGCATCCATGCAAGGGAAGCCGGCGCAGGTATCCACCGTCCATTTGAAATCGACACCGTCGCGGTGCGTTATGGTCTCGATCTTGGGCCGGTGGAACTCGGCATCGAAGCCATCGACATTGATGCGGGTACTCGTACCGTAACGCCTGGGGTAGGTCGCGGTGTCGGCGCGCGTCAGGTCGTAGCGATGGCTTGTCGTTTCAAGGGCGACACCCGAACTGTTTTGCTGCTGGACCTGCAGCAGCTTGCCCTCGTTGTACTGCCAGCTGTTGCCGAAGGTGTAGAACATGCGCGTATTGTCGGGCGCAGTGACCAGGGTGCGCGCAGTGCCAGCACAGCTGTCGCTGGTGCATTGCGGCACATAGCACGATCCACCCGCCTGACAGACCGGGAAGAGATAGGTCGTTCCGGGCAGGAATTGCGGACTGACATCCGATGCATAGCTGTACGTCCAGGTCATCGGCTCCGGATCGGGATCTGGATCAAAATTCGTCTCCAGGCCTGAGCCGGAGATGGTCTTGCTGAGCAGACTCCAGGCGTAATAGGCCTGGGTGAACAGCGCGTCGTCATCGAGCGTGTTGTTGGTGGGTCCGGTGATATTGCCGCAGTGGACGACAACATTGCTGCGCGCATGCTCGACCAGTCCGACGCGGAAGGTGCCGGTGGCACCCGAGGGATGTGTGATGCTGCCGGTAGGTTCGCTGTCGTAGTTCTGCGGAAATGCCGCGGTCAGGCAATCGCGCGGCTCCTGTCCGCTGTAGTCGTAGACGATGGGCGAATGCGACAAGCCCGCGAACGAGATGATCCAGCTGCGGCCATCGGGCTGCAGCACGGATGCCAGGATCACCCGGCCGGAGGGGCTGTTGTCTACGCCATAGCCATAGGTCCAGGTGTGTGTTCCATCGCTGACGGTTTGAATCTTGCCGTTGCTGCCATAGGCGATATCGATCTGACGTCCTTCGGCCAAGCCACCCGTCACCAACCCTTTGATCCGGGTGAGCCGACCCGATTCGGTCGCGGTGTTGGTGTAGGTATATTCAACCGAGTTACCGAAGCGGTCGGTGACCT
>JAYSZM010000126.1:0-3339 GCA_043738015.1 Lysobacterales bacterium
AGGCCTGGCCGGAACCGAAGCCCGCGCGATAACCGATCTGCGCTGCATCATTGATTTCCGGTGTGCCCCAGGAGGTGGCGCCGAGCGGCGCGGCAGTCAAAATGGCTGCGGTCTGGGTGCCCGGGTCGCAGGTCCATATGCCGTTATTGGCCGCGGCAAAAAATTGCGAGAACACGACAGCGCCGACTTGATTGAGCTTGGGGTCGGAGATGATGGCTTCACTGTCGTTGTCGGAATCGCAGACCAGACTGCCATTGCCCGCGGCGCCGGACCAGACCGACATGCCCTGGAATCCGGGCACGACCTGCACACGGAACACCAGCGAACCGGCATCGTTGAGATCGACCGTTACGCTGTTGAACGATGCTCCAGGCGGCAGATTGAAGCCGTTGTCGTTGATCAGCAGGTTGGTGCGCGCCTGCAACTCGAAAGTCGCGTAGCTGGGCAGTTCGGCGCTTGCAGAAGTACAGGCAACAAGCGCAAGCATCAGCGGGAGCTTGCGCTGCAACGCGTTCGGGCGGACGGCGAGGGCGTTCATGGCTCAAGCCTAACCCAAGTCGGCGGGAGCGCACAGTCGTCTCCGCAACTGTTGGCTCCAGGTCGGCTGCCGCGCTCAGCGCTCGATGCGATAGTTGAGCGCGGCGCGCTGGCGTTCGCCGATATTTACCTCGACTTCGATACGCTTGTTGATCAGGTAGCGCACGGTGAATACCTCACCGCGATTGAGCAGGCCGATGCCGTAGCCGACATAGATTCGCGGCGACAGATACTTTCCGATGGTGAAGGCTTCGCCGGCAAGCCCTGAGTTCGACGACACGCCGAGTTCATCGAGGCCGAGATTCTTGGCCAGCATGTCGCCGCCGATGGTGCCGAGCGCGAGTGCGGCGACGGACAGCTTGTTCTGATCGCCGCCGCGGACATCACCCAGGCCACGCCCGGTGACCAGCAGGGAGAGCGCTTCCGATTCGCTCAGCTCGGGCCTGGCATAGACGCGTGAACTGAGCTTGCGCGCGGTACCGGTGATCTCGACGCCGGCGGTGCGTTCGCCGATCTCGCGCTCGGCGCGCACACGGACAGCGGGTTCGTCCAATGGACTTCCGGCGTACAGCAGTTCACCGCTTTTGACGACGAGCTCCTGGCCATAGGCAGTGTAGTCGCCAGTGACGTTGAGCTGGCCGGTGGCGATGGCGGAGCGTCCGCTCGACTGCCGCACATTGAGCTGGCCACGCAGACTGCCGTCGAAGCCGAAGCCCTTGAGCTGGACATCTTCACCCATGCGGACCAGTACGCGCGCGCGCCAGCGTTCGTCGGGTGTGTCCTGCACGGCGTCGTCGATCACGATCACGTCGTTGCTCTGCACGCTGGTGGTACCGAGCTGATCGGCAAGGATGCGCGCCCGCGGGATATCGAGCGTGCCGGTCAAGTTCCAGCCGTCGCGGTCGCGGCTGAGCTTGAGGTCGGGCGTGGCGACCAGATTGAGCTCGGGCGTGTTCGACAGCCTGACGTTTTCGCCGCCGATGCTGAGCGTAAGTCCTTCATCGGCATTGTGCGACCAGCGACCATCGATGGTCAGACTGCCATCGCCCGACTTCACTGCGCCACGCAGGATCAGTCCGTCGGGCACACCGGCGAGCGCAACGGAGCCTTCGCTGAGTTTGAGTCCGAGGCCGGGCACATCGGCCTTGAAATTGCTCAAGGTCATGGAACCACCGGCGCGGAAGCCGGACTGATCCTGCTGCAAGCGGAACTGTCCGGTGACCAGGCCGCTGGGATTGGCGACTTCGGTGGTGAATGCCTCGATCGCATCGAGTTCGCGGATCAGCGCGCTGATGCTGCCATCGTAAGTGAGATTTCCGGTTTCATCCCACTGGTATTCGAAGGTGGCCTCAGCATGTCCTTCGGGCAACAGGTCGGTGCTCAGGCTGGCGACGCCCGCGCCATCGGCGAATTCGGTCTGCACGTGCAGTGACTGATAGCCAAGCACAAGGTCAGGTCGCTCGGCCAGACGCAGCAGCCCGCGTTGTGAGCGCAAGTCGGCGTTGGCGCTGATCAAGTGATAGTCCTTGAAGGCGGCCCTGGCGGTGCCCTGCAGCACAGCTTCATCCAGGCTATAGCCGGTGCCGATCAGCCAATCATTGGCCCAGCTCAACGGCAGTTTGCCGATGTCGACGGTGAACGCGCCGGTACCGGCAATCAGTTCGCCGTCGACGCACAGATGCACCTCATTGCTGGCGCTCCAGCACGATGGGCTGATCGAGACCTGTGTCTCGCTGGCGATCAGGCTCAGTGGCTGTTGCAACTTCAGTGCGCGGTCCTGACTCAGCAACAGATCGGCGTGGTCGATGACGCCTTCCCAGCGCGCATCCTGCCAGCCACCGGTGGCATCGAGTTGCAGTTGCGATTGCCGGGCGGTCACATTCATTTTGAGCGCGTGCTCGCTCTGGGTGCCGTCGACCTGCACGGTGCCCTGATCCAGAACCAGGTCGCCCCGTTGCAAGGAAGAGAACTCTGCCTGCAAGGAGACGCTATCGTTGGCAGTCAGCCCGGCACTGCCAGCGGCGCTGAGCGTGGCCAACGCGAAATCGTCCAGGCTCAGCGCCGCGGCGCTCAACTCGAAGGTCCAGCGCTGGTCGCGTTGCGCCTCAAGTTGCAGCCGGCCAGCTGCCGTCGGGTCGATGCTGGCGAGGTTGGGAATATCGAGATCCACGCGCAATGGCTGCGGTCCGCTGATGTCACCGGCGAGATTCAGTCGCGCATCGGCGTACATGGCCTGCAGTTCAGCGCTGCGCAGTTTTGAATCAAGCAACTCGACCTGGCCCTGGGCCTGCACGGGCTGATCGCGCAGGCGCCCGCTCAGGCTGGCGATCTCGAGCACGCCGCTGGCACCTTGCTCGGACCAGGAACCCTGCCAGTGCAGTTTGCCGTTGAGCGCGCCGGGCCAGTCCGCCAACAACTGGGCGGGATCGAAATCCGCGAGTACAAGATTCAGACTTGCCACCGCGGCCTGATCGCGGGAGAGACTGCCGTCGACTTCGAGCGTGCCGCGCGGCAGGCTGAGTCGGAGCGCATCAAATTGGATCGCACTGGCCGTCATACTGACCTGGCCATCGATGTGGCCGGGTGGCAGGCCTTCCTGTTCAATGCGCAAGGCGGGTCTTAGCGTGGGCTCCGCGTAGGTGCCAGTTGCTTCAAGCGATCCCGACAGCAGCAGCGGCGGCTCGCCTGCACGCAGCAGCTTCAGGGCCTGCGTTTCGAGTAGCAGGCGCAAGGCCTCGTCCTGCGCGAACGGCAGTCGTCCTTGCAACGTGATCGAACCCGCATCAGCGAGTTGCACGGGCA
>JAYSZM010000127.1:0-3334 GCA_043738015.1 Lysobacterales bacterium
ATTATCGTAAAGCGATAATAGACATATCGATAAACAATAAAAATAGGCCGGAAGTCATTGCGCGCCACCGCTGCCGGAGCAGCATGCAGGCAGCTAAGCTCGTGCAATTCCGCCGTCCCTCGCGCATCGCAATGGACGCCGTCGGCGTCCGGGTCAGAACCGGGTCAGGTCCAGGTATCCGCGACGATGACCCTGCTTGACGAACAGGTCGCTTGGCGGGGCCACGCCGCCGGGGTCACGACGGGGACAGGACCACCTGGTCACGGCCGGCATGCTTGGCCGCATACATGCGCTCGTCCGCGCGTGCGAGCAGGGTCGCGCTGGATTCGCCGCGGCGAAAGCCCGCCACGCCGGCCGAGCAGGTCACCGGGTGTCCTTCCAGAATGCTGTCGCGCACGGCCGCCTGCAGGCGTTGCAGCACCGCCTGTGCAGTGGTGGGCGAGACACCCGGAAGGATGAGCAGGAATTCCTCGCCGCCCCAGCGACCCAGCAGGTCGATTTCGCGGATCGTCCCGCCGGCGATCAAGGCGAAACGCTGCAGGACGGCATCGCCGGCGGCGTGGCCCAACGAATCATTGACCTGCTTGAAATGGTCCAGGTCGATCAGGGCGATGCAGAACGGCGTGACGTCGCGCTCGGCCAGCGCCGTGCTCCATGCGAGTGCTTCCATGATCGAGCGTCGATTCGGCAGGCCCGTCAGTTCGTCGGTCACCACCAGGCGCTCGACCTCGGCGATCGCCGTTTTGAGCGCTTCGCGCTGGTCCCGCAGCTTCTTGCGCAGCGCCGACAGCCGCGCCGTGACCACCGCCAGTGCGGGCAGGACCACCAGGATCATCAGGATATTGTTGACGTCGACGGTGAGGGGGGCGACCGCGTCCGACGCCGGAGTCAGTCCCGGATGCAGGTGGCGGATCGCGACCGCTCCGACCAGGCTGGCGACCGCGAACACGGTTAGGAATGCGATCTGCCGATAGCGCAGCGAGAACGCACCGAACGCGAAGATCACCATCAGCGGAAACAGCGCCGACGTGCGCATGGGGCCGCAGATCACGTAGCCCCAGTTGACGGCGATCACCCCCATCGACAGTTGCCAGACGGTCATCGACGGCTCGGCGAAGCGTTCGCTCCATCCGCTGCGCAGGGCCACATAGCCCACGAGCAGGATGAGGCCGACGAAGGATGCCCAAGCGGCGAGGGCGGTGGGGCGCATCCAGCCCTGCGGCACGCCGACCACCAGCAACGCGCCGGCGCCGACGTAGGCCAGGCTGGCAATCAACCACTGCAGCAGGCGCAGCCGCCGGTGGCGGAGTCGGCTGGCCAGCAGGTCCAGCAGTCGCTTCGCCGGCGTGCCGCCCGGAGTGGACGCACCCTGCGGTTCCTGTCGCCGTTGGCGGCGACGCGGTGCTTTCACGGACCCACTGGGTCGGCTGGATGAATTTGCATGAACTGGGGCATCACCGGTTTCGCATCCGGACTCAGGGTATCAACAACGGAACCATCAACAACGGGGTCGGGCTCACAGTCGTACGCTGCCGCCTGGCGCTTCGGCATCGGGGTGCTTGCCGACGGCGTCGTGCCGCCGATTGTGCCGGTGCTGGTGTTTGGCCGGGAACTCCGATACCAATACCGGACGCGGTCAGGTTGTGCATCGGTACTGAGCCACCACCGAAGGAGAAAGCGGTTGAGTTTGCCAGTGCCCCATCGCATCGCCCGGGCCTACTACGCGCCCCGCGTGCTTGGCTTCGGGCTGACGTTCATCGCCGCGATCGTGCTGTTCCGCGCGCGCGCGGTCTCCGCTGCACTGCTGGCGTACGGCGCGCTGCTGTTCCTGCTCTATCCGCACCTGGTCTACCTGTGGGCCTGCCTCGCCCGCGACAAGAAGAACGCGGCCCTGCGTGGGTTGCTGGTCGATGCCTTCCTGCTGGGCACGTGGGTGGCCGCGGTTGGGTTCAACCTGGGCATGGCGTTCGGTCTTTTCAGTGCGGTAAGCATCAACAACGCCATCAGTGTCGGCTTCAAGGGTGCCATCAAGGGCAGCGGCTATTTCGCGGCGGGATGCCTGTTGGCGATCGGATTGCTGGGCTTCCGCTTCGATCTCATTGGCCATATGGTCACCTTGTACATGCTCCTGCCGTGCCTGTTCATCTACGTCATGAACGTGGCGATGGTCTTCAACGCCCAGAACGCACTGCTGGTGCGCGCCAATCTGGAAAACGACCGCAAGCGGACGCTTTTCCAGGTGCTTGCATCGGCTGGACTGGCCACCGCGAACGCAGCAAGCCTGGATGAGATCGTCGCTGGATGGCTGGAGCACCTGGAGCCGGTGCTTCCCCCGGGGTGCGCCATGGGGGTGGTCGTGCGCGCGCCGCAGCGTCCGGCCCTGATACATCACGCGACGTTCCATGGGTTCGATGATGTCGAGCAGGCACGCCTGCTGGCCGCCTGCGTCGAAACGGCCTCCAGCCGGCTCGTCGATCACGGCTTCGGCGATGGCCATCCCGACGCCCACGAAATCTTCCTGGTCCCGGTCAATGCCGAGTTGCTGGATGCTTTCTTCGTCCTGGGCAGGGACCACCGGATCACGGAAGTGGAACGCAGCACGATCGCCCTGTTTCTCCAGCAGCTTGGCGCGGCCCTGTCCACCTACGGATTGACCCAAAAGCTCACCGGGCTGGCCAATACCGACGGGCTGACGGGACTTGCCAACCGCGCCAGGCTCGACGAGCAGCTCGCGCTCCTGATCGACCAGAAGCGCCAACGGCCCGGTTCGGACTTCACCGTCGTCATGGTCGACATCAACGGACTGAAGCACGCCAACGATGTGCATGGGCATGAGGTCGGTGATCGTCTGATCGTCGCTGCTGGCGAGGCATTGCGGCGCACCTGCAGGGACACCGATCTGGCTGCCCGGATGGGTGGGGACGAGTTCATCGTGCTCTGCCATTCCACCACCTCGGCGCAGGCCAATCACTTCCTGCGGCGGCTGGCCGCAGCCGTGCTGGCCACCAGGGTGCATTTCAAACCCGCTGCCGGCGAAGCGGTGGAACTGCCGTTGTATCTCAGCGTCGGCGTGGCGGACTCGCGCGAGGCCGATCCCGCCGATGTCATCACGCTCGCGGATCAACGCATGTACGCAGACAAGGCGGCGTATTACCGGTCGCAACCGTGCGGCGAGTGACAGGGATCCGTCAGGTGTCCACGGCGATGTCGGGCGCCAGGTCGGCGCCACCACTGTGCTGCCGTTCGCGCTTGGCCGCATACATCGCGCGGTCGGCCTGCGCGAGCAGGTCGTCCGGGTCGCTGCCGTCGGCGGGGTAACAGGCGATCCCGACGC
>JAYSZM010000128.1:0-7099 GCA_043738015.1 Lysobacterales bacterium
ATCGAACAGACCACGACGCTGCCGCTGACCGCCGATGAAATCCACAATACCGGCTTGTCCGAAGTTGCGCGGATCAAAAAGGATATGGAACAGGTCAAATCCGAGGTCGGTTTCAAGGGCACTCTCGCGGAATTTTTCAACCATCTGCGGACCGATCCCAAATTCAAGGCATCGAGCCGTGAAGACCTGACCCAGCGTTTTTACGATATCGCCAAGAAGGTCGATGCGAAGGTGCCCGAATATTTCTCGAACGTGCCTAAATCCAAACTGGAGATCCGGCCTTACGAAGAGTTCCGCGAAAAGTTTGAAGCTGGCGGCAGCTATCAATCGGGCACGCCCGACGGCACGACGCGCCCTGGTATCTTCTATTTTAACGCTTATGATCTGCCCAGCCGGACGACGCCGGGCAACGTCTCGCTCTATCTCCACGAAGGCGCACCGGGGCATCATTTCCAGATAAGTCTGGCACAGGAAAACGCAGCACTACCCGCCTTTGTCCGTTTCGGCGGCAATACTGCTTATGTCGAGGGATGGGCGCTATATGCCGAGACACTCGGCTATGACATGGGCTTTTACAAAGACCCTTATGCGCGCTTTGGTACGCTGTCGGACGAAATGTTGCGCGCCATGCGGCTGGTTGTCGACACCGGATTGCACAGCAAGGGCTGGACCCGCGACCAGGTGATTGCCTACATGCTGGAGAACTCCGCCAGCACCAATACCGAGTCGGTCTCCGAAGCCGAACGCTATATCGCCATTCCGGGTCAGGCACTCGCCTACAAGATCGGCGAGCTGAAGATCCAGGCCCTGCGTCAGCGCGCCGAGTCGGCGCTCGGCGAGCGCTTCGATATCCGCGCCTTCCATGCCGAAGTGCTACAGGACGGTTCGCTGCCGCTCGATGCGCTCGAGGCCAAGATCGATCGCTGGATCGCCGCGCAGAACGGCTGATCGGATCATCGTTGCAGATGTAGAACGAGGCTAGCCCCGCTGCGTTTGATTTGCTTCCGCTGTTATCCCCGAGGGGATTGCATAGAGCGGGGCTTGCCCCGCTGTTTTTGATTTCGATCTTGTGTTCAAGGCAAATCCAAGGCCAGAGCAGCGCGGCAAGCCACGCTCTACAAGATCAAAAGCAACAGCAGCGGGGCTTGCCCCGCTCTATGCAATCCCCTGGGGGACCACGGCAGGAGCATCATCATTGTCGGCTAGCACTGCGCCAACGCGGAGCCGGTCACTACGAGGCCCGGCATCTGGGCGAAACCCGGCTGGTGCGTGCGCAGATGCGCGTGATCGTAGGCGTCGCCAAGTCGGTCCATCTCGTTGGCGGAGGCCAGCAGGAACTGCGCGATCTGGCGCAGTTCTTCGGCGCTGGCAACAATGGTGATGTCGGCCATCCGTGCCGGCGCAACCAGTTCGGGCGGCAAGGCTTCGTCGAGATGGCCAAAGATCTGCATAGCGTCGCCTCGCCCAGGGTGGGGAGATTCTAGCCCGGAATCTCCATGCGTCATCATCGATCACGTCGGGACCGTCAGCCGCCAGATAGAATGGCGCATCCGGCCAGGAGCACCCGATGCCGACCGCCAAGCCAATCGATACGCTGACTGCCGACGATTTGATCCGCCACCCGATCTGGGAATATGCGCTCGGCGACGAGATCGAGCATGACGAGACCTGGGTGCAGCCCTATCCCGGCAACGTGGTGCCGAGTGACATCGACCATGCGGTGTACCACGTTGCCTGCGATGTCGAACTGGCATCGGGTCGTCGTCTGATCGGATTCATGAGCTTGTGCAACGGTCACTTGCATGACCCCCTGCCGATTGTGGTCGGTAGCCAGGCAGGTGAGTATTTCGCAATCGACGAGCGTCCGCATCGGCGCAATCTTGCCGCGTATATAGCGGTCTTTGCTGGCTCGCCCGCACAGGTGTTTCCTGCTCGTTGGCGTCTCCACCTCTTGATGGACGGGTCGAAGCAGCACCTGCACGGCGAATGCGCGGGTCCGGGCTGAATCGGTCACTCGCCCAAGGTCGTTCGCCCCGATGATCAGTGCACCAGGCGATGTCGCCGGCGGACTTCCGATGCAAAGCCTGGCGGCACCCATCGGCGGCGCCAGTGCCTCGCCTATTTGGCTTCCGGTGCTGCCGGCGTGACCGCGTCGACGGTATCAGCCTCGGGCTCAGCGCGCGGCGGCGGCGCTTTCTTCAATGCCTTGGCATCTTTTTTCTTCTTTTTCTCAAGCTCACGCTGGCGTTTGTCGAACTGGTAATTCGGCTTCATCGCTGATTTCCTGACGATTGGATGTGTCGACAATAGCGGGACTCGGTCGAATTACCGAGTGCTTTTTGTCCGTTCGGCCATCGAATCGGCACGAGGCGCAGCAGGCAGCGAGGCCGACCGAGACTTGACCGCTGAACCCGCAGACGCTGCAATCGGCGTTCTTCTGCACCATCAGGATCCTGCCCCATGTCTGCAAGGCACTGCTGTTTGATCGCGTTGACGGCCTGCGCGCTGTCCGCTGCCGGGTCGGTTCAGGCTGCCGACGGATATCGCATGGTGTACGGCAGCGAACTCGCCGCCGAGCTGGCGCGCGGCAGCGTGCTGGTCGAACCCTATGGGGCACTGGCCTGGGTACGCACGCCCGGCCTCGACCCGTTCGCCGTGTTTGCATTGGATCTCGGTAACCGGAAGTTTGATCCTTCGGTCGATAGCGCCGCCAATCTTCGCTTCTACGGCGGCGGCACGGCATTGCGCCTGGTGCAGTTCGATGCGCCGCCGCGCCAGCAATGGCTGGATGCGTTGAATCGCCGGGGTGTAACGACGCTTCAGTACATCGCGCCTTACAGCTATGTGGTCTGGTCCGATGCCGCGAGCCTGGAATTGGCCGCGCGCGACGCCACGCATCTGCGCTGGCAGGGCGACTTTCTGCCCGAGTACAAACAGCACAATGCCGGCGAAGGTCTGCGTCGCAACGAGACCAGCTGGCAGGCGATGCTGTATCGCGGCGCGGCCATTCAGAACGCCGCGCTCTCGGCGCTAGGTGCAGAGGTCAGCGATCGCAGCGTGATGGACCGGCATTTCGAGGTAGTCCGGTTCGAGATCGAAGACCAGGCCAGCATTGCGCGGTTGGCCGCCCTGCCCGGCCTCTACAGCCTGCAGCCACTGCGGCGCGATGGCGGCCTGCGTGCCGAGCTCGCCAACCAGATCACGGCCGGCAATATGAGCGGTACCAACACACCCCTGCTCGGCTATCTGCCCTGGCTCAGCAGCCTGGGCGTGAATGGCACCGGCGTCACCATCGCCAATGTCGATGGCGGGATTTTCGACACCCACCCTGATCTGATCGGCCGCATGCTGCCCTGCGTTGGTGACACCTGCGGTGGCGCGGCAACCAATGCGCATGGCACGCACACTGCGGCCATCATGGCCGGCGATGCCAGCTCAGGCATTACCGACAGCAACGGCTTCCTGCGTGGGCTCGGGATGGCGCCGGGCGCCAAACTGGTCGAGCAGGTCTACAACCCGACCTTCACCCAGGCCGGCGGCATGCTCAAATTGATGCGGCAGTCGCATGACAATGGTGCCGAGCTCAGCGGCAACAGTTGGGGACCGGCCGGCTCCCCCGTGGGCTACGACCTGGATACCCGTCAGGTCGATGTCGGTGTGCGTGATACCAAGCCCGATATTGGCGGCGACCAGCCGCTGACTTATGTGCTGTCCTTCATGAACGGCAATGGCGGCACCAGTTCGCAGGGCAGCCCCGACGAAGGCAAGAACATGATCACGGTCGGCTCGACCAAGGCGCAGACCGGTGCCGGCGCTTTCATTCCGGCGTTCAACGATGTCTCGACCAATAGCGCGCACGGGCCCGCGCTCGATGGTCGACGAATTCCGCATCTGGTTGCGCCGGGCTGCTCGGTGGACTCGGCGAACAGTGCCACCGGTTACGGCACGATGTGCGGTACCAGCATGGCCTCACCCCAGGTATCTGGCGCGGTCGCGCTGTTCATCCAGCACTATCGCAGCCTGCATGCGGGGGCGTCACCAAGTGCCGCGCTGATCAAGGCTGCCTTGATCGCGGCAACGCGCAATCTGGTCGGCTCGCTGGACGCCAGTGGCGGCACACTCGGCAATCGCCCCGACAATAAACAGGGCTGGGGCCGATTGCGCGCCGACTGGCTGTTGTCGCCAGGCGTGATGGTGCTGTATCGCGATCAGGATACGCAGACCTTCGACAACACGGGCGAAACCTGGAGCCTGAATGTCTCGGCTGAAGATCCCGGCCAGCCGATGCAGATCGTCATGGTCTACACCGATGCGCCGGGGCACGGTACCGGCGGCAGCACCCCGGCCTGGAACAATGATCTTGATCTTCGTGTCAGCCAGGGCGCGAGCGTCTATCGCGGCAATGTGTTTGGTGCCAACGGCTTCAGCAGCACGGGTGGCAGCGCGGACGACCGCAACAATATTGAAGCGGTGATCTTCGATCCCGCCACGGCAGCCGGCGGCGGATTCATGATCGAAGTGGTCGCCAGCAATATCAGCTCGGATGCGCTGCCCAATTCCGGCGATGCCACCGACCAGGATTTCGCGCTGGTCTGCGTCAACTGCGTCAGCGGTCCTGGCTACAGCCTCGCGGCTGCGCCAGCGCTGCGTACGCGCTGCGGACCGGGTGATGTCGAGTGGACGATCAATGTCGGCGCCTTTGGTGGCTACAGCGGCAGCGTGGCGCTCTCGGCCGCTTCAGTGCCAAGCCCGGCGACGACCCAGTTCACGCCGACTTCGGTACTGGCGCCGGGAAGCGCGCTGCTTACGCTGTCCACCGGCGCGCTGGCTGACGGCCTCTACGAGATTGATGTGCTGGGTGATGATGGCGATGACAACCGTCTCGCCCGCGTCAATCTCGACTACAACGCCAGCATCGCCGCCGCGCCGACCTTGTCGGCACCCGCAGATGCCAGTACCGACCAACCGTTACGGCCGCTGTTGCAATGGGCTGATGCCGCCGTAGCGGCGACGGTGCGCGGCTATCGCGTCGAGATCGACGACAGCCCGGACTTCGGCAGCATCGTGTTCAGCGACGAGACCACGGACAACGAGCTGGAAGTGGATAGCGCGCTCGCGCCCGACACCCAGTATTACTGGCGCGTGGTCGCGCTCAATAGTTGCGGCGAGACGGTATCTACGACACGCGGCTTCAGGACCGCCCAGTTGTTCTGCGCGACACCGGGTATCGCCATTCCCGACGGCAGCGGCAATGTCACCAGTTCGATCAGCATTCCGACCGGGGGCACGATCAGCGACCTCGACGTCGCGCTCGCAGCAACACACGGCTGGGTCGGTGATCTGGTATTCACGCTCAGCAAGGTCGGTGGCGCAACGGTCAGTCTGATCGATCGACCGGGCGTGCCCGTCTCCACGTTCGGCTGTGGTGGCGACAATTTCGACATCGTGCTGGACGACGAAGAGCCGGTGCGCACCGCCGAAGCCGATTGCGGCGCGGGGACACCGGCGTATATGGCCGGCGCCAGCTACCGGCCAAACCAGCCGCTGTCAGCATTCGACGGTGCCAGCCTGGCCGGCACCTGGACCCTCACCGCCAGCGATGCGGCCGGTCAGTTCGCCGGCACGTTGGATTCCTGGTGCCTGCAGCCGGCGCTGGTGGCGCCGCCGGTGGGCCTGTTGTTTACCAGCGGGTTCGAGTAATCGGCTAGCGGTCGCCGCTGGCGCGTCCAAGCAACTCGGCCGTCGCCGGAGCCCAGATTGACCAGGCATGTCCGCCGGGGCGGACGAGTAGCTGGTCATCGTTGAGATGCGGCGCCAGTCGGGCGATCGCCCGTCTCAATCGATCATCCTCGCCGTAGGCAAGCCAGACGCGCTTGCGCTGCAGTGTGTCGGCAGACAGAAATTGGAGATGTCGCCACATCTCGTGCTGCCAGTTGTCGGCATTGATCTGCTGTGGCGCGCCCGGGTCCCATTGCGCGAGTCCACCCGCAGCATCAATCTCGCGTTGAATCCCGCGACCACCGAGGTAGGGCGCCAAAAGGATCAGACCATCGAGTGCACCGGGATGATCGCGGTCATAGAGGATCACACCCATGCCGCCCATCGACGCACCGGCCAGCCACACCTCGCGATAGCCACGCGCGCGCGTTGGCGCGATCACATCGGCGTGCAATCGCTCGGGCATATTGCCGGCGCGGTAGGCAGCGAGCGGCACATCGGCCAGCACCACATCGGCATCCGGCCATTGCCCCTGGATGGCAGCGACGATACCGCTCTGCTGCAATCCGGCCAGATCATCGCGCCGTCCAGGCAGGACCACGACCGCGCGCGTTGCCGGTAGCGGCGCCGTCACCAGGATGGTCTGCAGCGGCGCGTCCGGCCGGATTGGCGCCATGCAGGCGGCCAGTGTGGCCAGCAAGCTCATGACGGTCATCCCTCGCATTAACTGGTTCATCAGCACTGACTCCTGGTGTGGAGTCGCGTTATAGCGATGCCCGTGTTGCCGTGGTGTGAGGCGCGCGTGCAGGGGCCGACAAACGGCCCGACGCACAAGCCCGATCCACTGGGCAATTCTTACAGCGGTGGCGGCCGACTGGGCTGATTGAACAGTACGACATGGGTCTTCGGAATACTGTCGTGCCACCCGCGATCGGCGAACAGAAACGAGAACGGCTCGAAGGGAATCAGCCGACAGAGGCTGCGACCGAAGGTCTGTCCGATTGACGGGCGTCCGCCGTCTTCGTTGACAACCACGGTACCGAGCAGGAACTTGCCCGGCGTGCGCGCCCAAATCCCTTCGAAGAAAACGTAATAGCCAAGGATCATGATGATGCCGAGCAGAAAGTCAGGTATCCGGGTGAGCATCTCGACGCCGGCCTGGCCCATCGTGAGTCCAATCACGACGCCAAAGACCAGGCTACAAACAAAAAAACCGATCATGTCGATGATGTAGGTGCCGAAGCGACGACCCTTGCCGGCAAGTTCAATGGCCCGGTGTTGGTCTGAGCCTGCCACATCGCTACGCGGTGCCTGATAGGGGTTACCGGGCTGATTCATGCCTGCTCCTTTGCTCGCGGTTGGGTCGGATGGCAGCGATTGA
>JAYSZM010000129.1:0-43200 GCA_043738015.1 Lysobacterales bacterium
CAAGATCAAGATCAAGATCAAGATCAAGATCAAGATCAAGATCAAGATCAAGATCAAGATCAAGATCAAGATCAAGATCAAGAGCAGGAGCAGGAGCAGCGGGGCAAGCCCCGCTCTACAAGACCAAGGCCGTTGCTGGCCGGGGATCGGAGAGCAGAAAGCCTTGACCGTGCATGCAGCCGAGTTCAATCAGCGCTTCGCGCTGTTCGATCTGTTCGATGCCTTCACCGATCACCTCAACGCCGAGCGAATGGGCGAGTGCGATGATGGCGCGCACGACGACGGCATTGCCGCCGCTGCGCCCGGGATGCAGGTCGGCGACGAAGCTCTTGTCGATCTTCAGAGAATGCATCGGGAATTGATGCAGATAGCTCAGCGAAGAATAGCCGGTACCGAAATCATCGAGCACGGCGAGCACCCCGTGTTCGCTGAGATCGTTGAGGATTCGCCGGATCTGTTCCGGGTTTTCGAGCAGGGCACCTTCGGTGACCTCGATGCGCACCTGGACGGGATCGACATCGTGTGTCTTCAGCATGCTGATCAGGTTGTCGCTCAGGTCGGCGTCGCGGAAGTGACGCGCCGAGACATTGATCGTGACATAGCGGCCACCGGCACAGACCTCGGGCACAACTTTCATCACCCGATGGAATACCTGCCAGTCAATCAGCTCGGCACTGCCATTTTCCTCGGCCACTTTCAGGAAATCACCGGGCAGCAGCAGGCCGCGCTCGGGATGATGCCAGCGCAGCAGCGCCTCGTAACCGAGGATTGCACCCGTGCGTAAATCGCAGATGGTCTGGAAGTAGGGCTCGAATTCTTCGCGGACCAGGGCGCGACGCAGATCGCCTTCGAGATCGAGCAAGGCGAGTGCCTCGCGATGCAGGCGCTCATCAAATACCTCGAAGCGCTGCCGACCCATGGCCTTGGCGCGGTACATCGCGACATCGGAGTCACGCAGCAATTCTTCGGCGCGGCTGTAGCGTGGATGGCTGTAGGCGATGCCGACGCTGGCCGAGGTGAACAGCTCCTTGCCTTCGACCCGGATCGGTTCGTTCAAGGACGCGATCACCCGACGCGCGACCAATTGCGGATCCTCTTCGGTCTCGACATCTTCGAGCAGGATGGCAAATTCGTCTCCACCGAGTCGGGCGACCAGGTCTTCCTCGCGCAGGCAGTTACGGATGCGGTTTCCGGCCTCCTTGAGCAATTCATCGCCGATCAGATGACCGACACTGTCATTGATGATCTTGAAGCGATCGAGATCAAGAAACAGGACAGCAAACATGTTGGCGTGATCGCGACGGAAGCGCGCGAGGGCGTGTTCCAGGCGATTGAGCAGGAGAGCGCGGTTGGGCAGACCGGTCAACGTGTCGTGCAGTGCCTCATGCTTGAGCTGGGACTCCATGCGTTCGCGCTCGCGGATCTGCTCGCGCAGCTCGGCGTTGGTGTCGGCCAGTTCCTGGGTGCGCGCCTGCACGCGCTGTTCGAGTTCGGCGTAGGCGCGCTTCAAGGATTCCTGCGCCCGCTTGCGCTCGAGTGAGAGTGCGATGTGGTGCGAGACAAAGGTCAGCACTTCCTGATCGCGCTCGGTATACATCAGCTCTTCGGTATAGCTCTGCACCGCCATCGCGCCGAGCAGTCCGGATTCTCCGCGCAAGGGCACGCCAAGCCAACATACCGACAGCGCACCGACTGTCCGCGCCTCGCCCAGGCGATACAGCACGTCCAGGCCCTCACGATCGGCGCGCAAGGGCTGACCTGTGCGGATCACATACTCGGTAAGTCCCTGACCGCGCTTGCGGGTTTCGAACTTGGCAAGCGGATCGCGTTCGTCAACCGCATACGGGAACGAAAGCATGTCGCCGTCCTCGGCCAGGGCGACGAAGAAATTCTTGGCGTACAACAGTTCGCCGACGACATGATGTGCGCCGCGATAGAAGGCATCGATCGTTTCGGCCGTGCTGGCAATCTCGGCGATGCGCAGGAAGGCCGCCTGCAACTGTTCGCTGCGCTGGCGTTCGGCGATTTCCAGGGTCAGCTCGCGGGTGCGTTCTTCGACGCGATCTTCCAGGTCTTCATGCGCCTGCTTGCGCTGCAGGGCGGTCAGAATATGCTGGGCGACGTAACTGAGCAGGGCCGAATCTTCTTCGGAATAGCCGACGTCTTTGTGGTAGCTCTGTACGACTACGGCGCCGCGCACGCGACCGCCGCCGACCAGGGGCACACCGAGCCAGTCCTCGGCCTCCGGACCATAAAGACCATCCCGCGTCACACCGAGAAATTCGCGCACGCGCTCCGAGGGTCCACGCAGCGGTTTGCCGTGGCGGATCAAAGCCAAGGTCAGACTATTGGTCATCTCGCTGAGGGCAAAGGTCTTGTCAGACGGAATCGGCACGGTATCGACACTGTCGGCAAAATAGATGAAGCGCATCTGCCGTTCCTGCTCGTCGAGCAGGGTGATGTAGAAATTTTCTGCGTACATCAGTTCGCCGACGATCTCGTGGATATTGCTCAGCATCTCGGACATTTCGAGATCGCTGCTGGCGAGATCGGCAATCGCGTACAGCGCGTGCTGCAGTCGCTGCGCCTTTTCCAGTCGCTCCACCGAGCTGGCGAGATACTCGCGCTCGAGGAGTTCCCGGCTGCGCCAACGCAGGGCGTCGACCAGGACCACACGCTCGGCCAGGCTGATCGGCTCGGAACTGAGCACAACGAGCTTGAGCGCTGCGCTGATATTGGGCCGTGGCCCGCCCAGCGCAATCCAGGACTCTCTGGCGTCGGCCTGTTCCAGCTCGGCATCGCGACCGCCCAGACAGGCCCGCACGACCTCGTCGTCGAGCTGGCTGCGGGCCTCTTCCGGCGCTGCGTGTCGGCGCGTGCTGCCGCCTTCCAGCTGGCCATTGCTCCAGAACAGGGCAATGCGGGCACCCGGCCAGCGTCGGATCAAATGCCGATTGGCGATCCGGACCAGCTCGACCAGGCTGTCAGCCGAGAACAGCAACAGCAGGAATGCCGCCTGCTCGCGATCATCGAGACCGGACCCTGTATCGGCGCCATCTCGTATCACGGGCAGCAGATTGCTCATGACCGCAGTGTATCAAGGGTGTCGCAGCAAATTTGCTCAATGCGCGTTTGCGACGACCTCGGCCGCGGCGACCAGCAGGTCCGCGGTAGCCTGGGTCGAAGTGTCCAGGTGGGTCACCGCCCGCACGCGACGGGCATCAAACGCCCCCATTCGGAAGCCCAGCTCGGCCAGGCGACGGCAGAATTCGCCTGCGTCGAAGCCGAGTACGGCCTGATCCACGTCGAAAAACACGAGATTGGTTTCGACCTGATCCGGCGCAACCCGCAGGCCACGCAGCTGGCTGAGCCCGAGCGCGAGCTGACGCGCATTGGCATGGTCCTCGGCCAGGCGCTCGACATGGTGATCCAGCGCGTACAGCGCCCCAGCGGCAAGAATGCCGGCCTGGCGCATACCGCCACCGAGGCGCTGCTTGATGACCCAGGCGCGGTCGATGAATTCGCGTGAACCGGCCAATACCGCACCGACCGGCGCGCCGAGGCCCTTGCTGAAGTCGACCCAGACCGAATCGAAGGGCGCCGCATAGTCCGCCGCGCTGACGCCCGAAGCAATCACCGCATTGAACAATCGCGCACCATCCATATGGGTGCGCATACCGCGCTGGTGGGCGAACTCGGCCACCTCGCGCAATTGCGCCAGCGGCCAGATCGCACCGCCGCCGAGATTGCTGGTCTGTTCGACCGAGAGCAGGCTCGGCTGCGGACAGTGCCGCCACTGCGGTCGCAGCGCGGACTCGACCTGGGCCACGCTGAAGCGGCCGCGATCGCCGTGGATAGTGTTGAGCATCACGCCGGCGTTGGCTGAAGGGCCGCCACTTTCGAACCAGGCGATATGCGCCGAGGCATCGCAGATGACTTCGTCCCCGGGACGACAGAGCGCCGCGATGGCGATCTGGTTGCACATGCAGCCGGACGGCGCAAACAGTGCGGCTTCTTTTCCGAGCAACTGGGCGACCCGCGCGCACAGCGCGTTGACGGTCGGATCCTCGAAAGCCTGCTCGTCGCCGACCTCGGCCGTCGCCATCGCCTGTCGCATAGCAGCGCTCGGCTGAGTCTTGGTGTCGGAGGAAAAATCGATCATCGCGCGCAGCCTGCTCGGGGAAAGCGGACATTGTACGTTCCCGCTTGGCGGACGCGTAGCATCGATCAGAGCTCGATGCGAACCCGATGGTGATTGACCTCCAGCCGGTCGGAGGCCGCCGGCGAAAGCTGGCTGCTCTGCTCGAGCTCATAGCGCAGCGCGCTCAGGCCGTCGTACCTCCAGAACGCTTCGGCACCGCCAAGCCGCTGCAGGAAGCGTCGCTGGTTCGTCTTCGTCTCGGGTCGGACCCGACCCTGATGGTCGCGTTCGCTGGGAACATGCGGCAGTGAACGAAACCGGCCCGGTCGCGATTCGAGTTGCATGCCGGTACGCACCACCCGCAACAACAGATCGGAATCCTCGTAGCCCCAGCCGGCGTAGGCATTGCTGTAACCGTTGACGCGCTCGAAGTCGCTCAGCGAGAACGCGACCACGCCGCCGAAGGCAAAACGCAGATCCTCACGGTGGCGTGAACCCTCGCTGCAGACCCGGGCGGGCAGGCGGGGAAAGCTGTAATCGGCATCTGTCGGCACGAAATCGACATCGTGGAAACAGGCGTAGTCGAACAGGCCGCGATTGAGATCAAAGCCCACATTGCACAGTTTGCCGCGATTGAACGGGCCGGAACCGGCCTGCTCGACGATGCAGATGCGCGGTAACGGATCATGGGCGCGCACATCGGCGCGCAGAAAGCAGACCTGAAAAGCTTCGAGCAGCACCTTCAGATGCTCCGCGCGGTCGCGGTAGGGCACGATGATGGTCAATCTGTGTCCGTCAACGCAGGCGGTGGCGCTGCGTCGTGGTGTCGCTATCCATTCGGGACTTGTCTGCACAGCGCTGCTCCAGATACGCCGCCCATTGCCGATTTTCCCGCCGTTTGACAGCAGACGCGAACGCCGGCCATGGCGGCTGCGTCAGCGGCGGCCGAACAGGCCGGAAAGGGGGCCCATGCTATATTCCAATGCTCTTATCCTGCACCCTGCCGCGCAAGGCGGCACCCCCATCATGTCCAATTCCGAAGACTTCAAAGCCCAGGCACTCGAGTATCACCGGCAGTATCCGCCCGGCAAGATCAAGGTGCAGCCGACCAAGTCCCTGGTCACCAGCAAGGACCTTTCGCTCGCCTATTCACCCGGCGTAGCGGCGGCCTGCGAGGAGATCGTCCGCGATCCGAACACGGTGTCGGAATACACCGCGCGCGGCAATCTGGTTGCTGTGATCACCAATGGTACTGCCGTACTCGGCCTCGGCGCTATCGGCCCGCTGGCGGCCAAGCCGGTGATGGAAGGCAAGGGCGTACTGTTCCAGAAATTCGCCGGCATCGACGTGTTCGATATCGAGATCAACGAACTCGATCCGGACAAGCTGGTCGACATCATCGCCGCGCTCGAGCCGACCTTCGGCGGCATGAATCTCGAGGACATCAAGGCGCCCGAGTGCTTCTACGTCGAGAAGAAGGTACGCGAGCGCGTCAAGATTCCGGTCTTCCACGACGATCAGCACGGTACCGCCATCATTGTCGGCGCGGCGGTGATCAATGCCCTGCATGTGGTCGGCAAGAAAATCGAAGAGATCAAGCTGGCCGCCTCGGGCGCGGGCGCCGCTGGCCTCGCCTGCCTCGACATGCTGGTCGCACTCGGCATGCGCCGCGAGAACATTCTTGTGGTTGATCGCTGCGGTGTGGTCTACGAAGGCCGCGTCGAGGACATGGACGCCGAAAAAGCGCGCTATGCCCGCGTCACTGACAAGCGCACGCTGGCCGACATCGTCGCCGGTGCCGATATCTTTCTGGGTCTGTCTGCCGGCGGTGTGCTGAAGCCGGAAATGGTCAAGACCATGGGCACGCGTCCGGTGATCCTCGCCCTCGCCAATCCCACGCCGGAGATCCTGCCCGAACTGGCACGCGAGGCGCGGCCCGACTGCATCATCGCCACCGGTCGTTCGGACTATCCCAACCAGGTCAATAACGCGCTCTGCTTTCCGTATATTTTCCGCGGTGCGCTCGACGTCGGCGCCACCTCGATCAATGAGGCGATGAAGCTGGCCTGTGTGCACGCGATCGCGGCCTTGGCGCGGCGTGAGGCATCCGATGTTGCCGCCCAGGCCTACGGCGGACAGGCTTCGTCGTTTGGTCCAGATTTCCTGATTCCACAGCCCTTCGATCCACGCCTGATTGTCGAGCTGGCGCCAGCTGTGGCGCAGGCGGCGATGGCAACGGGCGTTGCCACCCGACCGATTGCCGATCTCGCGGCCTATCGCGAGAAGCTGATGCAGTTTGTGTTCCGCACCGGCCTGCTGATGAAGCCGGTGTTCGATCGCGCACGTGCCGATGTCAAACGCGTGGTGTTCGCCGAGGGCGAGGAAGAAACCGTGCTGCGTGCCGTGCAGACCATCGTCGATGAGGGCCTGGCGCGACCGGTTCTGGTCGGACGCCCGGCAGTGATCGAACGCCGCATCGAACGCATGGGCCTTCGGCTCAATCTGGAAACAGACGTCGAAGTGACCAATATCGACAACGATCCGCGCTTCAACGACTACTGGCAGCATTACCACCAGTGCATGCAGCGCCGCGGCGTTACGCCCGCTGGCGCCAAGGCGGTGGTGCGTTCGCGCTCGACCGTCGTCGCGGCGCTGATGGTCGAACGCGGCGAAGCCGATGCGATGATCTGCGGCATCGTCGGTCGCTACCACAAGAAGCTGCGGCACATCCTGGATGTGATCTCACTCGATCCCGGCGTCGGCTCGCCCTCGGCGATGACCGCGGTCGCCAACGACAAGGGCGTGTTCTTTTTCCTCGATACCCATGTCCAGATTGATCCCACTGCTGAGCAGCTGGCGGAGGCCACCCTGCAGGCCGCCTACCGGCTCAAATTGTTCGGCATCACGCCGAAGATCGCGCTGATCTCGCATTCCAATTTCGGTTCGCATGATTCACCGAGCGCGCTCAAATTGCGCCGCGTGCGCGAACTGGTGCTGGCCGCCCAGCCAAAGATCGAGATCGAAGGCGAGATGCACGCCGATGCCGCGCTCAATGAAGATATCCGCAACAAGCTGTTCCCGAACTCCCTGCTCAGCGGTCGCGCCAACCTGTTCATCTGTCCGAACATCGACGCCGCCAATATCGCCTACAACATCACCCGGCAGATGACCGAGGGCGTCGCCATTGGTCCGATCCTGATGGGCGTGGACAAACCCGTGCATATCCTGACGCCGGTCTCGACCGTCCGGCGCATCGTCAACATGACCGCGCTGGCTGCGGTCGAAGCGCAGATCCGCGCCGCGCGCCAGAATTGAGCCGGCGCTGACCTGATTTCAGGGCGCGTCGCTCGCGTTGATCGCGCGTAGGCGCAGCAGCACGGCGCCATCGTCACCCAGCAATTCGAGTTGATCTGCACTCTGGCGCAGTTGGCTGACCCGCGCCAGCGTGGCGTGGAACTGCTGTTCGCTGTGGTTGATCTCGGCCTCGCAGCCGATCTTGGTCTGCATCATCGGGCCGAAACTCAGGCCATTGTCGGTGCGCTTGTAGCTGCCGGAATAGCGATTGCAGCCGCCACTGCCGTGCGCGCGATCTTCAATCGCCAGCAGCATCAAGGTCGGGCGCCTGTCTTCGGCAACGGTCGGCGCCTTACCTTCGATCTCGACGAGCTGCCATTCGGTGTCGGCCAAGCTCGGCGTCTGCACCGGTTGCTGGCTGCAGGCCATCCCCATCACCGCTGTGCTCGCCAGCAGGCCGATTCGAGCAAACTGGAGTCGTCGCATGCGCGCTTCCTTCCGGGTAGGAGATGGAATGCATGGGAGCATGCCGGCTGGTCCCGGTCAACGCGCGCGCAATCGAAATCTTTCGCGGTAGTCGGCCGGCGTCAGCGTGGTCTCACGCTTGAACAATTTGCGGAAACTCGGCACATCCGAGTAGCCACAGCGCTCGACGACTTCCTCAAAGCTGAGATGCGTCGCCTCAAGCAGGGCCTTGGCGCGCTCGACGCGCAGATGCTGGATATAGGCGAGCGGACTCTGGCCGTAGTGTTCCTTGAAGTGGCGCAGCAGACTGCGTTCGCTGACCCCGCAATGATCGGCCAGCTGCGAAACGCTGAGATCGGCATGCAGCTGCTTGTCGAGAAAACGCTGGGCGCGTTCCGACAAGGAGTGCCGCGGCTTCTCAATCAGCGCCTGGGTGATGTAAGGCGCCTGACTCTGGCGCTCGGCATCGACCAGCAGCATGCGGCTGGTCTGCATCGCCAGATCCTCACCACCGGTCTCGGCGATCAATCGACTGAGCAGGCCGAACACCGCAGTCGCCGCGCCAGTGGTGGTGATGTCACCGTCATCGACGACCATCTGCTCCGCCTCCAGCTGCACGCGCGGAAAATGCCGGCGAAATGCCGGCGCCATCCACCATGCGGTGGTCGCGCGGCGTCCATCGAGCAATCCGGTCTGCGCCAGCAGAAAGGTGCCGGTACAACATCCGGCCAAACGTACACCACGTAGATGCAGGGAGCGCAGTAACTCGACCTCGGGCGCCAGCGAGCTCAAGGTCTCGTCGAGTTTCTGGGTGGAACCGAAACCCAGCCCCGGCACCAGCACGATATCGAGCGGGCGGTCCGGCGATACCACGCCGGACAGCACCATGCCTTCGGAGGTGCGCACGCTGCCCTCGCCGCGTGCGCCGATCAGGATGCTTTCAAACTGCACGCCGAGGGCCGGCGCGCGGATGCTCGACAGGATCTGCGCCACCCGCAGCGCATCGATCGGTCCGGCCAGGCTGGACAGCATGCAGCCGTCCACGGCCAGCATGCCCATACGCAGAGGCTTGGGGGCGACCAGCGCCCCGACCTTGGTCTGCGGACTAGCCATCGATCAGCACCGCGCCAACATTCAGCGACAGCGCCTGCATCACCGCCGGCGGCACCCGCACGGTCATTCCTTCGATCGGATCATCGCAACTGCGCAGCGCGATCGTGCCCGGCGCGTCCTGCGGCAACGCCGTATCCGAGGCCGCAACCAACTCAAGTCGACCTTGCAGATCGTGACCGATCAACCACAGCCCCGGCGACAATACCGCCGAACTGAGGCAACTGGGATCGCGGTTGGTCAGCGTCAGATGCGCGCCAACCAGAGGCTTGACCAGCCACTGCTGGGTCGACTGATCCAGCATCGCGCCGTACTGGCCCGCGGTATAAACCGGGCTGCGGCCATCGATGAAGGCGGGTTCCGCCGTGGCCACACCGGCCAGGGCGATCAGGCCGAACAGTATCGAACGAACCTGGGTTTTCATGGCGAACTCCTTTGATGTCTAGACCGGACCCTTGTCCGGTGTGCATAGACTGCGCCGATCCTGCCGTCGCTATCAGTGGCGGTTTCGCATAGATTATGGCGAAATCCGCCAAATGGGCAGTGTCCGTGGCCGACGTCGGTCCGAAGCGCGGGTCCCAGATGTCGAGACTGCTTAATGCTGTCAGTCGATTAGCAAAAGCTGTCAGTGACGCTTAATGATGTCAGTCGGGCAAGCGGGGCGATCTTCAAGCCATTGATTTCGTAGAAGACACTATCGCCGCCAATGATCGACCTCGGCATGCCGAGGGTCCAGAGTACTGACGTCATTTGGTACCGGACTGCGCCATGGGACCCCACGCTTCTGGCGGGTCGCAAGCGGTGGTGACGTGCGATACGGTCCAGACATCGCGCCGTCAACACCTTACGTTCTAGGCTTTGGAGCCGTCCGTTGCGCCTTGTAGGCCTCGGCGTACCGATCTAGGAACTCGTGCATGTGTCCGCGGTACCGCAGGACTTCTGACGGTAAGGACACACCAAGCCCTTTGGAGATCACCAGCGCAAACGAGACCTGCGCTTGGGTCGGCGCTTTGATGTCCCAGTCGAGCGCTTCCGGCAGCAGCGTATCCAACTGAGTAGCCAGCCGGTGGCAGAAAGCATCCCGCACCTTCCTGTCTGTCAGCCTCTCCCACTGAATCGCAAACGCCTGCTCGATATGCTCCGACACCGGGAGCTCAAGCGAAAGGTCGATCGCGGGCGCAACCAGGAACAAGGACACGAGGTCATCTCCAATGTAGCTATAAATATAGACTACATTCATAGACGTAGTCATAAAAGTACCAGCCGCCTAGCGTGGCTGGATGGACGAAGCAACGCTACGCATGAGACTCGGGGCCGCCATTCGCGAGCGGCGCACGGCAATGGAGTTCAGCCAAGAGTCGTTTGCCGACTCGATCCAGATGCATCGGGCCTACTACAGCTCGATCGAGCGTGGCGAAAGAAACCTCACCTTGGCCACCCTCTGGCGGGTGGCCGAGGGCCTCAAGCTATCTCTGGCCGATCTCTTGAAGAGCGCCCGGCTCTAAGTCGAGTCGCTGGAGTCCTGTTGCAGAGCTCATGGGCGCGTAGGGCGACTTCGAGCAGCTCGCAGGCAGGGGCCGAGGAGGTTCTGAAGGTCCTGCATGAAGCGGGCTACTGAGTCGGCGAATCGATACTCTGCACTGACCTGCAGCCCCACTTTGACCCGGACAGGGGAGTAGTTTCCTCCGCGACGGCTTGGCCTTTGCGATCGACGCAACATGGCTGCTACCAGGGAAATTCGACGACTCTAGGGCAGCCGGCTGCTGGGGGCCGGTGCCGCAGCATTCCGGCGCCGCGGTGCTCCAGCCCAGCTCACCGGCTCCCTGGTGGGACACACCCAGGCAAAATAGACGCTTGGCGAATAACCTGTGTGTCTGATATATGTTTTTCACACACCAAGCGGGTTTCAAATGAATCGAACTATCGCCATTATTCTCTGGTTGGCCACCTTGTTGGCGAGCAACCAATCGTTCGCTTTTGTCGATCCACCCACTTTCTCGCCGGCAGTGCCTAATTCAAACCAGCCCGTCACGGCGTTGGTTCGCAACGGCGCATGCCATGCATTCGCAGCACCTGGATTGCCTGGATCGGGCATTCCTCCTTTGCTAATCGAGTATTCGCCGGGCGTGGTGGACATCATCTCGCCGGGCATCATCGCCATACCGCCGCTCTGCATCAATCCAATCGTGACCGACTCATTCGCCATCGGCGCCCTTGCGCCTGGGGACTATCAGGTTCGCATTTGGATTGTCGATCTGTCGGGCTTCTTTCCTGATCCTCAATTGGTTGCTTCCGCTCAGTTGACTGTGTCCCAGGGCCCGGTTGCACAGCCTATTCCCACGCTTGGATCAGGAGCATTGATCATGATGGCTATGCTTGTGCTACTGGTTACACGGGGGTTCTTTGTCCGCCGTCGCAAATCAGCATTCGCAATAATTGCCTTGGTGGCGAGTTTCAGCGCTTCCGCTCAGTCCGAAGGGAAGTCGTTGATGGTGTTGCTATCCACGTCACCCAACGCTCCACTGCCAATTGAACTGGTTGCGCCGGTTGCGTTCACGGCTGGGTACTTGGGGGAACTAACGCCAGGCTTGGTGCCCGAAGGCCCGCTGTACGCCCATTTTTTGTTGTCACGGAGAGCGAGCGGCGATTTTGCCGCTTGGATGGATGGCCACCCCGATGAGCCGCGAGCGCAGCTGGAGCGGTACGTAGTCGTCATCTATCCCGACTCGGCAAATCTGCAAAATGCTCTTTCTGCACTAGCTGAAGATCCCAACGTCCTCTACGCTGCGGAGCCCATGGAAGTGGACTTTGCGACACCGCCTGATCGAGGGCCCCCTCCTTCGCAGCGCGCATCGAATCACGAGATCGCGATGGGCATACCACCGCAAACCTGGGTGAGTGACCTCGGCTTCTCAGCGGCTTGGACGCGGGCCGGCGGCTATGGATTGGTAGCCACTCTGGACAACGGGCTCAACACCAGCCATCCCGATCTGGTTTCTTTCGATGGCGGTGGTCTCTACACGGGGGGCAATTTTCTCACGGTCTACTCAGGCGATGTTGGTCGCAGCACCGGCTTCCCGCCCGGCGGCGTGGTGTATGACGGCGATGTCGATGAGAGGCAGCCAGTTCCAGCAACTTCTGCCGTTTGTGATCCGGACGGCGATGGCTTCATGGTTGCTTCAGCGGCCGGCCATGGCACGCATGTAGCTGGCTTAATCGGTGCCAATCCCGACAATGCCGATGGCACGGTTGGTGGGTGCAAACACTGCGGCATCGCATCGTGGCGAACGGCTCAGGAATTGTGCTTGACCTCGGGGTTCGTTACGATTCGGAACAACATATATGGCATTGTTCAGGGCCTCACCTATACAGCGGATATTGGCGTACAAGTCGTCAACCAAAGCTTTGGAGCCACGCCAGCAAGTTTGAATGTGTGCGCGACTGCAAGCATTTATGACGCGTGGTGTCTGGCGATTCGCAATGCCTCCGACCGCGGCATTCTGCTGGTCGGTGCTTCCGGGAACAATCGGACCTCCATTAACTTTCCGGCGCGAGATAGTCGAGTGGCAGCTGTTGGTGGCCTGGAACCAGACCTGACGTTTTGGGATGACAGACTCGATCTACCAGCAAGCGTTCGGCTGAACGAATGTATAAATCCTGCGCTGTTCGGCAACCCACCTCCGCCATTCGGGACTGAGTGCGGGTCCAATTTCACCCCCGCGGGAGCCGGCCAGCGTAGGCAAGAGGTCACATTGTCTGCGCGGGCTGTGTATTCGACGATTTACCCTTCTATCGACTACAACACGTTGGTTGAATGTGGTGATAGTTTCGGCGATTCGAGCCCTACCGATGGTCGAGGGTTCTGCACGGGGACCTCCATGTCCGCGCCGCTGTATTCCGGCATGGTGGGACTGCTTCGATCGATCAATCCGCTCCTATTGCCGGGCGATCCGGAAAGTACGGTTGATGCGATCGGCGTTCGAGACGTCGTGGTTGAGTCGTCGGTAGTCCCTGGCGGCACGCTCATTTGGGACGCTAAATTCGGCTATGGCATCCCTCGCGCCGATGCCGCAGCAAGCATCATGCTCGGATATGTCGCAAGCAACACCGTCAAGAATCGAGTGACACCACTGTTCTCGTTCTACGGCGTAGGCGCGACGGATTGGGCGTACACCACAGTGCCTCAGGCGGCGATCTCGCTGATCATCAATCAGTCGGCGAATTACACCCCGCAAGGCACCCTCGTTGCAGGCTATCCGGCATTTCCGGAATCTCCGACCGCTGTCCCGCAACCTCCTGCGCCACGGGCTAACACATTTGTGCTCACGACCGAATATCGCGCGAGTGTCACGCATCCGAATCTTGTGCCGCTCTACTGGATGGACCGCAAACGCAACACACCGCTCGGCTGCACAACTGGAGCTGGCTGCAACACCAACAGTCGCGACTTCCTGCTGCTGACAACAGTTTCTGATGTGAACACTGCCAAAGCCGACGGCTTCAACTTCCGTGGCTTACAGGGCTACGTCTACAACCGCTGCACGCCCGAGCCGTCATGCATTCCACTGAGCGCCGAGAAGCTCTATCGCAAGTGCAACACGACCGAAGACGACTGCGCGATCTTCCTGGAAAGCGAGCGCGGCTTGCGCGAGAGCCAGGGTTACACCGCCGCGTATCCGGTCGGAAGCAACATGCACATCGGTTATGCGTATCCGAATGTTGACACCGACGGCGACGGATTGATCGACGGCTTCGAGCGCATCAGCGGAACGCGGCACGACATCGCCGATTCCGATGGCGACGGCGTAAGTGATGGTGTTGAGTTTCCGCTTGCTGGAATCAGGGTCTCCGATCCGTGCCAAGGGCCGAACATTCAGTGTGCGAATGCGCCGCTGTTTGCCAACAGCTTCGAATAGCCCGATCGACCGCCAGGATTCCTCAACCCCACCAAATTTGCAGAACTGAAAATTTGGTCCCGAGCTCCAGGAGCTCGCTGCGGTTGCGGCGCCTATAGAATGCTTCATAGCTACTTTTGTGTAGCATGATTTCCCGGCCCCTCAGCTGGTTCGAGGAGCGAGGCAAATTTGCCGATCGGCAAATTTGCAGTCGATCCCTCATCGTCAGACGTCGCGCGGAGCTGCCCACCATGAAAAAAGTGACCCTTCGCCTGGACCAGATCGACAAGCTGGATCCGGATCAACGGGCGGCGCTGAAGCAGCAAACCAAGACCACAGATCTGGCGGATAGGCAGATCCCGCCAGATTCCGGCGCCCCGCCAAAATCGGCGAAAAAAGTATCCGTCAATGAGGCGCGGGAGCAGGCCGTCAAGCGGTTGATGGGCCCCACCGCTGCGAAATTATTCAAAGCATCTGATGAGCTAGCTCGAATCCAACGGATGCTGGGCCCCTCTATAGGGGAGTTGGCAAAGGGGCTCTACCCCAGCCTGGGCGAAATGGCACGGCGTCAGCAAGAGCAATGGCGCGAGAACTTGTACCCCAGTGCCGCAACCATCGCCCAGCGTGAATCCGAACGCTGGCTCGAAGTGGCGCTCGGCCGCGATTGGACGTCAGAAGACCCGATGCAGGCATTCGCCGCAGCTACAGGCAGCACGGTGGTCGACTACGCCGATGTGCTGTCGACATCCTCACAAAGGGCGTTGCTGGGCATAGATCCCGTTTCCGCTGGCATCCTGGGTGGCGTAGAGAACCTCGCAACGATCTCGGGACTTCCTGACGCGCACGCCGAGTACTTGCATGATCAGATGGCTCGGTTGCAGGCGTTCGAGACCAGTGCGTACGACGACTACATGCGGGATCAACTGGAGCGACTCGAAGCCCTTACGGGCGGGTCGCAAGCGAAGTATGTGAACGACTACCTGGCGCAGCTGCAGGTACAGGTTCCTACGTTAGAAGATCTGGTCTCTCAATTCGACACATCGTCGAGTCTCGCCCGTTTGCTAGGCCAAACCACAGATTGGGGTACTTCTTCGCTATCGAGCTGGACCCAAACGCAGCAGCTTCTGCATTCGCTGTCCTGGGCCGACGTGCTCGAAACGGCAGAGCGAATTGGAACGGCAACAAGCCCGGTGAGAGAGGGTGATGCCGCTCTAGCCACGGCTACGACGAAGCCAGCTATTTCACTGGAAATGCGCATCGCAATCGTGATGTGGCTGATCGTGTTCCTGTTCGGCGACGGTGTTTTGAAACCATTTCTATCGGATCGCTTTGCCGCTTTGCCAGCGGCACCGACGCAAGCGGACACCGCCGTCCGCGAAACGCAAGACTGGGCGACCGTGTCAACGCCCACAGTCATCCACGTAGCCCCCAACGCGAAGAGCGGGGTGTTGTTCGAGCTTCCGATCGGTGCGTGGATCCGGGTGCTTGAGAAAAAACGGAGCTGGCTGTTGGTCGAAGTAGAGACCGGCGAATCTTCTCTTTTGCGCGGCTGGATCTCTCTGCGCGCAACCAAGCCGCTCAATGAAGTGTTGTTTCAGGACGCTTTCGAGCAGGTGCTGACGGCTAAGAAGTCTCAGCAATTGGCCAATACGGCGCCCAGCATCAACCGGGCAGCAGCGAACCGTGCCGGCCGTGATCGCTGATGCCGGCGATCACGCCATCCGCCACTACGTCGAGTTTTCACCGCTAGCTTCCGCAGGAAGAGCGCCCGTACGGCCTACTGACACGCCTACACCGCGTTCCTTAACGCATGCTCTGCTGCCGCTCAACTACTGCCGGGCGTTCATAGATTGGCACCGCATAGCTTCCTACTGTGCAGCGGTTTTCACCGACTGGCCCGTGGGGCAGATACAACTCCAATAGATGTGACGTCCGCGCGATTCTCGATCACTCGAAGGCTTTTCTGCACTTCGAGTGATCGCTCCGGCCGGTATTCGCCGGTACTAGTTCTATGCCGGTAGCCCTATCCCGCCGGTGGGCTCCCCGCGAAACTCGCGGTCTTCGCCAGCCAATTTCCTACTTGATGAACCTCCGTGGCGTTCCAACTGCAAGCTTTAGGCGCTACGGCCAGCCGCCAAGGCTCTCGCCAATCGCCTGCCGGCAGGGTGGAGCCATCGAGCATCGGGACTTCTCTCATGCCGCCAAGCAGAACTCGCGCCGCAAACCACAGCACGGACCGGCGCCAGCCAACGTCGCGGCAAGCGGGAAACGCGTCGAGTGCGTCCCTCGCTAACCTCGGTTCGATCCCTCTTGGGCACGAGGAAAACATCCATTCGTGACTGCAAGCCGGGCGCAACTGCTCCGAGAAAGGTCTGCAGCCGCCATATTCGGGCAGCCCGGTGAGCAACGAGATCAATGCGTCCAGCATGAAAGGCTCGAAACCTGCCGGCGAACGCTGACCATCACGCATACGGAACGTCTCCAACTCGACACCCGGTGCTTGGATTCGATTGAGCATTTCAACAATCTCAGTGTCCGTAGCATCGCCTGCCTCGTGAGCATCAAGCTTGCGCAGGTCCGCGTCGAGCCAATCGACAGACTGTCGACCTTCCGGCGTATTGTTACGCAGCCATCGGATGGGCCATCGCAAGCTGAGCGTTTGAAGACAGGGCGGCCACATCATCAATGGGGTCTTGTGAATGTGGCAAACCGTGGTCAGCGCCAACGCCCACTGCCACCGAAAGAAAGGCACTGCACCTTCTGCCAGGTCCGACGCTGCACATCGCGGACAGTACGTCCTTCTAGCGACCGGATTCAGCACCCAGCTGAAGCCGATTCCGCGCAGCAACTCATGCTCTTCATCGCGAGTTCCGAGAGCATCGAAGATGCATGTCCGTAGACGTTCGTTCGGTCTTCGGTCCAAATCTCGATTGCGCTTTGACACTCTGAAATCCGGATCGATGGCCGACATCAAGTGCGTGCGGTGAATTCCGTGAAACTGAGCTGCGCGATCGAGAAACGAGAGCCACGTCTCGTCGCGATAGGGCGGATCTACCCAAAGCCTCATGCGCTCCTTCGGTCGACGTGGGGAATTCATGCCGCCTTCCCCATCAAGACTTGCACGTTCGGCTTTTCAACCTTTTGCCCAAGCGATTCAATCGTGATGCGCTCGGTACCGTCAATGATTGCGTTCACGGCCGCCCACTTCAGTTGAGACAGCATGCCGGCCAGCACTCCTTTGCTTGAGTCCACAAGCACTTTCATCACTGCTGCTTCGTGAAGATTGGATGGTTTGCGAAGCCCAAGCGTTTTCTCAAACCGCTTCAGAAATTCGCTCAGGTCGTTACCACTACTCCAGATCGGAAGCTCGCCGCACTCAAATCTAGCCTGCATGTGTGGGTCTACGCTCAAAGCACTTGCTGCTGCCTTCGTTCCGAGCAGCAGGATAGGCAAGCAAAGTCTATTCATCATGTGTTTGATGGTTTCGACCACCCGCAATTGCTCGGTCGGACGGCCTTGCAGGACGTCTTGAGCCTCATCAAGAATCAGCAATCGGCAATTCATCCGTCTGAGCACATCGTGCACGAGTTGCTCCAGGTATGAAATGGAACCCTTGCTGTGAGGACAGCCGATACAGTCCAGAATTCTCGTGAGCACCGTTTTCGTTGTTCGAGCACCGGCAAGGTCGATCGATATGGTGCATGACCGGTCATTGCCCGCTCGCATGTTTTGTCCATCAATCGGGTATTGCCGCTTGAGAATGGTGGCGATTGTGGTCTTGCCATTTCCCGGCTCGCCACAAATGATGTATCCCCGCGCTCTTTCCCGCTGCGGTTCTTGGACCATCCAGTGAACCTCGTTAAGAAGCCACCCCATCCGGGGATGCACGACGATGGCACCTAAGAGGACTCGACGTATGCGTTGCTCCCGCGGCGGTTCCTGGCCTCCATCGGCGCTGGGTACAGGATCCGGAGGCGACAATCCACTGCGTTCGAGGGCGGGATCCACATGCTGTGCTTCTGGAGTTGCTTGTGTGTGGGCGTCTGCGTTTTGCTGTTCGATATTCATCGGAACTTCCTAAAATTCGATCACGTGGTACCCATAGCCGCTTGGCAGCAATGGCACATTGGATGGGGGCGATGAGGCTGGCTCGGATGGGTTGGAGGCGGGAGTGTTCACCCCCATCGTGCGCAGAGCTTTCGACGTCGCATCTCTCGCGTCTTGAACACGCATTTTGTTGCGGGCACGTCCTTTGTCGCGGCCTTTGACATGCTCTGCATCGAACGCCAATGAGCGCAGGGCTCGACACCGTTTCCCCCAATCTTGAACGGTGACGTCCGGGACGCCATGCTTGGTGATGTGTGCCTCAACCACCATGCCATCCGGAAGCCGAACAAAGACCCGGCGAATCCACGATGGGTGGTAGCTCACCTGCACGCGCAGCTTCTGACCGACCCACGTGGAGAACGCATCAGACCAATATTCCTCGTTGTTGATATGGACGCCGGTGCGCGTTAGCCCGCGCTGATCGCCGGGGAGGAAAGCTGTCATGTACTCCATCGCGTCCGCCGGTGGCTCAGGTTGCGTTGATCCTGTTGCACGTCGCCATGCCGCGAGAGGACTGGTGCCTAGCCCGCGGTGCACGGAAAGGTGGTACTGACTGACCACTTGTTCGGTAAACCAGCGAGCGAATTCGTCCAATGTCATGACTGCACGTGCCTCAGCGTCGTAGTCACCGCGCTCGACGACATTGCTGCTCGTCGTGCCCGGCAAAAGGTGGCAATAGCCCATCATGGTGCCGATAAGTCGCTCAATGCTTCCCCCGATTCCCGGAGACCCAACCGGTCGGAAATTCAGCCCTAACTGGTGTTCCTCGCATCCGCGCCTCATGGCGTGCGAGTCGAACTCCATGGCGTTGTCGACCCATATTTCCTTGGGTTTCCCCTGGGCTGGCCAGTCCCCGTCCACGCCCACTAGGGCTAGAAACTGCGCTTTCGGCAGTGCTGCGTAGGTCAAACACAGCGCCACACTCGCTGACGATGGTCGATCAAAAGAAATGTAAAACCCGATCACCATCCGCGTGGCGCAATCGATCGCCAGCGTTATCCATGGTCGTCCAATTACCTCGCGTTGTTCAGTGTTTGCCCGGAGTATTACGTCTGCCTGGGTATGATCGATCTCCACTCTCTTGAGCGGTTCGGTCACATCAAGATGGCCTGGCACCGGGTCGCACGTCTCCTTCGCGACCTTCTTTCCATTCCGGCGTTCCAACTTTTTCCGTAGATTCAGAGCGTCAACACGTAGCGTGACGGTTCGCCTGTTTGGCACGGGAAGGCCCTGCGCCCGGCAGAAGGCGTCGATCTCTCGCCAAAGTTCCGCAAGAGGCGGCCTTTCTGGCACGAGATAGACCTCCTCAATCTTCGTTTTAATTACTTTTTCGATCTCAACTGAGAGCACACGGCTTCCGTTTTTCCGACCTGGTTGACGATGGATCAATCCGGTGGTCAACGGAGTCATTCGGAATTTCTTGAGCGAGCGCCACACCGTGCGAACACTGAGCCCAATATGAGCCGCGAGTCGCCCGACCGCTTCGCTGTGGCCTTCCTTCAGTTCATTGATGGCTCGTAGTTCTCTTGCCAGCGTTGCGGCCCGGTCCCAATCTTGCTTGTTGATCCGCGTGAGTGGAGTTGTTGTTTGGCCTTTTTTCGCTTCTGGAAACGGCTGCAGTTCACTGGTAGCTACTTGGACTAGATCCTCGCTGCCGGATTCAATGGCGACGACCATGTGGCCGACAGCTTCCAAAACCTCTATGGAACCGCCACGCCACAGCCATCGGCTTCCCACCTTGACGCTAGCGCTCATGGGGTATCTCCAGCAGGCCCGCGCGGAGATGAAGATCGGTGATGAGCACGAGCGGTTCTCGGCACGCCAAGCGTGTTGCGCGAAAGCATCGAATCATCCGGATGCGCTCCGCCGCAAGCCGGTCATTGGGCTTGCACTCGATCAAGGTCCGCGCTTCAAAGCCAAGCCGTTGGAGTTGCGTCGGTAGTGAGGAGAACTCAACCAACAGATCCGGCGTGTATCTGTAGCACTGCTTTGCGACGCGAAAGTGGATGGTTATCGGTTGCGCGACTATCGAGATTGACGCCGAGCAGCGCGTCAGCGCTTGGATGGTTGCCTTCTCCAGCAATGACTCAAACGGCACGAGCGGATGCCCTTTCCGTACGGGTTGATAGCCACGGATGTTCACGCCCTTCGACGGGCGGATTACACGGGCCCTGTGCTTAATGCAGTCAAGTTGGATGGGGGCTGACGAGTCATCGGCGTCGCCGGAATCGAAAGGCGGCCACCGGACATCGCTATAGGGGGTTTGCATAAACGTTTCCTCAGTGCGGTTAGTCACTGAGGCCTACCCGTACACGGGCGCGCGACCGCTCGCTGCGCATGGTTGACGCAGGACGCGGGCGTGGCATAATAGAGGTGTCAGGCTTCCAACCGACACATCTGCCAACGGCTCACGCGTGCTATCGCGCGGGCCGTTTGCTTTTGTAGGCCTCGCTAAATTTGAACTCTGCTTGAGTCAGGTTCCGGGCGCTTCACCTCCGGTTTTTCCGAGAGATCCGCCTTCGGAGCTGAGCCAAACGGCGACATCCGCGGTTCTAGCAAACCAGCCGCTCCTCCCTTCAATGCGGAACACATGCACTGGCAATGAGCCAGTCGCAGCGGCGCGCCTGAACGATCGGTTGCTTCCGAATCTCAGCAGTGCTTCCAATGAAGCAGAGTCCATCAACTCACCGTGCTTCTCGATGAGTCGGGCGAGGAAGGATTCGGCAAGCTTCTGACTGCTATCCAGGGTCATGTTTGGTCGTCTGTGGACAAGAACGGTCAGTGAAGCAGATGATCAGCAGCCGTAGATCGACCACGAATTGGGATTCCGCTCTATTACCTCCGGCCGAAAGAAAAACAGCTTCGGTGACCCGACCTATAGGGCAAGAGCCTGGGATTGGCTTGGCGAGGTTTTGTCCGTTGCTGAGGTTGTCGATGTCACCCATTTGGATCGTCCATCACCTCGCCACGAACTGACTAGGAAGTTGGTGGTCGCTCGTCGATTCGAGTCAGTCTTCAAGGATGGCTACGATCCGAATGCGATAAAAGCAAGTGAGCATAGATCTCTGCTGGACCATGTCACCGCCCACTCCAAGTACAAGCACACACGTACTCGATATTTTCATCGACTCTGGGCACATCTCGCTGCACGCGACCCGGCATTTCCCGATCGGGCAACGTGGATGGAACGGCAACTAAGAGCACATGGCCTGGTGCGCTTTGATTCCATAGACGTGATCAACACGGTCGCCCTAGGGCTGATGGACGAGCCGACCATCGCATCTGCGGTGGACGACAGCTTCAGCCACTCGTCGATTCCGCCCGATGCCACACGATTTGCAACGCTGGACGGCATGCTGTTGCTGTTATTGATCTACCGCGAGGCGCAAGATCTTTCGCGCTTCGACGACGTGAAGGCACTCGCGTTGCTGCTACAGAGCGCAGCTCATGAATTCTCGGACCATCATGGGTACGCAGGGGAAATGCAGGATACCTGGCGCCACCTCATAGCAACACGCATGCTCGCCTGGCATCCCGATTTCGAACCCTCAAGCGCATGCCTCTCCGCCGCCGAGACTAAACTGCGAGCCGAGTTCTCCGAGCAGCCGAGGAAGCAGGGAAGACGCGGCCCGAAGGCACCCGAGTCACTCGTATCTGGTCGCAGCGAGCGCCGATGGCGTCGAATGGTCTGGGCCAGGGCATGCACACTGAACGACCGCCGGTCGTCGAATTTGTTTACTTACGCTGTGGCGACGCCGGCACTCGAATGGCTTGCGACAAATCGCTCTGCTATCGCGCAACACGAACAAAGGGCGGCAGCTGTCTTGGCCGACCAAGAGCCCGTACCCGATCAATCGTTGCCGCCAATCATCATGCCGAAGAAGCTTTTCAAGGTGCGAAGGCGCCCGAACGAATTCGAGGACGACTGGCTCGTGGAGGGCGACCGCTCAATCTACGACCTGATTCCGGTTATACGCGACAAGAAAGTGTGATCTACGCGTGCCCTTGCTCGGCAGTGCCGAAAGCGAATGCTTGATCGCCAGGGACAGACCTGCAACTGCACTCTGATTGATTGCGGCAAATCGCTTGTTGTCGAATCGCATGCAGAATAACGTGCCTTCGGCCATGTCGCGGTATCGTGAGGGCTGTTGCTCTATCGTTGGCTCATCAAGAAAAGGACAGTGCGTGATACTCGAAGGCCGACGTGCGCTCCAGACCCTATTCCGCTGGTACGACAGCCGGAGTCTTTCAAGCCAACTACACATGTTCGGCTTCGCCACGTATCTGTGCGGGCTAACGCTGTCGGCGTTCCCTGAAAAGCCGCTTCAGCATGAATGGATCGTCACTACCGCGGCGATCGCGTTCGCTGCCGGCACAACACTTGCTGCTTGGCGATATGTCGCGGCGTTCTGGCGACATCCCTTGGGAAAGGTGCTCATCACACTTGTGCATCTGTTCGTGTTGATCTTGTCGACGATGATCGCCAGAGACATGGTCGCATCTAGCCTGGGCTTACCACCCCAAGACTTCGACGTAACCGTCAGCGTGTTTGCGCTGCTGTTTTATGTGCCTGCCTGGGTATTTGTAATGGCGCTGCTCACAGGTACGGCGGGATTGGTTCTTCTGGCACTTGCGATGGCACGCACCATAATCCACCGGCGAGTTGATCGGTGGGCGTTCCCGCTCGCCAATGCTGCAGGCAGCCTGATGCTGGCGGTGCTGCTCATTATGGTCTTGCAATCCGTATCGCGGGTAAGCGAGCTGTCTTATCCAGCCGCTCGCTGGATCGCATACTTTGGAGACTTTCATTTCATTCCTGCCTACCCGTGCGCACCACCGGCTAGCCGAGTACACGTACACGAGAACGGGGTAGTGTCCTACGCGAGATGGGAGGGTTCCTCCCTTCAAATCCGAATCATCCAGATTGAGCCTACAGCGGACTGCAGTCGCAAATAGACGCGTCCGTCACCTGCGAAGCCGACTACGTTCGGCTTCTCGCGGATTTCGGCAAAAGCGGACTCCCAGTTCCGTCGCCGTCCACAGCTTTGACGTCTCGAAACCGCCCAAGGAACTCAGCACTGAACGTACCTAAGAGACCATCTCATTCCAAGTGGATACGCTGGTCAGGAATCTCGGCTGGACTGCGGTTGGGTATAGTGATCTGGACGGACTATGACTGGCCGCTGTTATGCGACCGGATCGCGGGTGGATTTGCCTTTGCCGTCCTCGGCAATCCGACTTCGCGACTCCCTACGCGAACTACTAACATGTAGGCTGCCGAAAAGGACTGCGAGATGTCGCAAGAAGAATCGGGAATCCCTCTGGTCATTTCCCTGCTCAACTACATCGAGCAGGTCGAGAAGCTGAAAGCCAAGCCGGCCTTCTCTGTTCCCGAAGATTTTTTCTTTGCCCATCAGCACGAGCTCGGAACACTTCCCGAGATTCAGTTCAATCTGCAATCCGAAGGCGATGACATTTGGCTTCGCCTCCCTCGTCTGCAGGAAATTCCCGCGCCTGATCCCGACGAAGAACTCCAGCCCTGGATCACGCTGCCAAAGAGTCCTGAGAAGCTGCCGGAACTTAAAGCCGAGTGCGTCATCTTCGAGGGAAGGCAGGAAGTCTCTCGTGCGAAGATTGAAGATCATCCCGAGATGCGGGAACTCTTCAATTGGTACGTCGAGAATCAGTGGAATCCTTGGGCTTCGGCGGAACGCCCCCGTCGCAAGGCCATCTCGCGCTACAACAAGCTATTCTCGCTTCAACAGGCAATCTCTTCGGAGGGCGCTGAGACACCGATAGAGCTCGTCTGGGGCATGGGGTATGCGGCCTGGAAGAAGGAAGGCTTTGCCACACCGGTGAAGTATCCCCTCCTTGTCCAGGCGTGCGAGGTGACACTAAACGATCGCACATTCGACCTTGAGGTCCGCCCGAGGGACGTGGAGGCGAGGCTAGAGGCCGATTGCTACGTCGAAATGGATCTACCGGGCGTACGACAACTCGAGGCCTATTGGCAGAGTGCTCAAGCCACAGGCGCTCATCGTCTCAACCCCTTTGAATCCTCAACGTATGAGGGGACGCTCAAAGCCGCGGTTGGCCACCTCGATCCGTCAGGCTCTTACGACGTTCGCTCCGAAGGTGCCCCATTGCCTGTGCCCGGAGCCCAACTCCGAGTCACGAACAACTGGGTGTTGTTTGCTCGTCGACGTTCGGGCGACATCTTCCTTCAAGATATCCGGCGCCTCAAGGAAAAGCTAGCGCAAGCGACCACCCTGCCCGCGGTCATCCGCAGCATTGTCCAGCCGGGAGACGCCGAAGTGCGTGTCCGTCCCGAGCAACCGTTCCGCGGTCTGTCGACCAGCGATGCCGGCGCCGGGGCGATGGAGTTGTTCTTCCCGATGCCCTACAACGACGAGCAGGTCTCGATCGTTCAGAAGCTTCATGCGAATGATGGCGTGGTCGTGCAAGGGCCGCCGGGCACAGGCAAGACGCATACCATTGCCAATGTCATCTGCCACTACCTTGCCCAAGGGAAGCGAGTACTGGTCACCGCGAAGGGCGAATCGGCGCTGGCCGTGCTCCAAGAGAAGCTGCCCGAAGACATTCGCCCACTGAGCATCTCATTGCTGTCCGATGAGCGGGACGGAATGAAGCAGTTTGAACATGCGATCCAAACGATCGCTTCGCGGGTAGCGGCGATCAATCCGACGCGTGTCGCCGCCACCATCATCGCAGCGGAAGAAAAGCTCAACCAGCTACATGCCAAGATCGCTCACGTAGACAGTACCGTCGCAACATACGCAGCCAAGCACATGAAGAGCTACTCCTTCCAGGGACGAGAGGTTACTCCGGAAGAGATGGCCAAGTCAGTGATCCAGAATGCGCCGGCCCATGAATGGCTGGACGATGAGCCGCCCCCCATAGCGGATGGCATGCTTCCGTTCGATGACGCCGCCATCGCTGCGTTGCGCCGAGGCCGCTTGGCCGCGGGTGCTGACTTGTCGTATCTGGACATTCCGTTGCCGGCGCCCGAAGGATTTCCGTCTTGGCCGGATCTCAGAGCGCTGCATGTGGACCTGGTGAAAGCTCGGGAGATTGACGAGAGCGTTTCCGAAGGAAATATCTTCGGGTTGGTCGACTCGCGATTGGAGACATTCGAGAAGGGCCAAGCATTGGTGAAATTTCTCGAAGATCGCAGGTCACTGGTGAATCGACTCGACGGCACTCAGTTCGTGTGGCTGAGCGTCGTCAGGAAGCGGCTGGCCGACATGCAAGAGCAAGACCCGCTGTTGGTGGCTCTGATGTCTGTCGTGACTGACGTGCGTCGACTTGAGATGCGTCGTCGGAATCTTGTGGCCAAAGCGATTGTTGTTCCTCCGAATGCCGAGCAGAATCAGGACTTTCAGGAAGCTGTCGCTCGCCTCGTGGCCGGCCGAAGTGCGTTCTCGTTCCCGTTCGGAAAGGGTGAAGCGAGAAAGCAGATCGCTGCCGTCACTTTGGCGGGCACCGCACCATCCGGTGAGAAGGACTGGCTCGTGGCTGCTGACCTGCTCGGTTGGCGAGCGGACGCTAAGAAGGTTCTCGCGCGTTGGAATTCCATGGCCGGCGGGTTCGGTTTCCCGACGGCGGACGGATCGTTGGAGGTCGGGTTTCGGTCCCTCTCGCAATGGCAGGCGACCATCGAGGACGCGCACAAGCTGCAGTTCGTCTACGGCAAGGGGCTTCATCCCCATTTGCAGGAGGTCTTGGGAACGGCAACGGCGGACAAGCTCTGGGAAGGCGGCGAGGAGTTTCTGGCAGCAGCGCACGCGAGCCTGCAGTCGCATGTCGACCGTGGGCGTCTGGCATACGCGCTCAAGAAAGTGCAGGAGCTGCTAGCAAGGTTGAACGGGTGTAGCGGCCCGATCGTGGATCACATGCGGGAGTTCCTGACCAATATCCTCGGGCGCGACAGCGATGAGGTTTCACTGCAGGCGCAATGGACATCGCACTTGGTAGAACTAACGCGTCTGACGGCTCTACGGCCCCACTTCAATGACATCCGGACGGCGACGGCGCAGATCGAAACGGCCGGGGCGCCCAAGTGGAGCCGTCGTCTAAGGACTGTGCCGGCCACGGATGTCGATACGCTGACGCCAGTCACCTGGGTGGCTGCCTGGAACTGGCGACAGGCAGTCACGTTTCTGGATCGGATCGACGGCCACCACAAGGTGCGCGAGCTATTCAAGGAACGGCAGCTGCTCACGACAATGCTCTCGCGGACCTATCAGGAACTCGTTGCGGAGAAAACGTGGTTGGGCGTGTTCCAAAACTCACCCGATTCCGTGCGTCAGGCGCTGCAGGCATACCTGAACTCGGTGCAGGCAATGGGCGCCGGAACGGGAGTGCGTGCAGTACGGCACCGCAAGACCGCGCGCGAGGCCATGGTCCGCGCCTATCAGGCGGTACCTTGCTGGGTACTTCCGCAATGGCGCGTCTCCGAGACCATTCCGCCCGAGCTTGGCCTTTTTGATCTTGTGATCATCGACGAGGCGTCGCAATCCGATATCTGGGCGTTGCCCGCAATTTTGCGCGGCAAGAAAGTCTTGGTCGTCGGCGACCACAAGCAGGTCTCGCCTTCTGCAGTGGGCACTGCAGAGGAAAAAATAAAGGAGCTGGTCAGCCGTTTTCTGGCCGATCAACCCTTCGGCTCGGAGATGACGCCTGATAAGTCCATCTACGACCTGGCGCGCGTTGTTTTCGCGGGTAACTCTGTGATGCTCAAAGAGCACTTTCGATGCGTGCCGGCGATCATCGAGTTCTCCAATAGGGAGTTCTACCAGAACGACATCAAGCCGCTTCGCGTCCCCAAAGCAAACGAGCGCTTGGATCCGCCACTGGTCGATGTGCTCGTCTTGGGCGGACATCGAGCCGGTGACGTGAATGAAGCAGAAGCGAAGGCCATCGTAGACGAGATAAAGCTCATCTTGGTGGATCCTGCCTTCGAGGGGCGAAGCATCGGCGTGGTGACGTTGTTGGGCACAGAACAGGCCGCGCGTATCCACGAACTGGTTAGTCAGCACATCTCGCCGATCGATGTCGTTGCGCGAAAGATCGCCGTCGGGCCGCCACCCGTCTTCCAGGGTCGGGAGCGGGACATCATGTTGATTTCTATGGTCATGAGCCCAGGCGGCCGAGCGGCAGCGAATCGCATCGATTTACACCAGCGCTTTAACGTGGCACTTTCACGGGCGCGTGATCGCATGTACCTGTTCCGTTCGATCAGCGAAGCCGATGTTGGGGAAGGAACACTAAATGCCAAAGTACTGAGTCACTTCAAACAACCGTTTCGCCAGGACGCGAGGCGTGTCGAGGCACTTCGTGCGCGGTGTGAATCCGGGTTTGAGCTCGAGATGTATGACGAACTCGTGCGGCGCGGATTCCGGGTCGAACCCCAGGTCCCATGCGGCGGCTATCGAATCGACTTTGTCGTTGAGGGCAACGAAGGGCGGCGACTCGCCGTGGAGTGCGATGGCGATCGGTTCCATGGTCCCGGACAGTGGCAGGACGACATGACCAGACAGCGTGTCCTTGAGCGCGCGGGATGGACTTTCTGGCGTTGCTTCGCGTCCAGCTTCGTGCGACGCCGAGAGACCGTGCTCGACGACCTGATGCAGACCTTGACGGGATTGGGGATCGGGCCACTCGGTGCGGAGTCCGTCGACAATACTATTTGGGTTCAACACAAGGTTGTCGACCCATACGCCGTAGAGGCCGAGACGACACCGGAGGTAGCTTAAAATGGCGCGTCCTCTGATGCAGCAAGGCATTGGGCAGTTGGAGGAGATGTTCAAGCGCGGGCAGGCTGATCGAGCAGCACTGTTGCAGCTACAGGACGAGTTGCAGCATCGACATGTGCCCCGCGCCGTGACCCTCCTGGCCGAGGTGCAGCGATCTCTGCAAACTCCAGGTACGACATCTGCATGCGCTCCTGCATCGACCTCGGTCACGGCGTTGACTTCGACACCTTCTGGAATTGCTCCCGCACTACCGCAGCCAGACTTGTGGGCCGCTCGCTTGGCAGCGACGGAGTCGCCGAGCGGACCATCACGAGCTGCTGGTGCGCCCCCATCGATGCCGGTTGCGGACGCCTACAAGTTGTTGAAGGCCACACCAGGCGCAAGTTGGGAGTCCATTGAAATGACGAGACGAACTCTGGTGCAACGGTTGTCGCCCGCGAAGACGCAAGTGAAGACGACCGAAGAGCCAGCCGCATTGCTAAATGAGGCTCGCCGCGTCAATGAGGCCTACGCCGTACTGGCTATTCATCGCCTAGTTCGGAGCTAGCGTCATGCCGGTCGCGATGGCTGTAGAAACTAACCCATCAGCGCAAAGAGTAATCGGAGATACCGTTGTTCGTGAAAGCAAGAACGAATCAGGGTCCCTTTACGACTTTCAAGCTACGTGACTTGACGAAACGGCGGGTAGCGTCGGTTGCACTCACCCGATGTCCAAGATAGGAGTGATCGCCGATGCTGGTATCCACTTCTACGAGTTCGCGTGCCATCAGATAGGCGAGTGCAGGATTAAGGCGTCTCGGCGTCCAGCCATAGTGCTGGGCGATGGCTCCAGAATCAGACGGAAAGTCTGGGTCATTGTGCAGATCAGAGGCCAGCCGCAATGCGTCCTCGGCCGGCACCCATGGCTGCCAAAGCGCGTCGAAGTCAGCGTAAAGCTCTGGTTCTGCCACCACGTAGGCTCCTCCGGAGTATTCATGGACCGTCACGCGCCCACGCAACTCGTATATCGCGTCGGTCAGGTCATGCTTAGACAGGCCAGTTAGAGTCAACAATTGATCCCTGGAGAATTGAGGGTCGAGGTCGACGGCTTGTTCCGTGTGCTGGACGAACACGAGGGCTAACGCTGTCGCAGCAGGAGACGAGCCGCTGCGCACCGCCTGGGCGGCAATCGCAGGTGGCGGCCCCAACGACGGTTTGCGGGCAATCCCGTGGATGTCATGAATCAGTTGCTGAAGATCAGTGGTCAGGTCACGAATCTCCGGCGAATGTATTCCACGCAATAGCGCAGGCAGGTCACGCGCCGGTAAGTCAGCCCGCACCGGAAGAAACACAATGCGGTCATTGAGCATGCGTACGAGTCCTGCATCCATCTCCTGATTGACCCAACGCTTAGTCAATGAGTTCGGCGTCAGCAGGACTAGAAAGTGCGTGCAATCGTCCAGGCCTGCATCGATTTTCTGCCGCAAGCTATCACCAGCGCGGATTTCCCACTGATCCCACCAAGTGTCGATCCCCTGACTGATGAGCGCTTGGGCAATGCTATTTGCACGCGGGCGATCTTCGGAGGCATAGCTTAAAAAAACTTTCGGTGGCAGAGATGTCGCAGGTCCGGGCGACGCTGATTCGCTCGAATCTTCAACTGCCTCGTCCGCGTCCTCAGTGACGCCGAGCGCATCGCGAACCTGAGCGATCAGGGCTTCAGAGCCCTCAATGTGAAGTTGCATGTCGGACAACGACGTGGCGCGAACCACCACTGTCGGAAACTCACCAGTGTCAGGATCGCGGATGCCTCCAACGCGTTCGCGTATCTGTTCGACGATCGACTCCAACGCAGCTGCCATGAGCGTGTCTTCAAATGCCCCAGAATCAAAGGGCTTGCCGTTGAACTCAAGCTTGACCATTTTTGCTCCTGGACTCATGGGTTGGAAAGGGAGCAACAGACTCAGGCGAGTCTCATATGTTGCGCCCGACGTCGCATACTGCCGCGTGGCCTCACCTACGACTCGTCGAGAGAGAAGAGTCGAACGAGTTCGAGCCATTCGCGCGACGTGAGACCACTTGTCTTCGCTGTGACCTTGTCGCCTGATAGCAATCTTTTGATCACTTGGACAGCGCTACGAGATAGCTGAACTGCCTGAAGTCGATATTCCATGAATGCCGCATACGTGTGTGGTGTCCAGCGCTCAAGGAGACCTAGCATCACTTCGGCGTAGGCACGTATTTCAAACTGGGCGTGAGGATCTGCACGCAGACGCAAGAATCCCATGAAATTATGAAGGTTGGTCTTCCAGTACCACTGCGTGTAAGTATTGAGTGTCAAGTTGATACGCGCCAATTCACGGGCAACCCCTGATCGGTTCGCATCATGCCCATCTTCAGACGATGACTCGTTCAGCATCCATTGATAACTGTGATACGTCTGTTCGGCATCGCGGCGGAGCAGATCCATCACTTGGCGGGCCTCGTCGGCACTGAGCTCCGCGCCACGCCCTTGGCGGTTATTCTGAGACTGAGCCGCCAGTTGCTCCGGCGACGGGATATAGAACTCTTTGTCGAGAATTGAGTACCGCGCCGAATATTCGTTTACGCTGGCTGTCCGATGTCGAATCCACTGACGTGCGACGAAGATTGGCAGCTTCACATGAAGCTTTATTTCCGCCATTTCAAAAGGCGTTGTGTGTGCATGGCGCATCAGGTACATGATGAGGCTGCGATCATCGCTTACTTTGCGAGTACCACGCCCATAAGAGACGCGCGCTGCCTGTACGATGGCATCGTCACTGCCCATGTAGTCCACTACACGCAAGAATCCGTGATCGAGGACTGGGATCGGCTGGTGAAGAATCTCTTCAAGTGCGCTAACTGTCGACCGCAGTGTGGAGGAACTCGAAGCTCTGGAGAGCCGAATCTCTTCGAGTTGCGATTCGCTGAGTTCCATAGTTCGACTCCGTCAATGCAAGAACGGCATTTGTGCGTCAGCCATCACCGCGCGCGGACGAGAGGCGTGTGTCAGCGATGTGCGAGAATGACTCTTCGACCAATACCCGTCACAGCAACGTGAAGATCGCGCTCAAGTGCATCCAACGCGCGATTCAGTTCCTTCGTTTTAAGTCTATCGGACGGCAGTGAAACCCGATAGCGTCGAATTCTCGCGGCGATTTCCGTGTCTGGCCAACCACATCGACGCGCGCTTACAATGAACGCGTTTCTTAGCTTGCGAGTGTTGACGGGCTCGCTATCCGGAACCGCACGTTGGTACACATCTCGAATCCAGCGAACGATAGTACGATCTGTGACGGCCGCCTTATAGCCGTTCGAGAAAACAGGCTCTCCGGCCGAGGGCGCATGGGCCCTGCGCCAATCCAGTAGCGGTCGACTCAGAATCATTGGCAATGCCTGCCAATTCGCAGTCCCCAACGTTCTCTCTGGCAGCAAGACCTCCGCGCGCCGGCTCTCAAACCGAACATGCTCCCACTTCAACGAGGCCATCTCCGTCGAAGACGCTCCGCACCAGAATGCAAGTCCCGCGGCGAACCATCTGCGATCCATTTTTGCTCCCCGCTTGTGACGGTGAAGCGATTGCCACAATCCGTTGACCAAGGCAACTACATCGTCTTCCGAAGGGCTCAGACGAGTGATCGGAATGACGTTACCGGCACGATGACAATCGAGCGCTGAAGCATCGATCAACTTAAGTCGTATCCCGTCCCTGATCAGGAGGCCAACAATACGACGTGCCTGCAGTTGTGAGCCTGGCGACAAGGGCCTCATAGCGTTGATCCTTGCCAATGCTTCTGGTTGCACGGAGGCCAGGTCGTCGAAATACATCTCTATTGTGGGAACGTCCAGCTCGGCTATCTGGCTCAATCGATTCTTCTCACACCAAGCAAGAAATCGTCGAACCTCACGCCCATACGAAAGGCGCGAGTGATCCTTGAGCTCTCTCGCGTCAACCCAGCGTGTCGACCAGTCATGCAAAGTAGCGATTGCAGCCCCCAAAACGACAGTCTAGTGTGTTGCGAATTGTCTGATTATGTGCATAATTAGTCAATGCGCTACCGATCGACTTCCTCGCGGCACGCGAAATCCACCCGACTGGGTCAGTACTTCACCCCTGCGGGGTTGGCCATGTCTGTCGCGCGCTCGCTGAGAAAAGCGCCTGATTCTCTCCTTGAGTTAGGAGCAGGCGACGGTGCGCTAATCCGAGCCGTGTTGAATCGCTTCCCCATGGCATCCATCACAGCAGTCGAAGTCGATGCTGCGTTGGTCCCCGCGCTTCAAGAAATCGGCGGCGATACCCGCATCGTGCGTGCCGATGTACTCGATAGCCGATTGATCAATGCAGCGCTGGGCGACGAACAGTATTCGAGCGCAATCGGCAATCCTCCCTACGGAGAGCATCCCGCGCATCGCGTAAACCGTGATCTTCGATGTCGATTTCCTGAGGTGAATCGTGGCGGATGGATCCGTCGAGACGTCGTGTTTCTCTGGGAGAGTTGGCAAAGGATACGGCCGGGGGGCGAGTTAGCGATCATCATCGCCTCGTCCCTCGTTTGTGACTCAGCATTCTCGGCTTTGCGCAGCGAGTTGGCTTCGAATGCGTGTCGTATCGACGTCTACGCTCTCGAAGACGGCGCCTTTCCTGGTGTTGAGGTCAGGACGTTTCTTCTTGTCGCTCGCAAACGCGCATCAGGCTTGCGCGTGCAAGGGGTGAGACTGCATAGAGCAAGCAAAGATGGCCACAAGCAAGCCACGATCGCACTCAGCCAAGGTGATGTCGGTGCGGAAGCTGGTTGGGACCATAGATATCATGAGTTGATTGCGTGCATCGGCCAGCAAGCTAAAGGCGCACCGACGTTATCCGATCTCGGCGCGCACATCGTCCGCGGTAGCCAAACTCATGCTCAATTCCGCGAAGCGGGTATGAGCCATGTGCATACATGCAATTTTTCTGGTGGCACGACCAGGATGCGCCTGAACCCTAGCCGAGAGGTGTCAGACCACAACATGGCGGTGGCCGGCGATGTCTTGGTGCCGCGCGTGGGCACTCGTTGCCTGCTTCGTCAGGCAACGGTCGTCAGCGGATATTCTCCACATACCGAGGCGGTGTTTCGTATCCGCGTGCCTCGCTGCCATAGAAAGGCTGTGCTCGAAACACTGGAGAGTCCTCTCGGACTGATGTGGCGCGAGAAAAACGCGCGCGGTTCCTGTGCAAAGTATTTGACGGTGGAATCACTGATGACTATGCCAATCCCGCGCGGTTAGCGCTATGAACGATTGGCGACAAGGTAACGATAAACCGATCCCACGCCTTGAGTCCGCCCTGCAATCCGAACAGGGAAGTCATACTTCAGACGCACATTGTCACGGAGGCATGAGAACAGCGCCATCCCTATGCTGCTCGGCTTGGATCCCAATGGCGCAACAAGCAACTGGGCGTCCGAGTGATTGATCACAATTTCAGAGACTTGCTTAAGTTGTAGCATCGTTGCCCTTGGATTGTTCGCGGCAGCAAAAGTCACATTGAGCTTCTTGCTGTCCAGCAACTTCAAATGTGGCAGAAATGCATGTAACTCCCAGCTCGTCTGATAGGGCGGGACACCAAAAATAAGCGTGGTGTGATGAATGAACGCCCCATCATCGTCGTCCAACATGCGCTGCAACCTGTCTGACTCATAGCCAGCCCCAACTACCAGATAGCCTTTCGCATCATCGCGTAGTTCGTGGGCGAAGCCAGGAACTGCGAAGTTGCCTTGATATCGATCTGAAAAAGCGAACTCCTGCGGGTCGCCTGGTTGGCCCTGTACGGGAACGTATCGTTGCGGCTCAGCATAGACAAACCCGACCCTTGCGCCGGGTACTTTTAAGATTGCCCTGCAAAGAAGCAGCATCTCGACGAAGTCCAGAGATGTAGCGTCAAGAAGAACGCTCTGCGCTTTTGCAATCCGACGGATGCCCTCCATGTCTGAGGGACGAAGAACCTCTCCATCGAGAGATAGGGCCGGGACCGATGGCTGATAGGAAACCCTTACAGTTCGAGGCGCGCTTTGAGCCGCGATTTCTCGACAAAGAATACCCCGATCGTCCATAGTTTCACCAACAAACGCCACGTCATAACGCTCTGGGGCAGCCCGCTGCCCAAGGGAAAGAGTACGTAGGTCAACAAACTGAATCATGAGAACAGATCCGGGGATCGCCCGGCTTCGCCATCACTCCAGCGATCGCGATAGTGCTTTAGCAGAGTTTCGACAGCCTCATCGTTGCCAGTGAACAACGTGTTGACCTCGTCAGCTCGCAGCAATACTTTCCTTCGCTTTCGATAGCTAATTCCAAATCGGGGATTGAATATTGGATTGGGAACGTGGTCAGTCTGAACGGCTGTGCTTCCGTTCTTATTTTTGGTATCAGGCTCTTCGTAGATTACGGACCATATAAGTGCCTGCCGCAACATACTTTGCGTCTCTTGACTCAAGCCCGCTCGCTCCGTTTCCTTAATCGAAAAGTGGTTGATCTCGGGCTCGCTCTGTGACGAGCGCTGATGGGCTATCTCAAACAGGCGGCCTAGACGCTTGACCGCACGCTGGAGACCTCGTCCGTCTTCTCCCAGTTGGGCAACCTTTTCAAGTAACAACTCGCTGGTCTCAAACGCCGCTTGCGCCTGTTGCTCGATGGAGATCGGCGGCATTTCCTTACCCACCATTGGCAACTCACTTGCATGGACACGCAATGCCGAATGACAGAATTCGATGAAGAAACGCAAGTTCGGCGATGCCAAAATGCAGAACGTGTCGAAGCCGGCGTATAGCGGGTTGTGCCGCTGAGGAAGACCCATGTACAGGTGGAACAGAGCCCCGTAGAGATTGTTCTCGATCCAGTCTGGAAACGGATTGGGTGCGTGCGGGTTGTCAGCAAATGCCCTCAGGGCTTCGAGCACCTCCGCCGGGCTCGGTTTCGAGCGATTGAGCACAAACGCCGCAACTATGCTGGCTGACGGAGCACTCAGCAGAATGAAATCCTCCGCCTTGAGATTTGTAGTCGCTGCGTGCCGACGAAGGCCTTGAGTAGCGAGCCGGCTCAATCTACTAAGCAGCGGCTGATCGTCACTATCGAAAATACGTTGAGCTAGTTCAGGTGCCTTAATTGACGGAAAAATTCGCCGCGACGCGGCTCTAACCGCTCGCACGTAGTCATCTTGCAGTCGCTCTTCCAGCCTTTCCGGGTCATGAAGACGGCCGGCATCAAACAGCGGGCAGTCCACTGTCAACCCTTGCTTCTCCAATTTCATAAGTAGCAGTTCAGCTGCCATTAGTTCGAAATCTCGGTCGTAACCGAGCAACTCCTCAAGATCTATCGTTCTGAAATCGTGTACGTCGACAACTTGCTCTGCGCCGCTGGTCCAGAATTCTTGCACCGAGTCGCGACGCATTGCGAAATTAAACGAGTATCTTGACTGAGAATGTTTTATGAGGTCGCATATCACCCGTCTTTGATTTTCCTTTAAGTTCTCATACTCATCCACAAATATACGAAAAAACAGCTTTGACAGCCGGACGTCAGCTCCTGCGATGTCATCCGCCAAGCCACCTAGAACGTCATCAATACGCTGGAATGTAGGTGCTGTGCGGTCTGGATTCTGCGCCCACATGCTGAGCTCTACTCGCTGTAGGGACGCCCAAGACTTCAAGTCCGCGTAGGTTTTTGGGCCAGCAAACGCATATAAGGCGTCACGAGGCAACGAACGCGCACGAAGATCTGGGGCACCGCCCGACAGTGGGCTATTGGCAAGATTCCTAACGAAGTCGCACAAGGCCTCGACTACGACAAGAGTTACGTGGTGACGAAATGCGGCGTCGGCGACGCGATCCCCCAACCAGGTGGCCTTGAGGATGTCGCAGAAGCCGATATCAGCACGCCAATAGAGACCAATGCCGCTCCCAAACAGATTCGGGTCAATCAGACTTTTCGACGGGCTGAGCTGGCTGTCATGAGAGAGGAAACGGAGAAACATTGTCTTGCCACAACCACGTCCACCACGAACACGTAAGGATTTTTGTTCACGATCGATTGTTAGGCGCTTGAAGAATGGCGGCACAATGAATGCGCCCGTCACGTCAGGGCCCACCTGTTCGGCACGATTTGTAGCAAACTCATCGGCTGGTTGGCGGGTTGTATCAGTCATTCGCTACCTCGCTTTCAACGCGTGCCAGACCGGGGCATTGGTCGAATCGTGCCAGTAAACGCGCAGTGTATTGTTCGGACATCGATCATGCATTATGACCGTGAGATTCTGTGAGTAACGTGTCTCCCGTGGAACGCCTCGCGTATCCATCATCTGTTCATAGAACGAACAGACATCGACCAACTGATTGGAACCATCGCGACTCCAGACGTCGGGGCTATCTGGGAGTCCAAAAAAGAAGTCGGCGGAAGGCCCGAGGACTTCGATTGGCCAGATTCTAAAGTCTTGAACGTTCTTTCTCACTTCATCCAGCCCGGCACTCGTAGCCAGCAGTGGTGCGTAGAGCAGATGCACGTTTCCAGGCGAAGGATTCAGCTGGTAGCGGTCAATGAAACGAATGAACTGGCTCCCTGTCCCCAGTACATCATCCACGAGAACAATTAACAACGGCTCTGAAGGCTGGAAGCTGCTCGGGTCATCTGACCGCAAGCGATAGCCATCGCCTATTTGAAAGGACACACCGAACTTTCGTAACACGGAATCACCGCTGTTTCCGGCGGCACTATCGAGCCTCGCGCCGTCTACGGCCATAAAACGGACAGGCAGTCGAGGCTTGTCTCGTTTCAAATCGTCGTGAAAGGTATCTATGCAGGTGACGTCGTGCAGCCCGAGCTCGCGCAGACAAGTTGGCGCGATCAGATCTATGATTTGACGCAAGCTACTCTCGACCATACGCGAAGACCGGATTACGGCGGAATTGAGCAAATGCGCAGCGAGGTACCGCTCCTCATTCGTTCGAAATTGGCTTACCCATCTCGCGAGTTCGGTTTCGGTGAACACGTCCATGATCACGTTTGCGCGAATAAGCGAATCAAATTGCTGCCTCACCCGGTCGAAGAACCGCTCTTGACCACTCGGAACCACGAATGTCATCGCATCCCCTTTCGCTCAGATCGGGTCCTCTCGTCGAGCGACGAGTTCGTAGTCTCCTCGATCTGTTGGCGGTGCGATCGAGGCAACGGTTTCAAGGACCCCCACGAAAACCCTACAATAGTTGAGGTACGACTGATAGCTGTTAAGCATTGCAGCTTGACCACTCACCACGAGTTCACATGCGTGGCTCGCGGAAATCCGAAGTTGAGAAGTTGCGAGAGCTACCAAGGACTATCGTCATCCTCCGCACTGAGACCCTTGGGGCTTGACACATCTGTAGGGGGAGCAAGCATATCCAGCAAGCGCTCACCTTGCGCAAGCAGATGGTCATAGGTCATCACCGAGATGCCGTGCAATCTTCGGTTCAAACCATGCAATGCTTTTTGGCTGGCGTCATCCCAGTCATGCCATCGACCAATCACAATGGTTGCGCGGGGGTGATAGGCCACAACTTCCCTGTGATCTCGCAACCCGTTCTCTGCACATTCGTGTAGCACGTCCAGGTAGCGGTGACACTGGCCGATAGCCTGCGATACGTGCGCAGAAAAGTAATGATTGCGGTGCGCAGCGTCGTAGATCAAGACATCCTTGTCGGGACGTTTGAGCTCGACGATGTCGCGATAGCCGGCAATGACCGTAGGTAACATCAAGTCCAGGTTGTCTCCTGCAGAGATCGATCGCACGTCATCTCGAATGACGTAGGCGTTGCCAAACGCCCAGCAATGGCTTTCACACCACTCCTGATACGGCTGCTCCGCACAAACGCCGCCGTCGAGTTTGGCGCGTAGCTCGGCGACAGCTGCCCGCATTTCCGTCAGACGAATTGAACCGCGCAATGCGCTGGCGAGCTCTTTACTGAGCTCCGTTCCCGCCAGATGCTTGACCAGATCTCGCTGAGCAAGAACCGTCGCTAAGGCAGCGACAACCTGCTTCGGATCATGATTGCCGTAGTCGGTCTCTCCATTGGAAATCCGCATGACAATGAACTCACCGGCGTGTTGTTGGTGCGCCAGCGGCAAATGCGTCTGCAAGAATTTGAGCAGTTGACGGCTGCCCGGTTCACCGACATTGAACGTCTTCTCCTTGTTCAATCGCCAGGGCTGATCCTTGGCCTTGGTAAATCCTTCGATCTTGAGCTGAAACTCGGTGTGGTCGGAGTGTGGAACGAAGAAGGCAGCCGCGGTGAGTCGGGAGCGACTCGTCTCATGCAGAACGACGGCAGGTGTGTAGTCGACCTTTCCACTCTTGGCCGTCCTACGCACCAACCGCTGAACTGCTTCGCCCTCATCGAAATCATCCATGCCGTCGGACTTCCATCAACCCGATGCTGCATCTGCGCGAAGCACTTCCGGCCACACCTGCGATCCGAGGTGCGGATCGACAATGCGATAGGCATAACTCGGTGCCAACGCATATAGGCGACTTCGATCAACGAGCCCTGGCAACTTCGATCTCATCGTTGTATCAGGGAAGCTTCTCATGGTGGGACCCTCGAAGGCTTGTCGAATAACGTGCGTGCGCTTGGCTTGCTTGCCTTCGGAACGTGCAGTCTGCTTGTGCCGGCCACGTCCCAGTCAGTTGAACGCAATGTTAGCAATCTCACGGAAACGCGGCATCAGGGATTGACCTTAATTTTGCGACCCAACGCTTTGATAGCTTTGTTCGTACGCTGATTACGCGGTGGAAAATTGAGAGGTCGGCTCCAACCTACAACCTCGCCCAAGGTAGATGTGCCAATCCCATCAAGTTGGTAGTCGGGATGATTGTTGGCTTTCCAGATTCGCTCTGCCACGTCTCCCAGCCCCCAAATCACGTACCTGAAGACCTCAGGGCCGGAGTGAGCCCCGCTCTTCGAGCGGGCGTCATAGATCATGCGGGCGTGTGCAAGGATTTTCGGCCACGCGCCTGGGCTCTGTGTAAAGCCCAGCTCTTCCACTCCCATCCGAGTTGAGTGCATGCCGAACGCATGAGAGCGGGCAAGCGTTTCGGCGAAGGTGTCCCGGTCGAGTTTGAGAAGACGATGCTCGGCAAAGTTTTCTACGAACACTGGCGCGGATGCTTCCATCATTTGGCGTTCGTTTTCATAGTCAAAATCCGACTCCTTCCACCACGCCAATGCCTCTTGCATTGCTGCCTCGGCGCGGCTCTTGTTGCGCTCGTAGTAGGCAAGGTAGGCATTCTTCTCTGACCTCGGGTTAACGATGTTGTAGTAATAGGCGTGCAGGAACTGGTCACACTGCACGCCCGGCGGGATACCATCCCGGATCCAACTGGGACGGTTCTCCGGCGCTGCTACACGCTGAGCAATTGGGCGCAAGTACGCAAGCGTTTCATGCCACTCCTCCACGAACTTCCTCCCCCGCATGGAAAACGAGTTGCGGGTTGGCTGGTGGGCAATTGGACTGCTGCGGTCCTTAAGGAATTCGTGTGCATCCTCGAACTGTTGCTGGATACGATCAGCGGCATTGCGCAGCTCCTTAAGCTTTTCGTGCAGTCGCACCTGGTCGCGATAGATCGAGTCGGTCAGCGGGATCGACTTGGTGGCAACTTGGTCAAAGAATCCATCAAGGCGCTCCGTCATGCCCTCGGCATCGAGCTCCTCTTGCGTCAGGAAGACGCCAGCTTCGTGATTCTGGTTCCACGCACGGTCTGTCAGGTTCGCCGATCCGATGTATGCACCCACGCCCACCCACCAGATCACTTTGGCATGGAGGTAGTGCGGTACGAGACGACATTCAACGTCCGCCGTGGAGCTTTGGCGGCTCAGGAACCACACGAGGACCTTTGGATGAATGGGACAGGTGCCATCTATGCGCCCGTAAAACGTTACCGGCTTGTCCAGCTGCCGTGCGGCATCAAAGAGCAACAACTCGTTGTGTCCGTGTTCGGCGTAGGGAATCGCAACCTTCACTTCTTCACAGTCCGGAAGGCAGTCGCGGTTGAGGTTAGAGAGAAGGTATCCCGCCTTTTCGAGCCCGATTAGCTTCATGAGGATGTCCGTTGAATTTCGAAGGCTCGCTGACGAACTCGGCCTTGAACCTACACAGCCAATGACCCATCAAGTTTACGAAGTAGGTTCGCGGGCAGCTTTCGTGTGGAGCCTGATGGAACGCTCTGGGCTGCGTAATTGTGTCAGTGGCATCACATTGCGCACCTTATTCTGTCAGACGCAGCGATTGTGGCGCGCTTTGGTCAGGGCTCTATCAGCCTGAGGCATTGATCTAAAAGACTTTTCTTCCAGCTGACACGATTAGGCGTTCTCGACACCAGAGCAGATCAGAAGGCTGATGTCGTGAGCCGCAAGCCAGCGGTCGCAGGCAATCCACGAGCCTGTCGGCCCCGCGCGCGGGATCAGCTACAAACCATTGATATTAAACACAATGCTATCGTCTCGGATGCTCGAGCTCGGCGCCCCGAACGTTTCGAGGAGAGACAGCAGGGAGATCCCGGTACGTTCCCGCCCTGGCATCCCCTGAGCTTCCAAGCGTTGAGAGCTTTGAGCGCTTGCTACTCCGCCCGAAGCGCCTGCGCCGGATCGACGCGTGCGGCGCGTCGCGCGGGGAGCCAGCTGGCGAGGGTCGCTGTGCCCAGGAGAACGATCGTCGCGCCCGCCAGGGTTGCGGGATCGGTCACGCTGACGCCGAACAGAAACGCCCGCAGGAACGGCGCCGCCATCGCGTACAGGACGAAGCCGGCCGCGATGCCGCCGGCGGCCAGCAGCAAGCCGCGTGCAGCGACCAGGCGTGCGATTCGCTTCGGGTCCGCGCCCAACGCGACGCGAACACCGAACTCGCGCCGGCGCAGGGCGACCATGTACGCCATCACGCCGTAAAGCCCGATCGTGCCCAGTACCAAGGTGATCGCTGCGGCAGTCGTCATCAGGGCGAGCACAAGGGTAAGCCGCGCCGTTGATGCGCGAACCACATCGCTCATCGCCTCGACGTTGTAGATCGGGACCGTCGGGTCGAGTTCGTGCACGATCCGGCGGATCGCAGATACGAGCGCGCCAGTTGCTCCGCTCGATCGCACGACGAGCGCCATGTTTCGTCGCGTGATCGGCTCGACGCTCGGATCGATCGGCACGACCAGTGGCCGGTAGACCATGGCCGAAGGCGCCGTCGCGAGATCCTGTTCGCGCACATCGCCGACGACACCGATGACGGTGTACGCCAATCCCGACGGCGCGAGCGTCAATCGCTTTCCTACCGATGCCGTCCCTACCGAATCCCCAAAAAGGAGGGCCGCTGCCTGCCGGCTGATGATGATATCCGTGCCACGTTCCCGTTCGAGTTGGTGGAAGCCACGACCCGCGAGCAGCGGGGTCGACATCGCCGCGAAGTACCCGTCGTCGACGACCGTCACGGGCAGCGATCGGCTTGTCCCCTGGGGGTCCACGCGAAACGTCTGCTCGAGTGTTTCACCGCTTCCGAGCGGCACTTTCATCGTCAGGCCCGCGCTGTGGACTGACGGCAGCAGGCGCACCTGCTCGGTCAAGCGCGCGTAGAACGCCACCGTGGCCGAATCGCCATAGCGTGCGAACGGCAGCTGGGTCCTGAGCGTCGTCACCTGCGCGGAGTCAAACCCCGGATGCACGTGGTACAGGCCATAGGCGCTGCGCAACAGCAGGCCCGATCCGATCGTGACGACCAGCGCCACGGCGATCTGCAGCGTGGTGATGGCTGCGCGCAGGCGAACCCGCAGCTTTCCTGCCGAGGCGCCGTGCCCGGCTTCGCGCAGATTGTGCGACAGACTCGCGCGCCAGAATCGCCCGGCCGGCACGGCGGCACAAACGAATACACCGACGGCCGTGGTCAACGCGGTGAACGCCACAGTAGGCAGGCCGACGCCAAGCTCAGCGAGTCGGGGAACGTCGGCCGGCCCGAAGGCCACGAGCGTCTCGACGGCGCCGTGCACAACCAACAGCGCAAGCGCACCGGCCGCCACGCCGAGCAGTAGTGCCTCGGCGAGGAAATGGCTGGAAGTGCGCAGTCGACTGGCGCCGAGCGCGGCGCGGATGGCGAGCTCGGGTTGGCGGCCGTCGGCGCGGATCAGCAGGAGATTGGCCACGTTCGCCCAGGCAACGAGCAGAACCAGCCCAGCCGCTGCGGCCAGCACCCATAGCGTGCGCGCGATGGTACCGGTGACCTCGTCGCGCAAGGGCACCACGACTGGAGTTGGTCTCACATCGGCAAGCCAGGTCGCTGTTGCACTCCCTGATTCCAGACGCGGGAACGATTCCGCCAGCGTCGGCAAAATCGCGACGAGCTCGCGCTGCGCTTGCTCAACGGTGATGCCCGGAGCGAGCCGCGCCACGGCCGAATAGGCGAAGTCGCCGACGCTCGCGTTGTCGACGCGCTTGGCGGGAAGCCACACGCGTGTCTCCGAGCGGTACAGCGGAAAGGAGAACCGTGCCGGCATCACGCCGACAATCTGGCGACGAACGCTATTGACGATCAGCGTTTTGCCGATGACATCGGTCGCCGCATTAAAGCGATTTCGCCACTCGGACTCGCTCAGGATGACCGCGTCCGGTCCACCACGGAGTTCCTCCTCGGCCGTGAACGAGCGACCCAGCAACGGAGGGATCTGCAGCAGTGGCATCATCGACGCGGTCACCCAGGTTGCGACGACGCTTTCGGCAGGGTTGTTGTCGCCTTCGGTCCAGATGTTGCTGCTGCCAGTTCGGTAGAAGCCGACGCCGCTGAGCGTCTGAGCGTTCTGTGCGTAGGTCACCTGGAGGGCCGGCGGCTGCCGGATTTCGCCTGATTCTGGTGCCTGAAGACGGATGCTGACCAGGCGATCCGGCTGCCCATACGGCAGCGGAGCCAGCAGCACGCCATACACGATGGCAAACATCGAAGCCACTGACGCAACGCCCACAGCGAGCGTGAGAATCACCGTAATCGTGAAGACCGGTGTGCGCTTCAAAGCTCTCAACGCGTATCGAATGGCCATCAGTCGTGGTGTCTCCATCAACTCGGAAGATTGGATCAGAATTGGACGCCGGCGCCATTGCGAAGCCAGCGAATCTTGCCTTGCTCACGCCATGCGGACCCTGCGGGCGATTTTTAATTCACCCATCTGATCGCCCGGAGTCAAAATTGTGACTTCAGGCGGGCGTTTCTGGCTGATGGCAGGGTAGAGCGGAGCTTGCCCCGCTTGATGTTGATCCTGCTTCTGTAGAGCGTGGCTTGCCGCGCTGCCGTTGATCTCGATGTTGCTCCTGGAGAGCGTGGCTTGCCGCGCTGATTTTGATCCTTTTGGCAAAGGGCAAGATCAGCGCGGCAAGCCACGCTCTAT
>JAYSZM010000130.1:0-42189 GCA_043738015.1 Lysobacterales bacterium
CTCCCTCGCCTGAGCCAATTTGCTGGCGGTCGTGGTTACGCTCGCGAGAATTTCGGCCTTGCGCTCAGCATCGAAGGCGCTCATTGTGGCCCGTCCGACGCGCCCATTCGCTCGCCAGCTTTGTCGCGGGATTGGCCCTTTTCAGCTTCAGGAACATCTTCCTTAAGCTGATCGCGACCGAGTCGATTCAGCGCCGCCTGCCTCTCCTGCAACATCCGAAACGCCGTGCGCGCTGCCTCCAGCAGAGCATCGACTAGCTCAGGCTCGGCAGACTCCGTGCGTCGGGCTCGGGCACGGCGCATTGAAGCTACACCAGCAGGCAAGCGGCCAGGGCCCTTGCGTGGGAACACGGGACCGTTGGCGGTCGGTAGGTAGTGAACCGTCGCGCTCATTGCCGAGACTCCATCGCGGCAATTTCGGGGTGCTGCTCGATCAACGCAGATGTGATTATGAGGCAGCGGATATGGGCCGCTTTCAGCATCTCGTTTGCCTCACTGTTGAAGTCAATCTCGAATCTGATCTGCTCCATCAGATCGAGAAAAGTCTCGACAGTCTTCTCTGGTTCTTTGTCTGGCACAGCCATAATTTCCCGCCTTGACCGCGTCATCATCGCCAGCGCGGCTCTGCGGAACTGTCCATGACGTGCGAGTCGTGCGGCGCGCTCAAAATCCTCCGCCTCAGCCTCTGTCATGCCAGGGTCGAAGTCCTGGGACGCAATTTCAGCGTGTGTCGCGAGGCGGGTCTGCTGTTCGGTTTCCGTTGCTGAAGGCTTCATTGCGCCACCCCTGCAGTTGCAAGGCGGATACCTGCGGCGCGAAGGTCGATTGCAAGCTGGGTCGCCAGCCTCGCCAACTTTCCCGCTGAGCGGGCCAGCTCCGGGTCAATGACGCAATTGCCGTCCACTTCGCGATCGACCGCTTCGCACAGTTCCAATACGTCGCAGGCGCATTGCTCCAGCTCGCGGGACATCTTGATGCTGGTGTTGGACTCGGTGTTAGTGATGTGCGCAAACGCCAGCCAGTTTCCGCAGACAAGGCGGACGGGATCGGGTGCTGCTGTATTATTTTGGATAGCCATTGCTGAATCTCCTTTCAGTGGTGGTGAGGCGGGCAGGGTGGTGAAGTCACCCTGTCCGCCGCTTTGCTCGCTTCCGGTCGGATAGCGAGATTACTTGCGGCTTCCCTCCGTTGAGGATGGCCGCTAATTCCTGATCCCAGCGCTTGAGTGCATCGGCGACATGCGGACGATAATCGGCGTGGTCATAGTTGGCGCGCAGTCCGCTCATGGCGTGGTTCAGTACACGCTCGGCGGTATCCGGTGAGACGTGACACCAGCCCGTTAGCGCGGTTCGCACAGTGCGGCGCAGGTCGTGGGGTGTCCAAGGTTTCGTTATCGGCTGCAGTCCGAGCGCCTCGGCGGCTTCGGCAAGTCGCGGCGTTATGTGCCGGGGCATGGCGTGGCTCCACGTATCGCGGCGCATGGGCCGGGCTTCGCCTTCATCGTCGGTGCTGGCGCTGAAGTAGGGCGCCTGCGCTCCGAAGTTTGGGCAGTCCGCCAAGATCGCCTGCGCGTGGCTCGCGAGATATAGATCGATGCGCCGGCCGGGCTTGTTCTCGGTCTGAATCCAGTACTCGCCATTTGAATCGATGTCGCTGCGACGAATGTCGCTGACCTCGCCGATGCGCTGGCCGGTACAAAGAGCAAACCGAAGTGCATGGCCGTGCGGGTAGCCTGCCAGCTCACAAGCGCGCCATAGAATCCTGATCTCGGCTCGGTCAAGGGTGCGGCTGCGCTTGCCTTGCTTGGCAGGGTTGCGGATGTCGGCGACGGGGTTTGATTCCAAGTCGTAGCGGTCGCGGGCGAATGCGAATAACAGACGGATCACCACGGCCGCGCGGTTGGCGGATGCGCCAGTAGGTGAACGCTTGTTGATCGAATCCAGATACCGGACCACATGGCCACGCTTGACGGTGCCGATGTCCTGATCACCGAACGCGGCGACGAAACCGGCAATTTCCCGTGCGTAGGCTGCTGCTGTGGTTGCCGCCAGTTTCTGCAGGTGCTGGGCTTTCCAAGCCTCGGCGACGCGCTTCACCATTCGGTCATGGTCCAGGTCGCGCGATTCCCGATCAGCAGCGCGCTGTCGTGCCTGCTCGGCCTTGGGGTGTAGTCCTGCGGCCAGGGTTGATTCGACCTTGCCGGCCAGCTCGCGCGCCACGGTGAAGGATGCTCGCCCCTTGGAGCTGCCCAGCTCGGCGTATGTGCCAAGGGCGATGCGGACAAGCTTTCCGTTTACGCGCCGGAAGTAGTACCACGTCGCCGCCCGAGCGCCGACGCGCAGGCAAAGCCCCTGGGTGGCTGAGTCGAAGTAGTCCACTCGGGTGCTGTGGCGCTGCTTGACCAGCGCGTCCAAGCCTCGGTCGGTGTACTTCATTGCCGGCATGATGAGGTCGCTCCGGGTAACAAATGGGGTAACTTCGTGCACGATAGACCCAGTTACCCAGTGATTGCAAGCGTTATGGTCAGTCCGGGCTAAACGCTTTGTTTACAGGGGTTTGGTGTTAGACATTGCGATGCTCTGAAGGCAGATAACTGAGCATTCGTAATGATGAGGTCGTAGGTTCGATTCCTATTTCCGGCACCAGTAAAATCAAGGGCTTGCGATGGTTCAGACCGCGCAGGCCCTTGTTTTTTTTGGGTGCTTGTCGCAGCAGCATCTGCTGGATCCACTTCGGCCCGGCCGTTCATCTGCATGCAATTGTTGCGGACGTCGCTGCTTTTACGCAGACCTCGCCCGGAGTGAATTGCTTGCCATACCGTTCTGTATTCGAATCCCAGCAGTGCACGTCAGGGTCGAGCGCCTGCGGCGCAGGGCAACCACGTCGCATCTCTGCATCAAATTTGGCGGCATCTTGCGGAGATGACGCAGTCCAGACCCGGTGCAGCGCCCACGGCAATTTCGGGGCTACACTCTACCCATCACGGTTCGCCGATGAGGCGGGGTTTCGAGATGATCGGTCCATTGCTCGGCGGACTGCTGATGCTCGCAGGGATCGAGGGTCCGATGCTTGCGCCTTCGGCCGAAGCAAATTCGCCTGATCCGGCCGAGATGATGCGGATTCCGGAAGACTTGCGCCAGGAATTTCGCGCCTATGTGATCGATCGGGCGACGGACCCGCAGCAGCGGATGGAGCGGCTGGTGGATTTCTTGTTCATGCCCGAGGGACTGGGCATGCGCTATGCGCAGGATGCGACCTATACCGTTGCGGAGGCGTATCAGACCCGGACGGCGAATTGCCTGAGTTTTACCCTGCTTACCGTGGTGCTGGCGCGTGAGGCTGGCCTTCAGGCCTACGGTCAGCAGATCGCGCAATCGCTGGCTTGGCGGCGCGAGGGCAATACGATATTTCGGACGATTCACGTCAACGCCGGTATCCGTCTCGGTCAGCGCAATCTGACGGTGGACGTTGCCTGGGACCGAGTGATCGCCAGCGATCCGCCGGCACGGGTCAGTGATGCGCGGCTATTGGCGCACTACTACAACAATCGATCCGTTGAGTTGATGGCGGCCGGGCAACTGGATGCGGCGCGCGCCCATGCGGCGGTGTCGGTGCAACTGGATCCTGCCTACGCGACCAGTTGGAGCAATGCCGGTGTGCTGAATCTGCGCGCCGGACTTCCGGACCAGGCCGAACGCGACTACCGGCATGCATTGGTTCTGGATCCCCTGCATCCAAGCGCATTGATCAACCTCGGCGCGCACTATCAGCGGCTTGGCAAACCCGAGCGTGCTGCCGTGTATCTGCGGCGCGTAGAAGCTTTGCACCAACGCGATCCGCTGCACCATTTCATTCTCGCATTGGACTTCGAGAAGCAGGGGGATTTCGAGCAAGCGGTCTCCCACTATCGCCGAGCAATCCGCCTGCATGCCGAGGAATACCGTTTCCATGCCGGGTTGGCCCGCGCGTACACGCAGACTGGTGATCTTCGCAAAGCAGCGCGGGCGCAGCGGCGCGCGGACCAGTTGATCCAGAGTGATACGCGCAGAATGCGTCGTGTCGAGGTCGAGCCGACCGCGGCACATGGGCGCTAGCGGACGGACGCTGACGTGCCACTATCCGCTTTGCACGATCCACCTGGCTGCCACGGCCAATCAACCTGGCAGCGCTGCATGCGGTTCGACCCGCGCACCGCATCCGGTGCATCGGCGGCTATGCAGCGAGTTGCCGCAGCACGTATTGCAGCAGACCACCGTGGCGGTAGAACTCGACTTCCTTCGGGGTCAGCAACAGTACCTTGACCGAGAAGCGGGTTTCCTTGCCGGTGTCGTCCGTCGCGACCACTTCGATTTCGCGGGCGGCGCCGTCGTTGAGGCCGGCCAGGGTGTAACACTCCTTGCCGGTCAGGCCGAGGCTTTGCGCGTTCTGGCCGTCGATGAACTGCAGGGGCAGCACGCCCATACCGACCAGGTTGCTGCGATGGATACGCTCGAAGGTTTCTGCGATCACAGCCTTGACGCCGAGCAGCATGGTGCCCTTGGCCGCCCAGTCTCGCGATGAGCCGGTGCCGTATTCCTTGCCAGCGAGCACGACCAGGGGTGTGCCCTCGGCCTTGTAGCGCTGGGCGGCGTCATAGATGCTGAGCTTGTCGCCACTCGGCATGTGCAGGGTGTTGCCGCCTTCCTCGCCACCGAGCATCAGGTTCTTGATGCGGATATTGGCGAACGTGCCGCGCACCATCACATCGTCATTGCCGCGGCGTGCGCCGTAGGAATTGAAATCCGCTTTTTCGACGCCGCGGCTCTGCAGGAACAGACCGGCCGGACTACTTGCCTTGATATTGCCGGCAGGGGAGATGTGGTCGGTGGTGATCGAGTCGCCGAACATGCCGAGGCAACGCGCGCCGTGGACATCGTGGATCTTTCCGACGTCCATCGTCATGCCGTGGAAGTAGGGCGGGTGCTTGATATAGGTCGAGGCCTCGTCCCACTGGTAAAGATCGCCCTCGGGCGACTGCACCTGGTTCCAGCGGCTATCGCCCTTGAACACATCGGCGTAGTTCTTGTTGAACATCTCGGGACCGATATTGGCCGCCATGAAGTCGGAGATTTCCTTGTTGCTCGGCCAGATGTCGCGCAGATAGACCGGCTCGCCATCGCTGCCGGTGCCGAGCGGTTCGGTGCTCAAGTCGATATCCACCGAACCGGCAATCGCGTAGGCAACGACCAGAGGCGGCGAGGCCAGGTAATTCATCTTCACTTCGGCATGCACGCGGCCTTCGAAATTGCGGTTGCCCGACAGTACCGAGGCGACCGCGAGGTCATTGTGTGCAATGCCCTTGGAGACTACGTCCGGCAGCGGACCGGAGTTGCCGATACACGTTGTGCAACCGTAGCCGACCACGAAGAAGCCGAGCTTTTCGAGATCGCCAAGGACATCGGCCTTTTTCAGATAATCGGTGACCACGAGCGAGCCCGGTCCGAGCGAAGTCTTGACCCAAGGCGCAGACTTCAGACCCTTGCGCACTGCATTGCGCGCCAACAAGCCGGCGCCGAGCATCACTGCAGGATTCGAGGTGTTGGTGCACGAGGTGATCGCGGCGATGACCACCGAGCCATCCTTGAGTTCGGCGTCCTGATCCTGAATCCGGATCTTCGAGCTCGGCATGCTGATGAGATGCTCGGCCTGCGGCTGGGCACCGCCTTCAGAATCCTGGCGGGCGACCTCGCCATTGACCATCTTGCGCTTGCTGACCAGGCCGGTCACGTTGGATCGGAAGTCTGATTTCATATCGCTCAGCAGGACCCGATCCTGCGGGCGCTTGGGGCCGGCCAGTGAGGGCTTTACCTCAGCCATGTCGAGGCCGAGGGTGGCGCTGAATACGGCTTCCGGCGTGCTGCTGTCGCGCCAGAGTCCCTGTGCCTTGGCGTAGGCCTCGACCAGGGCGATCTGCGCTTCCTCGCGACCGGACAGACGCAGGTAGTTGAGCGATTCAGCGTCAATCGGAAAGATGCCGCAGGTTGCGCCGTACTCGGGCGCCATATTGGCGATCGTGGCGCGGTCGGCCAGGGCAAGATGATCGAGACCGGGACCGTAAAATTCGACGAACTTGCCGACTACACCGTGCTTGCGCAGCATCTGGGTAACCGTCAGCACGAGATCGGTGGCGGTGGCTCCTTCGGGAAGCTTGCCGCTCAGCTTGAAACCGACCACTTGTGGTATCAGCATCGACGAGGGCTGGCCGAGCATCGCAGCTTCCGCTTCGATACCGCCGACACCCCAGCCGAGCACGCCGAGGCCATTGATCATCGTGGTGTGCGAGTCGGTTCCATAGACGGTATCGGGGAAGGCGAATTGCTCGCCATTACGATCCTCGGTCATCACCACCCGGGCCAGATGTTCGAGATTGACCTGGTGCACGATGCCGGTGCGCGGCGGCACCACCTTGAAATTGCGCAGGGCATTCTGACCCCAGCGCAGAAAGCTGTAGCGTTCGCCATTGCGTTCAAATTCGATCGCGACATTGTCCTCGATCGAAGAAGCCTTGCCGAACGAGTCGACCTGGACGGAGTGATCGATCACCAGCTCGGCCGGCGCCAGCGGATTGATCTTGTTGGGATCGCCACCGAGCTTGACCATGGCATCGCGCATCGCAGCGAGGTCAACTACGCAGGGAACGCCGGTGAAATCCTGCAAAACGACACGCGCCGGCATGAAGGCGATCTCGGTCACCGGTTCGGCCTTCGGATCCCATTGCGCGACCGCTTCGATCTCGCGCGTGGTGACGTTCTGGCCGTCTTCCCAGCGCAGCAGGTTTTCCAGCACGATCTTCATCGAGAACGGCAGTCGGGCGATATCGAACTTCTGGCCGAGACGAGCGAGCGAATAGTAGCGATAGGTTTGGCCAGCCACGCTCAGGGAATCGAGCACCGAGTACGAGTCGCGCATGAGAAATCCTTTACGAAATAACGCGTTGCAGGGGGAGGGCCGAAACAGGCTGCGGCCACTTGGCATTATCGCCGATCCAGCGTCCGGGGCGAAGCGGAATTATCAGGGCAGTCGCCTGGTGCGCGCGTCCCAGTGGTTTGCGCAATACTTTCCGTCTTCACCATCAGGGTACTGACATGCGCCTGCTCAAGCGTCTCCTTATGCTTCTTGTCGTGCTGGTCGCCAGCGCAGTCGGCATCGCCTTCCTGCTCCCCGCACAGACGCACGGTGAACGCAGTGTGCTGATCGATCGCCCGCCCTCGATGGTGTTTCCGATGGTGAATGGCTATCACCGGTTCAACGACTGGTCGCCCTGGGCTGAGCTGGACTCGACGGCGGTGTACACACGTAGCGGTCCGGAGCAGGGTGTGGGTGCCCGGCTCGAATGGAAGGGCAATAGCCAGATGGGTGAGGGTAGTCAGGAAATCCTGAGCTCAGTGCCTTACGAGCGTGTGGAGACGGCGCTGCAGTTTGGTCCCATGCAAGGCGCTCGTGCCAGTTTTGTGCTGGCGCCAGAGGGCGAGGGTACGCGGCTGACCTGGAACTTCGACTCTGAGCTGCCACTCACGCTGGATCGCAACCTGGTCTGGAACCTGATTGGTCGCCTGATGGGGCCCTGGCTGGGCGAGAGTGTCGGCAAGGATTACGAGCGCGGCCTGCGCGATCTGAAAACATTGTTGGAGGCGCTGCCGCGCGTCGATCTCGCAGGACTGGAGGCCGAAGTCGGCGCGGTGTCGGCGCGGCCGACCTATTTCATCAGTACCAAGGCCGCGCTCGATACCGTGTCATCGAACAAGGCGTTGATCGAAGCACTGGCCGAGATTGCCGCGTTCGCGACGCTCAATGCCCTCAAGCAGGAAGGCCCGCCGCGCGCTGTGATCAATGGACACTCGGATGCTGACTGGAGCTTTGATGCCACCATCCCGTTCGACCGAAATGATGCGCTCGCTGGCGGCCATCTGCGTGCCGGCAGCACCCATGAGGGCACGGTGGCCTTGTTCAAGCATGTCGGCAGTCATGCCAAGTTGGGCACCACACATCAGAAGGCACATGCCTGGCTCGCTGTGCATGGATGGACCGAGATCGGCAGACGCAGCGAGATTTATGTCACCGATCCGATGAACACGCCCGAGGACGAACTGCTGACCATTCTGGAGGTGCCAGTCGAGCCGGCGCCCCGCAAGGCGCCATGAACCAATCCCGGATCAGGGCTGGGCGTACGCGCGTGCCATCGCGAGGATCTTCCGCCGTTTGATCAGCAGATGCCAGCCGCTGCCGCCGGATTGGCGCCAGAGCACCGCACCGCGAATCGCGCTCAGCAACAGGGCGCGAATTCTCGCAACAATGCGCGGGTTGGCGAGGTGATCGGCATTGCCTTGGACCATGACCCGTGGATTCAAGCGGCTCAGGGAAACCAGGTAGGCCTCGCTCATGCGTGCGATCACATTGTCGTGCAGTGGACCAAACGCTTCGCGCGCGCGTCCAGCTTCGTCGATATGACCCGCCAGCAGTTTCAGCATGGGCGGACGGCGGGCGAGTTTGCGTTCAAGATGCAGCACGGTGCCCGCCATGCGCGCCACCTGGGGATCGACCTTGCGTCCTTCCATCTGGTCGCACAGCGCCTTGAGTCCGGGTTGCAGAGCGGCCGAACCTCCGTACACCGCTTCCGCGGAATCGGCGTCGATGTGAAACAGGCTCTCGATAAGGGGCAGCGCGCTCGTCTCATCCCAGCTGGCCTCGGCAGCGAGCTTGCGCACCTGTACCAGAGCCTGGATCAGGGCGGCCAAACCGAGAATCGCACCGGGCTTCATGCTTGCTCCCAGCCGCCATATACAGCGTCGGTGGCAGCGATCAGGGCGCCGCCCAGGCACACCTCGTCGTTGTAGAACACGACCGATTGACCTGGCGTCACGGCGCGCTGCGGCTGATCAAAGTTGACCTGGAGCCCACCGTTCTGGTCCAACTCGACGGTGCAATCCTGATCGGTCTGGCGATAGCGCGTCTTGGCGGTGCAGCGGAATGAGGGCGCGGGCGATTCCCCGGCGATCCACGACATCGAGTGCGCGCGCAGTCGGCGCGAGAACAGCAGCGGATGGTCGTGACCTTGCACAGCAATCAGCGCATTTCGGGCCAGACTCTTGCCCGCCACATACCAGGGCTCTGGCCCGGCATCACGGCGTCCGCCAATGCCGAGTCCATCGCGTTGACCGATCGTGTAGTAGCAAACCCCGCTATGTGCGCCGACGACCAGTCCCTCCGGCGTCTCGATTGGTCCGGCCTGGCCAGCGACGTACTGTGAAAGAAAGCTGCGAAACGCGCGTTCACCGATAAAACAGATCCCGGTCGAGTCCTTTTTTGTCGCGGTGGTAAAACCCGCTTCAGCGGCCAGTTGTCGCACCTCGGGCTTGGGCAGTTCGCCGACCGGGAACAGCGTACGCGCCAAGGCTGACTGGCCGATGCCATGCAGAAAATAGCTCTGATCCTTGTTGCGATCGCGGCCGCGCAACAGGCGATAGCGGCCGTCGAACTGATCGACCCGCGCGTAATGCCCGGTCGCGATCCGGCCCGCGCCAAGATCCTCAGCGTGCTCCAAGAAGGTCTTGAACTTGATCTCGCGATTGCACAGCACGTCGGGATTTGGTGTCCGTCCTGCCTGATACTCGTCGATGAAATTCTGGAACACGCCGTCCCAGTACTCGGAGGCGAAATTGCGCGCGTGGAACGGGATGCCGAGCTTCGCGCAGACCGCGCGTGCGTCTTCGGCGTCCTGTTCGGCGGGACAACTGCCAGCGGGGTCCTCTTCCTCCCAGTTCTTCATGAACATCCCGGCTACTGGATGTTCGCCGTGTGCCAGCAGCAAGGCGGCTACCGAGGAGTCGACCCCGCCCGAGACGCCGACCATGATGGATTCCTGGCTCATGATCGAATGTGCAGTCCACGGTCCAGGTTGCGAAACAGCTCAAAGGAGTGGCGTCGCCCGGCAAGATAGTCCTCGACGCACTGCGCGACGAGCGGGCTACGTGCCGGCACATCGTGCGAGCGAAGTTCGTCAGCACTCAGCCAGAGCGCACGTTCGATGCCGGTATCCAGCGGCCTGGACTGCGCGGCCAGCGCTCGCGCCGCAAAGGCAAAGCGCATGAACGCGGTGCCGTCGGTCGGGCTGGTCCATTGATAGATGCCGATCAAGTCGGTGGCCTCCACTTCCCAGGCGGATTCCTCAAGGGTCTCGCGCTGTACTGCCTCGATCAGCGACTCACCGGCTTCCAGATGGCCTGCCGGTTGGTTGAGCACGAGCCGGCCACGAACGCGTTCTTCGATAAACAGGAAGCGGCCGTCGCGCTCGACGACGGCTGCAACGGTGACGTCAGGTCGCCAGATGGAAGGATCATTCATGAGACATTGCCGTCGGTTGCTGGTGCGCCACAAGCCCGGTCGCCGGATCGGTCAGCACCGACTCCGCTCACTGCGTCGCGGTGTTGCCGTTCCATTGCCTGCCAGATCGCCAAGAGAGGCATTCTAACCGAGCCAGTGACCAGCGCTTGTGGAATCGGGCGGGCACCCCATATCTTCCGGGCGAGTGAATGGCCGGGGATCAGATCCGAGTTCCAGCCGCACGTCGCAGCCTTATACTCGGCCTACCTATAGAGATCCGCCTTGAATGTCAGCCAGCAAGGAACCCAGGAACGAACCACAGCACGGCACCGTGCTGGAAGAAGCGCGCCCGGAAGTCGCCAAACCACCGATGTACGAGGTGGCATTGATGAACGACGACTACACGCCGATGGAGTTCGTGGTCTCGGTGTTGCAAATGTTTTTCGCATTGGACCATACGCGCGCGACACAGGTGATGCTCGCGGTGCACACTCGCGGCAAGGGCGTATGCGGCGTGTTCACACGTGAGGTGGCAGAAACGAAAGTGATTCAGGTCAATGAGTTTGCACGCAGCCATCAGCATCCGCTGCTCTGTGTGATGGAAAAGTTGTAGCAAGGTTCGGCACGAAGGTTGCAAGTTCGTTATGGTCGAGGCCGGAGACGCAAGCAGCGTCCCGATCCCGTCAGCAGGTCAGGGGTGGCGGCGCCACCGGTTCCACTGGTTTGGGAGTTACGCATGTTCAGCAAAGATCTCGAGCAGACACTGGCGCATTGCTACAAGGATGCGCGCGAACGCCGTCATGAGTTCATGACGGTGGAGCATTTGCTGCTTGCGCTGCTTGATAATCCTTCGGCGGCCTCCGTGCTGCGCGCCTGCGGCGCCGATTTCAAGAAGGTCAACGCAGATCTGCGTTCGATTATCAGTGAGACGGTTCCGGTCTTGCCGGCTGGCGACGGCCGCGATACTCAACCCACGCTTGGCTTCCAACGCGTGTTGCAGCGAGCGGTGTACCACGTGCAGTCCAGCGGACGCAGCGAGGTCACCGGCGGCAATGTGCTGGTCGCCATCTTCGGTGAGAAAGATTCGCACGCGGTGTTCTTCCTCAACCAGCAGGAGATCACCCGCCTCGATGTGGTGAACTTCATCTCGCACAAGATCGCAAAGATCGGTCATGAACCCAAGGGTGCTGATGCCGAAAGCAAGTCTCAGGATGGCGAGGGCGGCGAAGAGGCCCGCGTCAATCCGCTGATCGAGTACGCGGTCAATCTCAACGAGCAGGCCGCGCTCGGCAAGATCGATCCCCTGATTGGTCGCGATGACGAAGTCGAACGCACGATCCAGGTGCTGTGCCGACGCCGCAAGAACAATCCGCTTTACGTCGGCGAGGCCGGCGTCGGCAAAACCGCGATCGCCGAGGGGCTGGCCAAGCGGATTGTTGAGAATCAGGTGCCGGATGTGCTCAAGGGCGCGGTCATCTATTCACTGGATCTCGGCGCGCTGGTTGCCGGCACCAAGTATCGCGGTGACTTCGAGAAGCGCCTCAAAGCTGTGCTGGCCGAACTCAAGAAAGAGCCCAATACCATCCTCTTCATCGACGAGATCCACACCATCATCGGTGCCGGCTCGGCTTCGGGCGGCACCATGGACGCCTCCAACCTGATCAAGCCGGTGCTGAGCTCGGGCGAACTGCGTTGCATCGGTTCAACCACGTTTCAGGAATTCCGTCAGGTCTTCGAGAAGGACCGTGCCTTGGCCCGGCGTTTCCAGAAGATCGACATTGTCGAGCCATCGATCGCCGATACCCTTGAGATTCTCAAGGGACTCAAGTCGCGCTTCGAGGACCATCATCAGGTCGAGTACACACCGGACGCGCTGAAGGCTGCGGTGGATCTATCGGTCAAACACATCGGCGATCGGCTGTTGCCGGACAAGGCCATCGATGTCATCGATGAGGCCGGCGCGCGCCAGCGTCTGCTGCCCGAGGCCGAGCGCAAGAAAATTGTTGATGTCACCGAGATCGAGTACATCATCGCCAAGATGGCACGGATTCCGCCCAAGCAGGTTTCGGTGTCCGACAAGGACGTGCTGAAGAATCTTGAGCGCAATCTGAAGATGGTCGTATTCGGCCAGGAGACCGCGATCGAGGCGCTCGCCTCCTCGATCAAGATGGCGCGCTCGGGCCTGGCCAATCCAGCCAAGCCGATCGGTTGTTTTCTGTTCGCTGGTCCGACCGGCGTCGGCAAGACCGAGGTGACCCGTCAGCTCTCGCTGCAGCTCGGCATCGAGTTGATCCGCTTCGACATGAGCGAGTACATGGAAGCGCATTCAGTCTCGCGACTGATCGGCGCGCCTCCAGGCTATGTCGGCTTCGACCAGGGCGGGCTGCTCACTGAGGCGGTGACCAAGCATCCGCATGCGGTGATTCTGCTCGACGAAATCGAGAAGGCGCATCCCGATGTGTTCAATATCCTGCTTCAGGTCATGGACCGCGGCGCGCTTACCGACACCAACGGTCGCGAGGCCAGTTTCAAGAATGTGATCCTGGTGATGACGACCAATGCCGGTGCCGCGCAGGCCGCACGGCGCACGATCGGGTTCGTCCACCAGAATCATGCCTCTGACGCGATGGAAGTATTGCGGCGCAGCTTTTCTCCGGAGTTCCGCAACCGGCTGGATGCAATCATCCAGTTTGGTGCCCTGGACTTCGAGCACATCCTGCGGGTGGTCGACAAGTTCCTGATCGAGCTCGAGGCGCAGCTGCAGGACAAGCACGTCAGCATCTCTGCCACTCCGGAGGCGCGGCAGTGGTTGGCTGAGAATGGCTTCGATCCGCAGATGGGTGCGCGCCCGATGGCCCGCATCATCCAGGAGCACGTCAAGCGGCCGCTCGCCGACGAACTGCTGTTCGGTGCACTCTCGGAGGGTGGCGGCAAGGTGTTGTTGACCGTGCAGGATGGCAAGCTCTGCACCGTAATCGAGCAGGCGGAACTGCCCGAGCCAGTCGCCAGCTGACGTTTTGTGCCAGCGCCTGATCCATCACAGCCGCGACGCAGCCGGCTTTGGCGGACAGGCCGGACGCAGATTCCGGCGTGCTACTATTTTCTGTGGTGCGCTTTGGCGGGGTGGACAGGTGGTTCGAACTTATTTGCGCAATGCAGCCGTGCGCGGCTGCAGGTGGCTGGGCTTACTGGTTTTCGTCGGGGGTGCCACAAGCGCGGCGCTCGCCGTCGACTTTACCCCGCATGGTACGCAGCCGGCGCTGTTTTTTCCGCTGGACGAGCCGCAGGCCTGCCTGGGCTGTCACGGTAACAAGAGCCTTCCAGACACCCGCTTCTTGCCGCATTCGACCTGGTCCGGGTCGATGATGTCCAACGCTACCCGTGATCCGATCTTCTGGGCGGCGCTCGACGTCGCCAATCGTGATGTGCCGGGTATCGGTGATTGGTGTCTGCGTTGTCATACCCCGATGGGCTGGCTCGGTGGTCGCGTGAGCAAGACCGGTGTCGCCCCCGGCGATACCGTCAACGGCACCAATGGCTGCCTGTTGCAGGGTAGCTTCACCGACAACGATAGCCCCAACGACGATTATTCTGGCGTGACCTGCCATCACTGTCATCGCATGAAACCGCTGGGGCCGAGTGGCGAGACGGCGCCGCGTGGCAGCGGCAACTATTGGCTCGACGACGCTGCCAGCTGCGGCTTTGGTCCCTGCCGGTTCGGACCCTATACCTACCCAGTGGACAGCCCGCTGGAGCCACCGCATGGCTGGAAGTATTCCGCATTCACCGTCTCCGGCGATCATTGCGGTACCTGTCACGACGTTTCATCGCCGATCACAGATGCTGGCGAAGCGCTGAAGACCTTGATCGTTCCGGATGTCACGCCAGCAGGTCGCGATACCGATCTTCCTTTTCCGGCCGAGCGCACCTATTCGGAATGGCGGCAAAGCGATTTCGGCAATGAGCTCCTGGTCGACTCGTTCGAGGCAGAAGGCGTCAATGCGCCGCGCAGTGTGCAGATAACCAGCTGCCAGGATTGTCACATGCGCAACAGCACCGACCCTGCGACCCGAGCCTGTATCGGCAACGAGGCCGGCACGCGCGCAGGCAATCTCGCCGTGCATGAATTTGTTGGTGGTGGTGCCTGGCCACTGCGTCTGATCAATGGGCTTTACGGCGCAGTCCTCGGCCCGGAACGCATGGCGGCGATGGCGCAGACCATTGCCTGGTCGGAAGAATTGCTGGCGATGCGCAGTGCCGAACTGGAAGTCAATCTGGCACCGTGGACACCGGGCTCCGGTGATCTTCAAGCCAGCGTTCGAATCACCAATCTTGCTGGACACAAACTACCGACCGGTTACGCGGAAGGCCGGCGCATGTGGATACTGCTGGAAGCCAATGACGCCAATGGCGCGCCGATCTTCAGCAGCGGCAGCTGGGACGATGGTACCGGCGATCTTGCCAGCGATCCGCAGCTCAAGGTTTACGAGACACTGCAGGGGATCTGGAATTCCACCACCGGCACCTGCAGCACCACAGACGTAATGGGTCGCAAGGAATTCCACTTTGTGCTGAACAACTGCGTGGCCAAAGACAACCGTATTCCGCCGCTCGGCTTCACACCCAGGCACGGCGCTGACCCCGAGGGCCTGGAAATGCGGCCGGTCGGCTACAGCTACGCCGAGACCAGTCCGGGTTCGGGACGTCTGGTCAATTACGACGTCACCAGCTATGCCGTGACGATCCCGATGGGAACGCCGCTGCCAGTGACAGTCCGTGCGACCCTGCAATATCAGACGTCCAGTAAGGAATACATCACATTCTTGCGCAATCAGGCACAGGAGAATGCCCAGCAGACCGAGAACCAGATGTGCAATCGGAGCTGGGTTGAGGGGCCCGCCGACAAGAGTCGCGGTCAATTCCTGTTTGATCTCTGGAGTGATCCGGCCTATGGACGCTCGCCGCCGCTGACGGTGGCGATCGATTCGGCCAGCACCAGCCCATGATCGCAAGTGCAATGAACATTCGAGCGCAGTGGTTTGCGGCTGCAATCGCGCTATGCGGCCTGGCCGGCTGCGCTCAGCAGAGCGTCCGCCCGGCGAGCCTGCCGGGTGTACTCGAGGTCATCGACGATATCGCCGATGCCGAGGGAAATCGCGTGCTGATCGTCCGCGACTATGTCGATGAGCTGAAAATCGATGGCCAGGATGTTCGGCAACGCTTCCAGTACATCTGGAACTATTCGCGCGGCATCGCGCAGATGCGGGTGTTCTCGCTGGACGGGGCATTGCTGCGCACCGAAGACCAGCCGCGCCTGACCCTCAATGCCACCGAGGCAGAGAAGAAATTCGCTTTTGAAAGGGTGCGCGCCGATCCGCGCTGGCAAGGGATGTATCGAGCCGACTCCATCTTCTATGGCGGCTTCAGCTTTCGTCCGCCGGAGCATGACGTCTGCGGCGAGCGCGCCCGTTGCATGCACGTGTTTGCCTCCGATAGCGGGGGCCGCAATACGACGCTGCACGTGATCTACGATTTGATGACCGGCTATGCCGAACTAGCCCCGCCGCATTCCGATGCCACGGGCAAAACGCTCATCCATCCGCCGACGGAGTCCTCGCCCCAATGAAGCTATCGATCCGATCATTGCTGCTCGCCTGCGTTTCCTGTGCCGGCTTGTCGCAGGCCCAGGCTGCCTCACCCACGTGCTCGTTGCCTGAGCGCCTGCTGTCGTGGCCGGCCGGAAACCCGATCTGGGAGCTGTGCTACCTCTCCGCGGCCGACAGTGTCGGTCCGCGCGGCTCCGGACTGGAGCTACGCAATGTGTATCTGAACGGCCGCCTGGCGATAAAAAAAGCACATGCGCCGATCCTGTTTGCTGACTATTCAAACGGAACCTGTTATCGCGACTGGATGGATGCCGCGAACAATTTCCTCGCCATGCCAGCGGTGCGCAACCAGCTTGGCCAGTCGACTACCTTCAATGCGACTACCAGCTGCGATCGATCTCAAAGTGCGACCCAGCCTTACTTTCAGTGCCCTTTTCAGGTCGCAGGCCGTGTGGCCGGCGACTGTTTCACCGGTGTGGCTGTTGAAGATCGCGGCGACCACGTGGTGCTGACCACGCAGTATTCGGCTGATTGGTACTTCTACAGCTCGAGGTTCTACCTATATGCCGATGGTTCTTTCGAACCCGAGTTCGGTTTTGGCAATCGCGATGGCACTGGCAACGAAACCACGCACTGGCACAACAACTACTGGCGCCTGGATTTCGACATCGAAGGTGCCAGCAACGACGTGATCGCGCAGAACGGTTTGGTGCAGGCGACGGAGTTTCACGCCCTGCGCTGCAACTCCACTACAGCAACCCCATGTGCTGTGGAGCGTGTGTGGTCGGTGACCGATACCGTTACCGGACGCGGTTTTCAACTGTTGCCCTCGGCCGAGGACTACATCACGCCGACCAATGAATCGAATGCCGGCTATCACTTCACCGATGTGATGGGAACCACCCATATCGCCAATGAGTACAGCGACACACCGGGATCTTCGTCGTTGAGTGACTGCGGCATGGACGAGGAAAACCTGGTCAACGGCGGCGACCTCAATGGCCCGAGCGACGTTGGAACCGATGTCGTGCTGTATTACCGTGTCGGTGTGCGCGATCGCAATGCCAGCCCAGGGCCGCAGGATTCGATGATCTGCAAGCGGGCCGGTCCGGTGTTCACGCCGATTGGAAACTGGGGTGTCGCGCCGCTGTTCGAGAATGGCTTCGAGTAACGCGGGGCCCGGGAACGGGATGGCGCGATTCGGCGCTCCATCCGGTCGAGTTGCGTTGACCTGAGTCCAGAGATAGAGCGCTTCAGTCTGGTTGACTGCTAGCGCTCGCCCAACTGCCGGCCTACTTCATCCGGTAGCTGATCCGGCCCTTGGTCAGGTCATAGGGAGTCATTTCGACCTTGACCTTGTCGCCGGTGAGGATGCGAATATAGTTCTTGCGCATGCGCCCGGAGATGTGGGCCGTAACGACATGGCCATTCTCCAGCTGCACGCGGAATACCGTGTTGGGAAGGGTTTCCAGCACGGTACCTTCCATTTCTATCTGATCGTCTTTTGACATTCGATGCTTCTGTTGGGATTCGACGGGGTCCGGATGGACCAGCGAGGCGCGCGATTCTGCCACGGCAGGGCCGAGCATGAAAGTTATTCCGCCCTGGTCAGCTCAGCGGAGCTGAGCAATGAAGGCCGGGCAGGGCGCCGGCGACCAGGTTCCGTTGGCCGCGTCCGAGCAGTGTAGCGGGTTCTCGCTGTGGGCATCGGTTGCAGCAGGCGGAATCGGCTTCAGCAGTCGGCCAGCATGGCGGCTTGCCCCCACTGCCAATCGCCTGCCCAGTTGCCCGGCATGCCCTGCGCTGGGCAGTGCCGGTCGAGCAGGGCGACGAAGTCGCGGCGTTGGATATCAATGGCGCCCAGTGTCCGCAGATGGGGGTTGTGCACCTGCCCATCGATCAGCACAAAGCCCCAGTCGCTCAGTTGTCGGGCGAGCAGGTGCAGCACAATCTTCGATGCATTGCTGCGCCGACTGAACATCGACTCGCCAAAGAACACCTGACCGATTGCCACTCCGTAGAGCCCGCCGATGAGTTCATCACCGTCTCTGAGCGCAAAGCTGTGGGCGTGGCCGGCGCGATGCAACTGCGCGTATGCGTCCTGCATCTGCCGGCTGATCCAGGTGCCGGGACTGCCAGCGCGCGGCGCCGCGCAGCCCTGAATCACCGCATCGAAGTCCTCGTCGGCTGAAAGTCGCCACGCGCAGTGGCGTGCGAACCTGCGCAGGCTGCGCCCCGGCCGCAACTGCTGCAAATCGAATATGCAACGCGGATCGGGAGACCACCACAGGATCGGCTCGCCCGGACTGAACCACGGAAATATGCCTAGCCGATAGGCCTGCAGCAGGCGGCCTACGCTCAAATCCGCACCCGCGCACAACAGGCCATCAGGATCGGTCAGTGCCAATTCCACCGGTGGGAACGGCGCATCGCTGGTCGGCGGCAGCATGGGGATTCGAATCATGCGGGTAGCTCGCCGGGCCGCTGGTGCCGGGGTCAGTGCATTGCCGAAAATGCCTGCAGGCAACGGCTCAGACGCAGGCAGTCGCTATAGCGATTGTAGAGCGGTGTCGGTGCGACACGGATGACATCAGGCTCACGCCAGTCGCAGACGATGCCCTGATCGGCCAGGTAAACGAACAACAACTTGCCGATCTCGCGACTTCCCTTGACGCGCAAGGATAGCTGCGCGCCCCGACGCGCCGAATCGTCCGGCGTGCGGATTTCGATCAGTTGAGGCACTTCGCGCTTCAGAAGTTCGGCCAGGTATCCGGTCAACCCGATCGATTTCTGACGTAATCTGCCGATGCCAGCGCGATGAAAGACCTCGAGTGAGGCAAGCAGTGGTGCCATCGCGAAGATAGAGGGATTGGACAATTGCCAGCCCTCGGCACCCGGCGTGGCGACGAATTCGGGTCGCATCTGGAAGCGGGTGGACTGGTCGTGTCCCCACCAGCCAGCAAATCGTGGCAGATCGCCACGGGCATGGCGTTCGTGCACGAAGCATCCGGCGATTGCGCCCGGTCCGGAGTTCAAATATTTGTAGCTGCACCAGACTGCGAAATCGGCGTCGGAATCGTGCAGGTTGACCTCGATATTGGCGATTGCGTGAGCCAGATCAAACCCCGCTCGTGCGCCCACGGCGTGCGCCAGCCGAACAACCATCTTCAGATCGAACGCCTGGCCACTGAGATACTGGACCCCTGGCCAAAGCACCAACGCCAGACGATTTCCGATCCGCGCAATCGCTTCGGCGAGCGCGGCGTCGGAGATGGTGCCGTCGCTGTTGTCCGCATCCAGTTCGATCAGGCATTCCGCCGGATCGAATCCGTGGAAACGAATCTGCGACTCGACCGCATGCCGGTCAGAAGGAAATGCATTGCGCTCGATCAGTATTGCCGGACGTTGGGCCGTCGGTCGATAAAAGCTCACCAGCATCAGATGCAAATTGGTGGTCAGCGTATTCATCGCCACCACTTCGCCGGGCAGCGCGCCTGCCAGTTCGGCCAGATGCTCGCGGACGAAGCTGTGATAAGGCATCCAGGGATGGCGGCCACGAAAGTGTCCCTCGACGCCGAGGTCGCGCCAATCATCAAGCTCGGCGATCAGTGCAGCGCGGACTTCCCGCGGCTGTAGACCCAGCGAGTTGCCACAGAAGTAGGCCTGTTCATTGCCGTCGTGATGGCGTGGAATAAGGAATCCGTCACGAAATGCAGCCAGCGGATCGATGGCATCCTGGTGCTGGGCATAGGCTTCCGTTGCGCGTTCGTGCATGGTCCAGACCGGCCGGGATTGAGACCTGCAGTCTGATCAAGGCGCACGAGCGGGTCAACATTGCGCCGTGTTGGCGCAAACCACTGGGCGCACAGCTCCGCGAAGTCACAGCCAGGCCTTGGCGATCTGTCAGCGATTGAAGTCGTGATTGTGCACGATCCATCGCGATGCCTTAGGCGATCGGCGGCGGGTGCGCCCGCCCGGTCATCTCGACCAGGGCTTCTGTGGGGCGGCTGCAAAAAGGAAGCCCGCCAACCGACCGGAGGGGAGGGATCTACCGGTGTGTTCGGAAGGCGGGCTAGAAGTACCGAAGCCTGTCGCCTCGGATGGACCATGTAACCAATCAGGCTTTGGCGGATGCCTTGCTCTTGCGCGGCGCAGCCTTGGCCTTCTTGGCGGCCGGACGGGCGGCGCGCTTGGTCGTTGTGCGGGTGCGCTTGCCGGCCCCTGTCATGGTGCCGACTACGGCTTTGATGCTGTCACGCGCGGCCTTGCTGACGGTGTTCTTCAGGCTGGGCTCGTTCTTGGCGTTGAGCTTGCGCACCGAACGGTTGAGATCTTCGACGCGATCGATCAGGGCTTCCATTTCCTCACGGCCCGGAACACCGAGCTTGGAAAGGGCCTTGGAAACACGCGTTTCGAACACGGTCTCAAGCTTGTCCCAGGTATCGGCGGCGCGCTCTTTGACCTGCTCGACCTTGTTCTCGACGACATCACGTACTTCGCCGACCTTGCCGGTCGCGAACTTGCGCGTCTTCTGTTCAAGTGACACGCCTTCCTTGACCAGCGTCTCGAACAACTTGCCACCCTGTGACTGGGCGCGGGTCAGCGCGTCGATACCGGCGAGCCATACCTGCTGTGCGGTCTCGACGAGTGCGCCGGGCTTGGCAGACGCGGACGCGGATGCCGGCTTCGATTTGAACTTGGGCTTGCTCATCTACCCTCCATGACGTTTGATTGGTCGCTGCAGGTTGCAGCAGTGGTCAGGACTCTAGGTAGCGCAGCTAGAACAATCACACTAAGCAAAGCGATTGATCAGCACAGAATTCAAGCGGTATTCATTCCCGCTGGCGTCGCGTCAATGACGCGTAGTGATGGATTGATCGAGTTCGTCGAGTGCGCGGCGCAGACGCGTGGTCGCATCGGTACGACGATGTGGGCGCATGCCGAGGCTGCTCATCAGCTCACGATTGCGGTCACTGATGATTTCCGGACGCAGGCGCAATCCATGTCGCGCAAACAGCGGCGCGAGTTGCTCGGAGCGCGTGTACAAATCGCTCAGGGTCGCGCGATACGCATGCTCGGCGACGCGCACGCGACTCTGATAGCTGAAGACATTGGTGAAGAACATCTCGACATCGTCGGGACTTGGCTCAAACAGAACCAGATCGGATTTTTCGTACTGGCGCTGGTACTTCTCGATGCCGACTTGCATACGCGAGCGCAGCAGTGTCCGGAAGGTCTGCGACAGCACCGCGGGTAGTCCACCCTCCATGAGACTCTCGGGAACAGCGCGCCCGTTGCGCTGGGCGAGACCGGCGTCGAAGGGCACCAGAGGATTGACGCCGATGACCAGATCGCAACCCTCATCGAGCGCAACCGATGCGTGCAGGGTGCGCCTCAGCGCCCCATCTACATACCATCTGCCGTCGATTTCCACCGGAGGATACAGACCGGGCAGGGCTGCGCTCGCCTGCACCGCACGCGAAATCGGTACATGATCAAATTCCTCCGAGCCAAAGCGGACCGTTTGCCCAGTGTCGAGATCGACGCTCACGACAAATAGTTTGCGTCGGAGTTCGCGGAAATCGTTGGTCCTGCCGTGGCTTTCAAACACGCTGCGAAGGAAGCCCTCGATCGCCTGGTTGTCGAACAGTCCGGTCGGAATCAGGGTGCCGAGGCGGCCCAAGACATCGCTCCAGTCGGTGTCGAGCGGTTTGGTGATCAGGTCATTGATCCAGCCGGCGAGCACGCGCGGAACGCGCAGCAATCGGCGCCCGTATTCACCGATCGCTGGGCGAAGGAAGGTCTCGGGACGAAACTGCGCCTGGTCGGAGTCATGAGTCAGGAAGATCCGGCACATTTCCTCCGTGCTAAGCCGATTGGCCAGGCCTGCCGACAGAAAGGCGCCCGAACTGACGCCGACATAGACGTCCAATTTGGTAAGGTCCAGACCCTCAAGCGCATCCTCCATCGCACGCAGGGCGCCCAGCTCGTACATGCCCCCGATCGGTCCTCCGCCGGCAACCGCGAGGCCGATGGAAGTCTTTTGCTTGCGATGACGCGCGGGACGGGCGGCGGGTTGAACGATAAGCATCAAGGATCCTGGGGCTCGGCCGCATTGGCCATTCGTTCGATTGTAGCGATCCCTCGCGGTGGCTCAAGTCTGCCCGGATGCCGCATACTGCTTGTGCGGTGCGGCCGGGGCGACGGTCCGATCCGCCACCGGGCTGTACAAGGTGTCCGGGCTATACTCAAACCAAGGCGACCTCATCGGTCGCGTGATCGGGAACATTTGCAAACAAGCATGGCTTCAAAGTCCGTCAGCTCCAGATTGCATGGCCTGCTTGAGATCCTGCAGGCATTGTCCGATCCCGTGCGTGAGCCGCTGAATGCGTCGCCGCGACTCGCCCAGTTCAAGTCTTGGCAGAGTGAACGCCTGGGCCGGAGCTTCTCGGCTCTACGTGGGCATCCACGATTCGGTAAGGCGGCCGAGTTTTTTCTCAGCGATCTGTACGGTGCTGGTGATGTCAGCTGGCGCGATCGGGATGTCAGCCGCATCCTGCCGGTGATGACCCGTTGGTTGCCAGACTCAGTCCTGCTGACGCTGGCCGAGGCGCTCGAGCTGGACCGGCTTTCGCGCGAATTCGATATCGAGATGGTGCGAGCGCTCGGCAGCCGTGTGCTCGACGCGGATTCGTATGGATCGGCTTATCGCCAGGTCGGCGATGCAGTCAATCGGCGCAGACAGATTGCACTGATCCGGATCGTCGGAGAGGAGCTCGAGCGGATCGTCCGTAAGCCGTTTGTACTCGGCGTGCTCAAGCTGGCGCGTGGGCCGGCGCGTGGTGCCGGGCTGGCCTCCTTGCAGGCCTTCCTGGAGCGTGGCTTCGCTGCCTTCAGGCATATGGGCCCGGCCAAGGAGTTCCTCGACATCATCGTGCGGGGTGAAACCGAAGTGATGCAGCGGCTGTTCAAGGCGCACGCTGATCCGTTCGGCTTCGCTGCTGAGGACAAGGGTCGCGACTGATCGACCACCGCAGCGGGTGCTCTGCGGCGGATCAGCCTCTGACTGCGCACGGGCTGGACCGGCGGCAACTGGTTCGAGCGAGCGCTTTCAGCCGAATTCCTCATCCAGAACCCGCTGGATCTCGTTCTCGACCGCGCCGCGGATCGCCATCAGCAGAAAGCCCAGCTTGACGTTGATCTTCACAACGCCTTTGCCCAGTTCGATGTGACCATCGACGCCGCTGCGGCTGAAGTGGAGGACGTCGTCCTCCCATTCGTGCACGACTGAGAATTTGCGCGCGATCGACGCGGTCAGCTTGTTCACCGATGCGCGTGCCTCTTTGGGGCTTTTGTCATGTTTTCTTGTGATCGAAATGCTGCTCATCAGGTCCCTGTCTTTAGTAAGTGGTTCAAGGCCTTGCTTGCGTTAAGATGATGCCAGATATTCAGCTCTCTGGAGCCGCTGTGATGCAACGATTTTTGAGCTTGTTGGTACTGCTGGGCGCGGCGACGCTGTCGCGGGCGGGCGAGCTCGGCGGCGAGCTCAGCGGCGAGCTTAAGCTCCTGTCTGGTGGTGCGATGTTGCGCTCCAGCGAGGCACAAGAGGCGGTGATCTACTTTCGCTCCAAGACGCCAGTGCTGATCGAGCCCAAGTCCACGCCTTACCTGATGAGCACCCGGCGCAAGCAATTTGTGCCCCGCGTGCTGGCCGTTGCTGCCGGTGAATCGGTGCGATTTCCCAACGAGGACCCCATACTGCACAACGTCTTTTCGCAGTCGCCCAACAACGCCTTTGACACCGGCCAGTACGGGCGAGGCGAGGGTAAGACCACGCTGTTCACCAAGCCTGGCCTAGTTCGCGTCTACTGCAACGTGCATCACTCGATGTACGGATTTGTGTTGGTCCTCGATACGCCGTTTCACACCCGGCCGGATGCCCAGGGCCGGTTCCGACTTACTGGACTTCCGAACGGTGAGGGCGAGTTGGTGATCTACCACGATCGCGGCGCGCCGCTGCGGCGGACGCTGGTGGTTGGTGAGCAGGAGCCGTTGAGCCTGACCCTGGAACTCAATCGGCGCAAAGTGCCGGCGCATACCAACAAGTTTGGAAAGCCCTACTCGCGGAGCAATAATGCAAGCTACTAAAGCTGGATTTCGGCTGCCGCTGGCGTTCGGAATCTTCACGATTTGTGCTGGGCTGATCCTGATCGTGGTCGCCGCTACCCTCTTCATCACCTGGAGTCAGGGACGCCGCATCGCCGACGACAATGTGCGGCGATCGCTCGATACCAGCGCCAGCGTCCAGGACGAATTCCGCCTGGCTCGCCTGGAACTGCTGCAGACCACGATCCAGAATATTGCCGAGGACACTTCGGTGAAGGCGTATTTTGAGAGTTCGGTGGTCGATAGCGAGCTCGGCTTGGGTGACGATCCGATGTTGACGGGTGAAATATCGCTACAGGATCTGCTTGCGGAACGGCAGGAGCAGTACGAGTTCGATCTCGGGATTTTCATGGACGCCGAGGGCAATGTCGCGGCGCGCACCGATGAGCGGGAGGCGATCGAGCAGAATCTTTCCGGCGACCTCTTCATCAATGCCTCGATTGAACGTGCCAGCCCCATTTCCGGCTACTGGCGCCAGCGGGACGTGTTGTACCAGGCCGCCATCATGCCGATCGTCCGTGACGAGAATCTGCTCGGATTTCTGCTGTTGGCGCGCGAAGTCAATGATGAGTTCGCCGCCAAGGTAGGCAAGGTCAGCGGTGCCGATATCGCCTACGTCGTAGTCAAGGACGATGCGCCGATGCTCTTTGCCAGTTCACTGAACGCACAGAACCGCGAGGCGTTCAGTGCGGCGGTGCTGCAGAACCCGTCGCTGAAGGCGGCGGTTCTCGCTGGCACACCGCTGGAGGGCGTCAAGCTCTCGTTTGCCGGGCAGTCCTGGCTCGGCCGCATTGCGCCGGTGGATCCGGATTCAGGCCCAAACCTCGGCAATACGTTCATTCTTACCTCGGCCGATCGCGCCTACGCCGGGTTCCAGCGAATCCTCAATCTGGTGCTGCTCACTGGCCTGGGCTCCCTGCTGGCAGCGCTGCCGATATCGTACCTGCTGGCCAAGGGCGTGCTGCGCCCGGTCAAGGTGTTGGCTAATGCGGCGAAGGACGCGGCTGCAGGAAATTTCCGCACCCACCTCTCTCTGTCAGGCAATGACGAACTCGCCAGCCTCTCGCGTTCGTTCGATCAGTTGCTGTCCGAATTACGCGAGAAGAGCGACATCGAAGGCTATGTTTCGAATCTTTCCCGATTTCTGCCAGAGCCATCGGCTCAGCGAGCAGCGGGCAGCTCGACGCCGCCGGCCGGCACGCCCATTCCGACACTGCGTGCACCCACCTTGGGTATGCGGGTCCTGCTTGGCATCGAGTGTCGCGCCCTGGCCCGCCCGATGAGCAAGGAACAAAGCATCGAGGCTGGACAGGGTTTGGATGCCTATTCGAAGGCGATTGAAATTGCCGCGGATCGCGGCAGCGCGCAAATTCTCAGCTTCAGTGGCGCCCGTGCCATCATCGGCTTCTCCGGTGACCAGGCGATGCTGCGCGCGTTGCGCTGCGCCCGTCATCTTCGCCGTGACAGCCATCTGGATGACGTCCAAGCCAGCAGTCTGGCCTTTTCACTGCACCAGGGCGATATCGTGGAGGGGCAGATTGCCCTTGCCGGCGGCAGCATTCCGGTGGCCGGTGGCGGCGCGATCTACCAGTTGGAACGCCTGCTCACCGAATCGGTCGAGGCGGGAATCTTCATCGCCAAGCCAATCCTGGATGCCGTGCAACGGGCTCATGCTTTTGACGTGAAGCCGGTGACCGGACTGGTATCAGGCAAAAATTTCCCGGGTCTTGCGATCGACGCGCTGGACGAGCTTGAGCCACTGCCCGCTGCAAGCCAGGATACCGAGAGTCGCTACGCGACGGTTGTCACGCCGCTGACAGCGGCTACACAGGCACGGCGCGGTGGCGGTGACGTCGCGCTCGGAACCGTGTTCGGTGGACGCTATGAAATTCTCTCCGAGCTCGGCGCTGGCGGCATGGGCGTGGTCTACAAGGCGCGTGACCTCGAACTGGACGATCTGGTCGCAATCAAGATGTTGCGTGGTGCGGCGCTGATGGATGCGGAACAGCTGGATCGCTTGAAGAGCGAGCTCAAGCTCGCCCGCAAGATCACCCATCCCAATGTGCTGCGCACCTTCGATTTTGGCGATCACGAAGGCCGACCCTATATCTCGATGGAATACGTGCGCGGCATGACTCTGCGCTACCTCATCAAGCAGGCTGGGCGAATTCCGTTCTCGGCCGGGCTTCGCATCGCCAAGCAGCTCTGCGCTGGCCTTGGGGCCGCGCATGAAGTGGGCGTGCTGCACCGGGACATCAAACCGGAAAACCTTATCCTGGAACAGAGTGGCAATGCCAAGTTGATGGACTTCGGCATCGCGCGGCCGATCCGGCGGATGGAGCCAGGACACACGCAGCCCGGCATGTTTGTCGGCACGCCGCACTATTCGGCGCCCGAGCAGTTGGCCGGTGACGAGGTCGATCACCGTGCCGATATCTATTCGAGTGGCGTCCTGCTCTCCGAGATGTTCTGCGGAAAGTTGCCCTTCACCGGTGCCAATACGATGGAAATCTACATGGCGCAGATGCAGCAGACGCCGATCCGTCCGTCCGAATACTGGCCGGATATTCCACCAGAGCTGGAGCAGGTCATTCTTCGCTGCATCGCACGTACGCCTGACGAACGATTTCAGAGCGTGGTCGATCTCGGGGTCGCGCTGGCAGCGATCAGGGCCTGATCCGAATCCAACGGTTGTTGAACCCGAGCGGGAGTAGGCAATGAGCATCGTTTCACGGAATTTGATTCTGTTGATTATTGGTGTCGGCGCCGCGACGAGTGCGCTTGCGCAAGATCCATTGGCTGGTCTTGATGAGCAGCAGCCGGCTTCTGGCTGGATGACGCATGCGGACGTGCTCTTGCGTGCCGAGCGTACCGACTCGATCCCTGGGCGTGCCGACGACCTGGAGCGATTCCGCTTTCGCGGCCGCTTCGGGCTGCGCCGAGAGTTCGACCGTCTGGAGTTCGGGGCAACGCTTGAGGGCGCGATCGGATCGGATCGCAACCAGGACAATCGGGCCAACAATGACAACGAACGCAGCGATGCCGTCAATCTCGATGAACTCTATCTGCGTTGGCGAGCGGGCGAAAACACCACATTGCTGGCCGGCAAAACGGTGTTTCCGATCGCGCTGACGCCCCTGGTCTGGGACGACGATCTGCGGCCGATTGGCCTGAGTGCCAGTCATGCGATACCTGTCGGTGATTTCAATCGCCTGAGTCTCGTAGGTGGTTATTTTGCTGGCGACCATCTCTATGACGACGACTCTCGTATCGCGGCCCTGCAATTGGGCTGGTTCTGGAACGAGGGGATGGACTTCAGTGGCGATGCCCAACTGGCCTGGCTCGATTTTTCGGATCTGCAGACCTTGGTTGATCGCGGACTGGGGCGCACCAATCGTCGCGTTGCGGGCGTGCTGGTCAGCGACTACCAGTTGCTCGACCTGCAAGTCGGGATCCAGGCGAGGGTGAATGATGCACTTTGGCGCGCGCGCGTCGATCTGGTGCGCAATACCGGTGCCAACGAGAACTCGGACGGTGCCCGGTTCAGTGCCATCTACGGCGACAGCCGGCAGGCCGGTGGCCTGGAGATCGGCTTTGCGATCCAGCGATTTCAGCGCGATGCCGTGCTGGCGGCATTTTCCTCGGATGACTGGTGGTTCCACAGTTTCGCGCGCGGTGTGATGCCCTGGGTTGCCTACGGCTTCAATGATCACTGGCGCTTGCAGTTGTCGGGATTCCGCGAGACACGCGACGGCATTGCCGATCCCACCGATCGGCTGCTGCTGGATCTTCGCGGTACGTGGTGAGTTTCACGTCGGGCCACCTATCGCCAGGGCGTTCGACTCGCGCGTTCCATACTGCGCGTTTCTTTGCAAGTCGCAAGAGTCAGACGAGCGAGTGCATTCGGTGCAACCCCTTGCCGGGGCCAGCGCCCCGGCCTTGGGGCTGGCAGCCGCTCAGCAACCTGCTAGAGTCGCCCCGTCCAGATTGCAGAACGATATGCGGCTAAATTTCCCGCAAGGCGAACGCCAGGACGTGCTGCTCAAGGAGGGCGAAACCAGTATCGGTTCGGCTCCCGGCAGTGACGTCGAGATCAAGGGTGAGGGCGTGGTGACATCACACGCCGTCATCACGGTTGATGCGCGTGGACCTGTGCTATGGGTTCGGTCTGCCGACGCCTGGACGCACGTAAATGGTCGTCCGGTACGTGAGAAAGCCATCCTCCGCGTGGGCGATCTGATCAGCCTCGGGGGCGTGGGGCTCCTGCTCAAGCCTGATCACGACGAGTCGATCAGCATGCATCTTCCTCCGGCAGCGGAGCCACAGGCGGATATGAGCGATTCCGGACAGGAAACCCGATTTCGTATGACACCTCCGAAGGCGCTGCTGCGCGGCGTCTCCGGACCCTACTTCGGCAAAGTGCTCGCGGTCCCTGGCCGGCTGGTAATCGGGCGCGGCAGCGAATGCGACCTGGTCCTCGACGAGCCGGAAATGTCGCGCAAGCATGCCATGATCGAGGTGACCGCGGCCGGCATCTATCTGCGTGATATGGGTTCATCCAACGGCACCTTCGTCAATGGCGTCCAGGTGCGTGACGCGGTGCTTTACTCGGGTGACCAGATTGCCTTCGACCGCAATCGCTTCCTGGTTGAGGCCCCGGGCATGCCGACGCGGGCTGAGGGTCAGGTCCAAAGCAGCCAGACGTCGGGCCCGTCTGCCAGTACTACGCAGGCCATGCCTGCGGTGCCCGCATCGACGAACAGCGACGCGACCCAGAAACCCTCTGAGGATGCGGCACCGATTGCGCAGACGAGCAGCAGTCCCTGGCTGCCTCTGCTGATCGGTATTGCCATTGCGGCTGCCCTGGTGCTCTTGCTGCTTGGTGTCAAGCAATCCTGAATACCAGTGGCCTGTAACTGTCGAATCGCAAGCGGCGCGTTCGGTCTGAACGCATTGAGCTGACTTCTAACTCGGCCTGAAGCTTTGGCTACCGGCGTCGCCCCTAAGCGGCGCTCAGTGAGCCCATTCCTTCGCGATCCTACTCGCGCTTTATCTGTTTCAAGCCACTACCGCTCGACCGCGTCGGCCTGAACAAGCTTGTCGACTTTGGCAGGCGATCGCGACGGTGCCCGGCGCCGTTGGATATACCAGAAGACACGCATCCCGAGCAGGATGACGAGTATTCCGACATAGATCAGTGGCTCGCGAAGATCGAGTTTGACCAGCCACACGAAATGCAGGACAGCCAAAATCCCGCACACGTAGACCAGTCGATGCAGGAGTTGCCAGCGTTTGCCCAGGCGCCGCATCATGCCGCGGGTCGAGGTCAGTGCCAGAGGCAGCATCAGCAACCAGGCAAGGAATCCGACTGTGATGAAGGGACGCTTGGCAATGTCAGCGAAGATCTGCGACCAGAAACCACCGAGATCGAGGATCAGATACGTCGACAGATGCAGGCTGGCATAGAAGAACGCGTACAGACCGAGCATCCGCCGCAACTGCAATACCGGATTCCATCCACTCAGCCGTCGCAGCGGTGTAACCGCCAGCGTGATGAGCAAGAACCGCAGTGCCCAATCGCCGGTGCGGTGGGTGATCTGCTGAACCGGGTCGGTACCGAGGCTGTTCTGGTTGATATCCCAGACCAGCCAGGCGAACGGAACCAGGCAGAGCAAAAATACAGCAAGGCGAAAGACATTGAATGGCTTTGGCATCAGAAATTCTTTGCCAGATCCATGCCCGCATACATGCTGGCAACCTGCTCGCCATAGCCATTGAACGGCAAGGTCTTGATGCGTGAATTGAGCAGGCTGGCGCCGGCCGCGATGCGGCGCTCACTGGCCTGGCTCCAACGTGGGTGGCTGACGTCGGGGTTGACGTTCGAGTAGAAGCCATACTCACTCGGGGCACTTTCATTCCAAGAGGTGCGCGGCTGGCGTTCGCTGAAGCTGATGCGCACGATCGCCTTGATACTCTTGAATCCATATTTCCACGGCAACACGAGGCGCAGCGGAGCGCCGTTCTGATTCGGCAACCAGCGTCCGTACATGCCGACTGCGATCAGGCTCAGCGGGTTCATGGCCTCGTCGATTCGAAGCCCCTCGCGATACGGCCAGTTCAGTACCTGATAGCGCTGCCCTGGCATCTGCTTGACGTCGCCGAGTGTCTGAAACGCGACATACTTTGCCTTCGATGTTGGCTTGAACCGTTTGAGCAGGTCGCCCAGCCCGAAGCCGACCCAGGGGATCACCATCGACCAGCCCTCGACACAGCGCAGGCGGTAAATCCGCTCCTCCATCGCGTGAGGTTTGATCAGGCTGTCGAGATCAAGCTCGCCCGGGGCCTCGCATTCGCCATCGATCTGCACCTTCCACGGACGTGCCTTGAAATCCTGGGCATTGGCTGCCGGATCGTCCTTGCCGGTGCCGAACTCGTAGTAATTGTTGTAGTGGGTGGCGTCGTGGAAGCTGGTCATCGCTTCCTTGCTGCTGAATGGCGAGCTGGCCAGCGAAACCAATTCCTGACCCTTAGCTGGCGCCGGCGCCGGCGCGGCCGCATTGGCCTGTGCATCCGATTCCGTGCTGCACCCGGCAAGGCCGGCACCGGCAGCGATGACGGCGGCACGAAGCAGACTACGGCGCTCTCGGAACGCACGCTCCTCGGTAATTTCGGAAGGCAAAATGAGTTCTGGTTTCTTGATCAACATGGGTCACCTCGTTGCACTGGGGACCGGCGACGACACCGGAATCTTTCGTAGCTGATAGTGCCAGAGTCGGTGTGTACGGCAGGTCGCCCGAGGCTTTGGGACGCCTATCATGCCGCGATTTGCCGAAGCCGACTCGTCTGGTGCGCGCTGAGGGCGCGCATTTATGGCTTTTTCGGGAGCCTTGACGCTGGCTTTTTTGCGTCGAATGCTCCGTGCTAGTGTCGGGCAATCGCCGCATTGCAACATGGTGCGCGGCAACCGTTCCCTTCACCCAGTGCGGACCGGCTTTCCGGGCGGCCCGACAAGGAGTCATTGTGAGTCGTGCCTATAACTTTTCGTCGGGGCCGGCAGCGCTGCCCGAGCCTGTCCTGCAACGTGCCAAAGATGAGATGCTCGACTGGGGTTCTGCGCGCGCCTCGGTTATGGAGGTCAGTCATCGCGGCAAGGAATTCATCGCGCTCGCCGAGCAAGCCGAGCAGGATCTGCGTGAAATTCTCGCTATCCCGAGCGGCTACAAGGTGCTGTTCCTGCAGGGCGGTGCTACTCAGCATTTTGCCCAGATTCCGATGAACTTGGCGCAGGGTCGCGCCAGCGACTATCTGGTTACCGGGCACTGGGGCGAGAAGGCGGTCAAGGAGGCGGCGCCGTATACGCAGGTCCAGATCGTCGCCAATTCCGCAGAACACAAATTCATGCAGCTGCCGCCGCGCGCGCAATGGAAGCTTGATTCCGATGCCGCGTACTTTCATTACACGCCGAACGAGACCATCGCCGGTGTCGAGATCCACCAGATTCCGGATGTCGGCGCGGTGCCCCTGGTCGCTGACATGTCATCGACCCTGCTGTCGCGTCCCATCGACGTGTCGCGCTTTGGACTGATCTACGCCGGTGCCCAGAAGAACATCGGGCCTTCCGGCGTGGTCGTGTTGATCATTCGCGATGACCTGCTCGAGCGCTGCCCGAAGTCGATTCCGAACATCTTCAACTACGCAGCCCATGCCAAGGAGGGCTCGATGTTGAACACGCCGCCGACCTTCGCCTGGTATCTCGCCGGCCTCAACTTCCAGTGGATCAAGTCCGAAGGTGGGCTGGCCGCGATCGGTGAACGCAACCGGATCAAGGCGGAGCGTCTGTACAGCTATATCGATGGCTCGGGCTTCTACAGCAATCCCGTTGAAGTCGCGGCGCGTTCCTGGATGAATGTGCCGTTCCGTCTGCCCGACGAATCGCTCGACGCCGAGTTCCTTAAGGGATCCGAGGCCGCTGGACTACTGGCCTTGAAGGGACACCGCTCGGTCGGCGGCATGCGCGCCAGTATCTACAATGCGATGCCATTGGCGGGTGTCGAGGCGCTGATCGATTTCATGAAGGATTTTGCCGCCCGCAAGGCGTGATCGATCTGGCGCGGGGACGCGCGCCTCCTTTGGATGCCTGCCGCGAACGGGGTATCACCTAAATGTCTGTTACGGGATTGCATTGACCATGTTCAAGATCAAGACGCTCAACAATATTTCGCAGAATGGACTCGGTCGCCTGCCGGCCGAGCGTTACCAACTGGTCGACGCGATCGATGGCGCGGATGCGGTACTGCTGCGTTCGGCTGATATGCACTCGATGGAAATGCCCGATTCGGTCAAGGCGATCGCCCGCGCCGGCGCCGGCACCAACAATATTCCGGTTGCCGCGATGAGCAAGCGCGGGATACCGGTGTTCAATGCGCCCGGCGCCAATGCCAATGCGGTCAAGGAGCTGGTCGTCGCCGGCATGTTGCTCGCTGCCCGTAACCTCGGCGATGCACTCGGTTTTGTATCTGGTCTGCAGGCCGAAGGTATGGAAGAGGCCATCGAGGCCGGCAAAAAGCGCTTCGTCGGCTATGAGCTGGCCGGCCGCACGCTGGGTGTGATCGGCCTTGGCGCGATCGGCGTCCGCGTCGCCAACGCCGCGCGTGCGCTCGGCATGCGGGTGATCGGATTCGATCCGCACATGACGGTGGACGGCGCCTGGGCCTTGAGTTCGGATGTGATCAAGGCGGGCTCGCTCAATGAGCTGTATGCCGGATCGGATTTCATCAGTTTCCATGTGCCGCTCAACGATGCCACCCGCGGAATCTTCAATACGGGCTCGTTGCAGGTCTGCAAGCAAGGGGTCGTCCTGCTCAACTTTGCCCGCGACGGCATCATCGATCATGCGGCTCTGAAGAGCGGATTGGCTGATGGCCGCATCGGTCATTACGTCTCGGATTTTCCGAAGCCCGAGTACATCGGTCATCCCCGTGTAATTGGCCTGCCGCATCTGGGTGCTTCGACCGGCGAAGCCGAGGAGAACTGCGCGATGATGGTCGTCGACCAGCTGCGTGAGTTCCTCGAGAACGGCAATGTCATCAATTCGGTCAATTTTCCGCATACCCGGATGAGCCGGGCCGGGCGGTCGCGGATCTGCATCGCCAACCAGAACAAGCCCAACATGATTGGCCAGCTGTCCCAGGTGCTCGGTGCCGCCGGCATCAATATCGCCCAGATGCACAATGCCTCGCGCGGCGATCATGCCTACAACCTGATCGACGCCGATGAAGACGTTGGTCCCCAGGTGATTGATAATCTCAAGGCCATCGACGGCGTGCTATCGGTACGGGTGATCTAGATGAGTGAGGAGCCTGAGCAGCCGGTGCCCTTGGTGCTCGGCGAGGTGCGCGCCCGCATCGATGCGATCGATCGCGATATCCAGCGACTGATCGGCGAGCGCGCCCATTTCGCGCGCCAAGTCGGCGAGGCCAAGGGGCCGCTGAAAGCGGCGGTCGATTACTACCGCCCTGAGCGTGAAGCCCAGGTGCTGCGCATGGTGCTGGAGCGCAACCAGGGCCCGCTGTCCAACGAGGAAATGGTGCGCCTGTTCCGCGAGATCATGTCGGCCTGTCTCGCCCAGCAGGAGCCGCTGAAAATTGCATTTCTTGGGCCTGAGGGCACCTTCAGCCAGACCGCCGTGCACAAGCACTTCGGTCATTCCATCCATGGCCTGCCGGTCGGTTCGATCGATGAGGTCTTTCAGGAAGTCGAGGCGGGACATGCCGACTTCGGCGTGGTCCCGGTCGAGAATTCCACCGAGGGTGCGGTGCAACCCACCATGGACATGTTCCTGACCTCACCGCTGAAGATCTGCGGCGAAGTCGAGTTGCCGATCCACCATTTTTTACTGGCCAAACACGACAACCTGCAGGCGGTGGAGCGGGTCTTCTCGCACCCGCAATCGCTCGGGCAATGCCGCCAGTGGCTGCGCCAGAACCTGCCCAAGGCCGAGCGCATTCCGGTATCGAGCAATGCTGAGGCAGCGCGGCGCGCCCGCGGCGCCGATGATGTCGCTGCGATTGCCGGCGAGAGTGCCGCGCGCGTCTACGATCTCAAGGTGCTGGCCGGACCGATCGAAGACCGGCCCGACAATACCTCGCGTTTTGTTGTTCTCGGCCGCGATATCTTCTCGCCCTCAGGGCGCGACAAGACCTCCCTGCTGCTTTCGGGCAAGGATCAGCCCGGCCTTCTGTTCCATCTGCTCGAGCCGCTGGCGCGCAACAAGGTCAGCATGACCCGGATCGAATCGCGGCCCACACGTCAGGGCAAATGGCAGTATGCATTCTTCATCGATATCGAAGGGCATATCGAAGATCCTGCGGTAAAGCAGGCGCTGAGTGAGCTCGGTCCGGTGAGCGACATGATCAAGGTGCTCGGTTCATACCCGATTGCGGTGCTGGCGACATGAGCGGCTTTCTCGGCTGCGCCACGCCTGCGCTTCAGGCGCTGAAGGCTTACGACCCCGGTCATGACCTGCCTGCGCTGCGCCGCCGCCGCAGTGCTGGAGACCTGGTCGAGCTTGGCTCCAATGAGAATGCCTGGGGACCGAGTCCGAAGGTGCTGGCCGCGCTGCGTGATGCGGCTGTGGAAGAAGTGTTCCGCTATCCCGACCCACTGACCACTGCGCTTTGTAGCAGTCTCGCCGAGCGGCATGGCGTCAGTGCCGATGAAATCTCGATCGGCAATGGATCACATGAACTCTTGATGCAGTTTGCCCAGATTTTCTGCGGTCCGGGCGATGAGCTGGTGCACTCGCGTTTTGGCTTTGCGGTCTATCCGATCTCGGCACGCGCGGTCGGTGCTGCGCCGGTCGCGGCGCCGGCGTTTCCCACCGATGCCGAAATGCCCCTGGGTCATGATCTGAGCGCTCTGTTTGATGCCATCACGCCGCGTTGCCGCCTGCTCTGCATGGCCAATCCCAATAATCCGACGGGTACCTGGTTCACTCTGGCGCAGTTGACGGCCTTCATGGAGCGAGTGCCACGTGACCTTCCGGTGGTGATCGACGAGGCCTATATCGAGTATGCCGATGCTCCTGGCCTGAGTTCGGCGGTCAGCTTGCGCAACCGGTTTCCTAACCTGGTGATCACCCGGACTTTCTCCAAGGCCTTCGGTCTGGCCGGTCTGCGCATCGGCTATGCGATTGCCCATGTGCAGATCGTCGAGCTGCTCAGTCGATTGCGCGAGTCGTTCTGCGTCAATGGTCTGGCCCTGTTGGCTGCCGCGGTGGCCCTGCGTGACGGTGCGCATCTGGCGCGAGTCGTCGCGGCGACGCGGCGTGAGCGCGAGCGCGTCGCGCTGCAACTGACCGGTCGCGGCTACAAGGTGCTGCCTTCACAGGGGAATTTCCTGTTGATTGATTTCGAGAGCGATGCTGCGCCGTTCGAGGCGCAACTGCTTGCCCGCGGCGTGGTCGTGCGCCCGATGATTGCCTATGGCTTGCCCAATTGTTTGCGGGTGACCGTGGCCACGGCCCCGGAGAATGATCGGTTCCTGCAGGCGCTGCGCGCATGAGCGCGGATCAGGGCAGGGGATGGAACGTACGTGCGGCAGGACCACTGCGGGGCCGCATCCGCGTTCCCGGAGACAAGTCGGTGTCCCACCGCGCCATCATGCTGGCCAGCATTGCCGACGGCGTCAGCACGGTGCACGGATTCCTTGAGGGCGCCGATACGCTTGCCACTGCCGCCGCGTTCAAGGCAATGGGGGTGCGGATCGATGCACCCGCGCCCAGCGAACGGATTATCCACGGCGTTGGCCTGCATGGGCTGAGCCCGGCAACGGCCGCGCTGGATTGCGGCAACGCCGGTACCGCCATGCGGCTGATGTCAGGTCTGCTTGCTGCACAGCGCTTCGACAGTGTGCTGACGGGCGATGATTCGCTACGCAAACGGCCGATGCGGCGGGTGATCGAACCGCTCTCCCTGATGGGTGCGCGGATCGAGGGCGAGCCTGGCGGGCTGCCACCGTTGCGGATTCAGGGCGGGGCAGGACTGCGCGGGATCGACTATGCCTTGCCGGTAGCGAGCGCCCAGGTGAAATCGGCCCTGCTGCTGGCCGGGCTTTACGCCCAGGGCCGAACCACGGTCAGCGAGCCGCATCCGACGCGCGACTACACCGAATCGATGCTGGCGGCATTCGGTGTCGCGGTGCAGCGCAATGGCAGTTCGGCCAGTGTCGACGGCGGTGCCCGTCTTCGCGCGACACGGATCGATGTGCCGGGAGATTTTTCCTCGGCGGCGTTTTTTATGGTCGCCGCGAGCCTGGTTCCGGGCTCGGATCTCGTGCTTGAGGCCGTCGGCATCAATCCGCGCCGCACTGGCCTGCTTGATACGCTCCTCGACATGGGCGCCGACATCACACTCGAGCAGCGTCGCGAACTCGGTGGCGAGCCGGTCGCCAATATCCGCGTCCGGGCTGCGCAGTTGCATGGGATTGCGGTACCCGTCGAACGCGTTCCCGACATGATCGATGAGTTCCCCGCGCTGTTTGTGGCGGCGGCGCTCGCCGAGGGGGTAACCCGTGTGTCCGGGGCTGCTGAGCTGCGGGTCAAGGAGAGTGACCGGATCGGTGTGATGGCGGTCGGACTGCGTGCGCTCGGCGCCGATTTCGAGGAGACGGCGGACGGCGCCATCGTCCGTGGTCGCGCCGGCTTGCAGGGCGGCAGGGTGGATTCGGGAACCGACCACCGCTGCGCGATGAGTCTGGCGGTTGCCGGCCTGCGCTGCGCGGCGCCGACGCGCGTCGATTCCGTCGACAATGTCGCCACATCCTTCCCTGATTTCGAGAAAATTGCTATAAGTGCTGGAATTGAAATAGAAATGATCCCATGCACAACGACCCCATAAGCATCCCCGTTCTGTCCATCGACGGCCCGTCCGGGTCCGGCAAGGGGACCATCTCGCGGGCCGTATCCGAGCGGCTGGGCTGGCATTTTCTGGACAGCGGAGCGCTCTACCGTGCGGTCGGCCTGGCGGCGAGCTGGGCCGACATCGCCTTCGATGATGCCGAGTCACTAGCCCGTTGCGCCACCGAGACCGAGGTTTGCTTCGTCGACCGTCCCGGTGACGATCCCCTGGTGCTGATCAATGGCCGAGACGCCAGCAGTGAACTGCGTACCGAGACCTGTGGCGCCGCCGCTTCTGCGATCGCGGCGATTCCCGAAGTGCGCGCCGCCCTGGTCGACAAACAGCGCTCGTTCCGCCAGCCGCCCGGCCTGGTCGCCGACGGCAGAGACATGGGCACCGTGATCTTTCCGGATGCCGAGTTCAAGGTGTTTTTGACCGCGAGCGCCGAGATACGCGCCGAAAGGCGGTATAAGCAGTTGAAGCAAAAGGGTTTCGAGGTTACACTCTCCGCCCTTTTGCGCGAGATTGTCGCGCGGGACGCTCGTGATGCCGGGCGCGCGGTTGCACCATTGCGGGCGGCAGCAGATGCCGTCCACATTGATGCCACCGGCCTTGGTATCGGCGAGGTGGTCGAACGCGTGCTCGAATTGATCAGGCACGGCCGTTAGCCACCACGCAATCGCGCGTGGTCCCGGGTTACACCGGGGAATGCAACGGCAGGCAACTGCCATCAACCAACCGCCGTCGTGAGTCATCGGCCCGAGGCCGGCTCCTTCGGTTTTCTTCTGGAATCATTATGACTGAGAGTTTTGCCGAACTGTTTGAGATGAGCCAAACGATTGCCCGCCTGAAGCCAGGCAGCATCGTTACCGGCATCGTGGTCGATATCCGCTCCGACGTGGTCGTAGTGCATGCTGGCCTGAAGTCCGAAGGCATTGTGCCGATCGAACAGTTCAAGAACGAGCAGGGCGAGCTCGATGTAAAGATCGGCGACGAGGTAAAGGTCGCACTCGATTCGCTCGAAAATGGCTTTGGTGAGACCGTACTGTCGCGCGAGAAGGCAAAGCGTTCGATGGTGTGGGACGAGCTGGAAACCGCGCTGGAAGGCAACGCAACCGTGGTCGGCCGCATCAGCGGCAAGGTCAAGGGCGGCTTCACCGTGGACATCCGCGACGTTCGCGCATTCCTGCCAGGTTCCCTGGTCGATGTGCGTCCGGTCCGCGATACCAGCTACCTGGAAGGCAAGGAACTTGAGTTCAAGCTGATCAAGCTCGATCGCAAGCGCAACAATGTGGTCGTTTCGCGCCGCGCCGTGGTCGAGAGCGAGTTCTCGGTCGAGCGCGAGCAGCTGATGGAGCGCCTGCAGGAGAATGCGGTCGTCAAGGGCGTGGTCAAGAACCTCACCGATTACGGCGCATTCGTCGACCTCGGCGGTATCGATGGCCTGCTGCACATTACCGACATGGCCTGGAAGCGCGTGCGCCATCCGTCCGAAGTGGTTGAAGTCGGTCAGGAACTCGACGTCCGCGTGCTCAAGTTCGATCGCGAGCGCAACCGCGTTTCGCTCGGTCTCAAGCAGCTCGGTGAAGATCCCTGGGTCAACATCGCGCGCCGCTACTCGGCCAACAGCCGTTTCTTCGGCAAGGTCTCCAACGTCACCGATTACGGCTGCTTTGTCGAGCTGGAGCCGGGCGTCGAAGGCCTGGTCCACGTATCCGAGATGGACTGGACCAACAAGAACGTCAACCCGGGCAAGCTGGTTCTGGTCGGTGATGAGGTCGAGGTCATGGTGCTCGATGTCGATGAGGAGCGTCGCCGCATCTCGCTCGGCATGAAGCAGTGCATCAACAATCCGTGGGAACAGTTCGCGGGCAACTTCAAGAAGGGTGACAAGGTCGCCGGCACCATCAAGTCGATCACCGACTTCGGCATCTTCATCGGACTGGAAGGTGGCATCGATGGCCTGATTCACCTGTCGGATATCAGCTGGCAGGCGACGGGCGAAGAGCTGGTGCGCAACTTCAAGAAGGGCGAGTCGGTGGACGCCGTCGTGCTGGCCGTCGATCCCGAACGCGAGCGTATCTCGCTCGGCATCAAGCAGCTCGAGCAGGATCCGTTCGGCACCTTCATGGCCAACAACCCGCGTGGCAGTGTCATCAAGGGCGTGGTCAAGGAAGTTGATCCGCGCGGCGCCACCATCACCATCGGCGAAGGCATCGAGGGTTACCTGCGTGCTTCCGATATCGCGAAGGAGCGTGTTGAAGACGCCACCACGCGTCTCAAGGTGGGTGATGAGGTCGAAGCCAAGTTCACCGGCATGGACCGCAAGGGCCGTACGCTGCAGCTGTCGATTCGTGCCAAGGACGAGCAGGAGCTCGCTGACACTCTGGCTGAATACCAGGGCGGCGGCGGTGCGACCACCAAGCTCGGTGCCTTGCTGCAGGAACAGATGCGCAACAAGTAAGTCGGCACCAGGAAGCGCTTCGGAACAGTCCGAAGCGCTTTCCCGTTGGGCACGAAGGCGCCCCGGTCGCAGACCGGAGCACCAAGTGCCTTGTCCCGCAAGTAACGCGGTATCGCGTCGAAAGATGCCGGAATTATTTGATGGTAGTTGCCGGACAGGACACTAGCCTATGACGACCAAGTCCGAACTGATTGAAGCCATGTCCAGGCGCCAGAAGCATCTGGCGCACCATGACGTGGAGCTCGGGGTCAAGGAAATACTCGAACATATCAGCCATGCCCTGTCCAAGGGCGAGCGCATCGAGATTCGTGGTTTCGGGAGTTTTTCTCTGCATTTTCGTCCGCCTCGCCTGGGACGCAATCCCAAAACCGGTGAGTCGGTGGCTCTGCCAGGAAAATACGTCCCGTATTTCAAGCCTGGCAAGGAACTGCGCGACCGCGTCAATGGCGTGGAAGCCACGACCGATTCGGCCGAAGACTGAGGCCCTCCATGCCGCGCTGGATGCTGTTGCCCCTGGCCCTCTTGCTGGCGCTCCTCGCCCTGATGTTCTTCATGGCCAATCAGCAGGTCGCCGAAGTCGATTTCTATTTTGCGACATTCTCCCTGCCGGTAGGCCTGCTGTTACCGCTCACCTTGTTCATTGGCTGCCTTGTCGGTGGACTGGTCCTGATCGCGGCCGTGATTGTTCCACTGCGCCTGCGCCTGCGCGCCCAGACGCGCGAACTGGAATCAACCCGGCAGCAACGCGAAACGCCATGACCGGCGACGATATGCTGGTCTGGTGGGCTTTGCTCAGCGGCCTGCTGCTCGGCTATCTGGTCGCGCGTCGAGGTACCGAGCGGGTCAAGGGCCTGCAGGTCGACAAGCTGCGTCGCAACTACTTTCGCGGACTGAATTTTCTGCTCAACGAGCAGCCTGACAAGGCGATCGAAGTTTTTCTGCAGATTGCCGAAGTCGACAATCACACCGTGGAAACCCATCTTGCCCTGGGCAGCCTGTTTCGGCGTCGTGGTGAGGCCGACCGGGCGATCCGCCTGCACCAGAACTTGATTGCGCGGCCCAACCTCACTGCGGATCAGAAATCGGTGGCCCTGCTCGAGCTCGGTGAGGACTACATGCGCGCCGGCCTGCTTGATCGAGCGGAAAATCTGTTTGTCGACCTTGTCGCGATGGATTCGCTGGCGACGCCGGCGCTGCGCCACCTTGTGGCGATCTACCAGCATGAGCGCGACTGGGAAAACGCCATCGCGCATGCGCGCCTCCTTGAAGTTGCCAGCGGCGACTCGCAGGATGTCGTGATCGCTCATCTGTACTGCGAGCTGGCCGAACAGGCTCGATCTTCCGGCGACTGGCGCAAGGCATTGGATGTGCTGGAGCAGGCATGGAAGGCTGAGCCAGGTTGCATCCGGGCCAGCATTATCCGCGGCCATATTCAACTTGCACAGGGTGAATTGGAACATGCGATCACCGACTTCGAACATGTATCCATCTCAAACTCTGACTACGTCCCTGAGGTATTGCCGGCATTGCTGGATTGCTACCGGCGCTCCAACCAGACCATTAGAGCCGAGCGATTCCTCACCCAACTCACCGAGCGTGAAAACAGCGTGTCTGCGCTGCTGGCCCTTGCTGGCATCCATGCCGACCGGCGCGGCGATGATGCTGCAATCCAGTTGTTGGAAGGCGTTCTGCGCCAACGCGCAACAGTAAAAGGTCTTCTGGCATTTGTTGAACTGAAGGCTGCGCAAGCCGATGGCGCTACCCGCAGCAGTTTCCAGTTGTTGCACGAACTGATCGCCAATCTGCTCGAAAACCAGGCGTTGTACCGTTGCAACCGCTGCGGCTTTGGCGCCAAGGCGCATCACTGGCATTGCCCCAGTTGCAAGAACTGGGACACGATCAAGCCGATCCGCGGAACGATTGGCGAATGACCGCGTTGGTCTCGTCCAGCTGGCTGTCTGTGGCTGGATGGATGGTCACGACCTTCGCATTGTCGGCGCTGCTTACCGTGCTCACAATTCGCTACGCACGGCATCGCCGGATGCTCGACCTGCCTGGACAACGGCGCTCGCATCATGTGCCCACGCCGCGCGGCGGGGGACTTGGCATCGTCGTCGCGGTGCTGGTCTGCGTTTTGATACCGTTGGCTTTGCTGAGTTCGTTTTACCACGCAGTCGATGCTCCGCTGCTGGTCAGCACTGCTTTGCTCGTGGTGGCTACAGTGGGTTGGATTGACGACCACGGCGGCCTGCGAGCGCGCTATCGATTTGCCGCGCATTGCGTGGCCGGCGGCTTGTTGCTGGTGCCTGCGATGGACTTCATTTCGTCCATTGCGGCGACGTTTTCCGCGTCGGGTTGGTGGGCGTTGATCCTTGTCGTGGCGATGGCACTAGCGCTGTTACTGGCCATCGTCTGGTCAATCAATCTGCACAACTTCATGGATGGCATCGACGGGCTGCTGGCAAGCCAATCGATTTTTGTTTTCAGCGCCTTGGGCGCAACGGGAACCTTCCTCGGCAGCTCATCTGGATGGACGGCAGCGATGGCGACGTCAGCGGCGGTAGTGGGATTTCTGCCGTTCAATTTTCCGAAGGCGCGCGTCTTCATGGGCGATGTCGGCAGCGGTGCGTTGGGCTTGCTTGTCGTTGTCGCCGTGATCTACCAACTCGGCGATCACTCGCTTGATGCGGCAACCGGTC
>JAYSZM010000131.1:0-3266 GCA_043738015.1 Lysobacterales bacterium
GGGCCAAGCTCGTGGATATCCTCCGTGCCGATCAATGGTCGGTCCAGCACGCCATCGTCGCGCTGATGCGCTTCAAGCAGGGCGACAAGTTCGGCGGCCTGCGCGGGCGCGCTTTCGGCCAGACGCTGCAGCCAGATCGCGCGCGCCTCTGCATCGAGTTCCAGCGCCTGATGGAACAGCGCCCAGTTGGCTTCCCAGCTCGAATCCATGGCTGCGATCCACCTTGGTTGTCGGCATCCTAGCCGCGGCGACCGAACTGCGCATCCATGCCACAGATACCGATCCGGTCACGCCCCGCGGACTCGGCGCGGCCCTACAATCCGCGGCATGGGAACACCGGACACCGACATCACCGAATTGCTGCGCGCGGTCTCGGCCGGTGACGAGGCAGCCGAGGCTGCGGTGTTTCGCGCGCTCTACAGCGAGTTGAAATCGCTGGCCGCGGCGCGATTGGTCCGCGAGTTCGGTGCCAATACCCTGAGCGCGACCGGTCTCGTCCACGAAGCCTATCTGCGCCTGGTCGGATCGCCACTGCCTGCGTTCAATGATCGCCGTCACTTTATGGCGCTGGCCGCGACGGTGATGCGCCGCGTCCTGGTCGATCGTGCCCGCAACGCCGGACGCATCAAGCGCGGCGATGGTGTGGTCGCGCTGACTCTGGACGACGCCCAGGCGGTCGCGATCGATGCCCGGGAACTGATCGAGCTCGACGATGCCTTGCAGCGATTGGCCGAACTCGATCCGATGATGGCGCGTGTGGTCGAGCTGCGTTATTTCGCTGGCCTCGACATTGAGGAGACTGCCGCTGCCCTGGATTCCTCACCGCGTTCGGTCAACCGCGCCTGGACCGCGGCGCGCGCCTGGCTGTTGCGCGAGATCGGTTGATCGTGCGCGCGCAGCGGATGCTTCGACAGCGCATCGGATAGCAGATAGCCTGATCTTCCCCGTCCGAATCGGACCCGCATGCCCGGCTATGAGTTGAAGACCGTGGCCGTGCCCATCGGCGGGCGCGACTATCTGTTGTGCGTCCTCTCCGACCATCAACAGTTTGCTGCCGATCTCGGTGCGGCGGAGCGCGCCGGAATTTCCTCGGCGACCTGGCCGCACTTTGGTCAACTCTGGCCGGCCGGCAGTGTGCTCGCCGAACATCTCGCCGGACTCGCCCTCGAGGGCAAGCGCATACTCGAAATCGGCTGCGGCATGGCCTTGTCCAGTCTGGTTCTGCATCGGCTCGGCGCCAATATCACCGCGAGCGACCATCATCCACTCGCTGGCGAGTTTCTCGCGCGCAACTGCGTACTCAATGAATTGCCGCCACTGCCCTATGTCGATGCCCATTGGGATCGGCCCGATATCAGCCTCGGCCGGTTCGATCTGATCGTCGCCAGCGATGTGCTCTACGAGCGTGGCCATGCCCAGGGCATCGCCGACTTCATCGAGCGTCACATCAGTGCCGAGGGTCAGGTCATCATCGCCGATCCCGGGCGCGGCAATGCGGGCGCCTTGCGTCGTCTACTGCTGGTGCAGGGTTTTACCTGTAGCGAACAACGCCTCGCCTTCGTCGCCGGCGCGCTGCCACCGCATCGCGGCATGTTGCTGAGCTTTCAGCGCAGTGAAAAGGCTCCGCTCGGTTCAGTCGACTAGGAACGCGCGAACCGTTGTCTCATGCGTGCGCGCATCCGGAATTGCTGCAGTGCAAAACGACCGCTTGAAACATACGTTTGATTCCGCTGGAAAACCGCGCTAGATTCCAGACGTCGGCGCAGGCTGACTGGCCGGGTGGCAGCGTCGTGAGACGCGAGCAACCGTGCGACAGGGATGTGCCAATGGATCGGGCAAAGACCGGATCCACAAAACTCATAGATCACTGACCTGGGGAGGGAACAGATGAATCATTCGTCGAAGGCGGGCCTGTTGCTGCGGCTTGTGGCTGTCACGGTGTTGTCCTTGTTTGCCAGTTCGCTGGCACTCGCGCAAAGCACGTATACCAAGACCCGGTATCCGGTGGTTCTGGTGCATGGTCTGCTCGGTTTTGATTCCATCCTCGGTGTCTACGACTACTGGTATGGCGTGCCCTCCAATCTGCGCTCGGGCGGCGCCCGCGTCTACATCCCGAATGTCTCGTCGAGCAATTACAGTGAGGTGCGTGGCGAGCAGTTGATCCGCGATCTCGATTCGCTGCGTGCCGTCTACGGCCACAGCAAATTCAACCTGGTCGGTCACAGCCATGGTGGTCCGACGATCCGCTACGTCGCCTCGGTGCGGCCGGATCTGGTCGCCTCGATCACCTCGGTCGGCAGTCCGCACAAGGGCAGCAAGGTCGCCGATGGGCTGAACAGCGCGCTGCCGCCGGGATCGCCGCTGCGTCCTCTGGTGATCGGTTTCGTCAATGCGCTTTCGGTTTTCATCGAGGTGATGTCGGGCGACAACGATCCCCAGGATGCATTGGGCGCGCTGGTTTCACTGTCGACGCCGGGCTCGAACGCATTCAACGCGCAGCATCCGCAGGGCATACCGACGTCGAGTTGCGGCAGCGGCGCCAGCGTGGTCAATGGCGTGCGCTATTACAGTTGGGGTGGCACCTCGGTGCTGACCAATATTTTTGATGCCAGCGATGCCATGCTCGGCGCGAGCAGCCTGTTCTTCGGTTTCGAGCAGAACGATGGTCTGGTCGGCAAATGCTCGTCGCATCTGGGCGTCGTGCTGCGCGATGACTACGGCTGGAACCATCTCGACGAGGTCAACCAGATTCTTGGGCTGCGCGGCCTTTTCAGTTCCAGTCCGGTTTCGGTGATCCGCACCCACGCCAATCGGCTGAAGACGGCCGGCCTCTGATCTCAATCGTTCCTTCCGCGCTGCCGGCAGCGCGGAAGGACGCTGGGCAGACACGGATTTCGGCGGGATCATTGCCATGTCCAAGAATATGCGCGCTCTAGCTGGCGGCCTCAGCGTCATCGTGCTGATCGGCATCATGCTGTGGATCGGCGCAGCGCCGCAGCGCACCATGCTGCGCGCGCCTGTCGAGCCTGACCGACTTGACGAGGCGACCGTCGAGGCTGCTCCGTCTTTTGCACCTGGCAGCGAGCTGCGGCCAGCGATCAAACACTCGGCCACGCGTGCCGATGCGGACCGCCAGTCCGGTTGGCCTGCCTCACTGCAGGGCAGCGCACCCGATGGCGAGGTCAGCCTGGATGCAGAGGGACATCTGGTCCCGACGCTCGGCCTGCGCCGACTGTTCGACTATTTTCTCAGCACGATCGGCGAGC
>JAYSZM010000132.1:0-14786 GCA_043738015.1 Lysobacterales bacterium
ATCCGCCGCGTCAGCGATCAGGCCATTCACGGCGCCACGCTGGCGGGTAACACAGCGACCGTGTGGAACGGCCTGATCCTGGAGGGCGTGACCATCGAGGACAGCAACCGATTCCATGTTGCCAATGTCGGTGACGCCAACAACGAGGGCACGATTCGCATCATCGGGCTGCGCGGAACGGTGACCGTCAACAACAGCACCTTCCAGCGCGGTGGCGAGTTCTTCGACACCTTCGTGACCGCCGGCACGCTGAACATGACGGTGACCAACAGCAGCTTCAGCAATGCCTACAAGGAGTTCACCGTTGGTGCGCTCGCTTCGGTCGGCGGGCACTGCATCGATACCACCGTGCAAGGCGCCGGCGTGGCCAACGTGACGATCGGCAATCGTGCTGCGCTGACGACCAGCAACACGTTCCTGAACTGTCGTCTCGGTTCGCTGCGCTTTGTCAATGATGCCGCTGCTACCGGCAACAGCGACTTCATCGTGGCCCGCAACACGTTTACGGTGAACGATGGCAGCAGCGGCATCGGTGGCGATTTCGACTTCCCGATGGGCGGTGTGCTGGCCTGGAACCTGGGCAACGGTCCCGGCGGCAGCGTGGTCGACACGATCATCGAAAATAACGTGTTTACTGACGTGACCAATGCCTCGGGTGGCGTAGGTCAGCTGACCTTGATTGCCGAAGGTGGCCTGCTGCAGGCCCTGGTGCAGAACAACAGCTTTGTGCGACCTGGCAATGCGCCCTGGTACATCCTCTCGCGCAATACAGTGAATTCCAATGCGCGTGTGCAGTTCCTGAACAATACGATCACCGGCGGTCCATCGCTTTGCACTACCGATCCGGCCTGCGCTGGCGGCTACAGCACTCCGGGTCTGCGCACCCTGTTCGAGAACAACAATGGTGCCACCATGGATGCGGTGCTCAACAACAGTAGCTTTGCCGGGCATGACACCGGCTTCGATCCTGGCCAGACGGTGGAGTTTCAGGGCAATGCTCCAGGAGGCGGCATCGTCTGCATCGACATGATCAACAACATGGCGGACGACGGCTATTCGCTGGAACCGTTTGCCGGCACGATGCGCACGGTAGGTGCAGGAAGCTGCCCCGTGGGCAGTCCATCGGCGAACTGCCAGACGGTACTGGGCAATCGCGGCAATCGTGGTGGCGCCAACAGTCTACTGACCAATCCGCCATTCGTGAACGTGCCGGTCGCAGCGGTCACCGTAAGCGGTGTCGCTTGCGCGATTCCGACCGGGGGACCGTTTTGATGGGCGGGTCGACTAGCGCGACCTGGGCGGGGCAACATCGAAGATGAAAAAAACAGTTTGGGACGATCGATTGTCCCAAGCTGATGGCAGCGACCGGCACCGGGGCCCGTTTCGCCACCCGTGCTTTCCAACCGAAAGACGACCAGGAGATCGATATGGCTGAACCCTTCTTGAGCGAGATCCGAATGTTCTCCTTTGTTTTTGCGCCCAAGGGGTGGGCGCTCTGCAATGGGCAGTTGCTTCCGATCAACCAGAACCAGGCCCTGTTTTCCCTGCTGGGAACCACTTATGGCGGTGATGGCCGGGTCAATTTTGCGCTTCCGGATCTGCGCGCCCGAGTGCCCATCCATGTCGGTTCGGGCCATACGCTCGGCGAGCGTGGCGGCGAGCAGGCGCATACCCTGAGCATTGCTGAACTTCCAACTCATGCCCATGTGGTCCAGGCCAGTTCGGGTGCGGCCGCCACGCCGGACCCGAGCAACGGCTTTCTGGCCTCGGCACCGTCTGCATTGGGAACGCCCTATGGCAGCAGCGCGCCATTGGCAGCGATGGCCAGCAACACGCTTGCCAATACCGGGGGCTCGCAGGCGCACCTGAACATGCAGCCGTTCCTGACGCTTAGTCTATGCATTGCCCTGCAGGGCATTTTCCCCTCACCTAACTGACCGGAGGTCACGACGATGGCACAACCTTATGTGGGTGAGATCCGAATATTCGGGGGCAATTTTGCGCCAGCGGGATGGATGTTCTGCGAAGGTCAGCTCCTGCCGATCTCGGAGAACGAAACGTTGTTTCAACTGATCGGCACCACCTATGGCGGCGATGGGCAAGAGACCTTCGCCCTGCCGGATCTGCGCGGTCGACTGCCGGTGCATCAGGGCAATGGCTTTATCCTCGCCGAGACCGGCGGTGCCGAAGAGATTACGCTGACGGTGAACCAGATACCTGCGCACTCCCACCCTTTCATCGCCAGCTCCGCGGCGGGGTCCAGTTCCAATGCGGGCAACAACATGATGGCAACATCGGTGGGCAATCTGTATTTCCCGTCGCCGTCGACTTCTCCGGGGACGATGAGTGCAAGCATGGTGCAGCCGGTTGGCGGCAGCCAGCCACACACCAATTTTCAGCCGTATCTGTGTCTGAACTACATCATTTCCCTGTTCGGGATCTTTCCGAGTCCAACCTGAGGATTAACGCAATGGCTGATCCATTTGTTGCCGAGATTAGAATTTTCCCGTTCAATTTTGCGCCCAGGGGTTGGGCATGGTGCGATGGACAACTGCTGCCGCTGTCGCAGAATACGGCATTGTTTTCGTTGCTTGGCACCACCTATGGTGGCAATGGCAAGTCCAACTTTGCCCTGCCCGATATGCAGGGCCGCGCGGCCATGCACCCTGGCCAGGGTCCGGGTCTGTCGCTGCACGACCTTGGCGAGACCGGCGGTTCGGAAACCGTCAGCTTGCTGGAGAGCGAGATTCCTTCGCACGGCCATACCGTAAACGTGGCCAATGAGGGCGCCACGGCGAACACGACCTCCGGAAATCTGATGGCGCGTCCGTTCGGCCGTGGCAATAACCTCTACACCACGGTGAACACCGGGCTGGTGGCAATGAACGCGAATACCTGTGCGCCAGCAGGCGGTGACCAGCCGCATAACAACATGATGCCCTACCTCACATTTTACTTTTGCATCGCCTTGCAGGGCGTGTTCCCACCACGCCAATGATTGGAGACAACAGCGGCGATCAGGCATACGCACGAAGCCGGATTGCCGAGGGCACCAGCGGCGAATGGAGCATTCGCCGCATGGTGTTGCCGGCCCGGACCGTCGAAGTTCCGGATAACCGGCCCGATTGTTTCCGCTATCGACCTGGCGAGTACACCGAGCTGCGTTGCGGTGGCATCACCTTCATGACCGACCTCTACGACGAGTGGTGGACTCAGCGGAGTGCGATCACGCGCGCTCGCGCCGTGGGTGGCAGTGTGCTGATCACCGGCTTGGGGCTGGGTCTGGTCGTCAAGGAAATCCTCGCCGATCCAGAGCATCGTGCGCCTGTCGACAGGATTGTCGTTCTTGAACGATCGGCCGATGTGATCGCGCTCGTGGCCGAGCGGTTGATCGCCGAGTTGGGTTCCAGCGTGTTGGTCATTGAAGCGGACGCGTACCACTGGGTGCCCGAATCAGAGATCCATTTCGACACCGTCTGGCATGACATCTGGCCCGATCCGTTGGCGCCTGAAGTGGCCGACGATATCGAAGCGCTCCGCGCCCATCACGCGCCGTGGTCGCGCTGGCAGGGATTCTGGCCGGAAGATTACCGACAGGCTTTGGCCGGATAGTTCGGCTGCCGCTGGCACCGGTCAGAGCCGGCGTAGAGTTTTCAACCCGTCAACAACTTCGTGCATTGCAGCCCGATCGGCGAAGTCGAAACCCGGCGGTCCCACCGCCGGGGTAAGTTTTGACGGCTGGCTGAAGGCGCGCGGCGCTGGTGCGCGCGTCAATAATTGTGGCGCAGTGTGACGCAACCTGGATCCGCAATGGCGCAATTGCCGCGGCAACAGGGTGAAAGCGCGATCAGCTTGGCCGACGCGGACGCCGACTCTGCGAAATTTCGGCCTATTCCAGCAGCCAATCGTTCACAAGCTCGCGCCGGCCCAGAGGCTCCGAGCATCGCTCGAATGTTGCCGCCCGGCCGTTTCCGGCAACAGTCCACCGTGCGTATTTCCTCGCAAAGCGCTACATTGCGCGCAACACACCGGGGGGTGTCATGAAACGTCGTGAAGTCATCGTGGGCCTGAGTGCCCTTGCAAGTGCGCCACTCGCTTTGTCATTTGCTGGAAATGCCGCTGCCCAGAGCCTGATTCAGGCCACGTCTTCCGCTGAAAAACGCGGCGGCGCATCGGGCGCAATGATTCGACTGAACTTGATGGCGATGCAATTCGCCACTACGGCCGCTGCCGTGGACATCGATGCTCTGTTCGATGTGGACGGCAAGCTGCTGCCCTATCGTCTGGCCTGCTTCCGCGCGGGCAGTGTGTCGCCGCAGAGCAAGCTGCTGAGCTTCAACTTCGACCAGCGTGCATTGGCGGGTTTCCGCGTCGACCTGTGCAAATCCGGCCGATCCACTACCGTAGGTCTGGCCGGTGGCAGTTGTAGTGCGGGTGTCGAGGCCTCCTATCGATTGCCGGTCAGTGGCAGCTATGTGCTGGACATTCCCAGCAATGGCATGGGCGTCGCCGTGTCGACCATGAAGGCCGGCCAGTCCCTGGACGATCCCGCCTGGTTGCGCAGCCGCGCCGGCCAGTCGTATGTGGTCTTCGACATCGCGCCCGCGTTCGGATGAGTTTGCAGAAGGCAGCACTCGCGCCGGTTTTGGCAAGGGCGCTGTCTTTGAATCAACCGGGAATTGACCTGCGTACTGAAACCGCAGGCGACCTCGATTTCGTGATCGCGCTCTACACCAGCACGCGTTGGGAAGAGCTCGCGCCGGCGCCTTGGCCGGAAGCCGCCAAACACGCCTTTCTTGCCGAGCAGGCGCGTCTCCAGCATTCCCATTATCTGCAGCACTATGCGGGCGCGGAGATGCTGCTGATCACGGCGCCGCTGGCCGATGTCTGTGTCGACGCGGGGACGGCGAATGCGCCCTGGCTCGATCCGGCGGCGCCTGATCGCGCCCTGATCGGACGCATCTACCTGCGCTCCGGCGCCAGCGAAATCCGCTTGATGGATATTGCCTTGCTGCCCGGCGAGCGTGGCCGCGGTATCGGGCAGTGTCTGATCGCGGCGTTGCAAAATCAGGCACGCGTCCGATCGCTCGATCTGACCTTGCATGTGGAACCCAACAACCCCGCGCAGCGCCTTTATCAGCGCCTGGGCTTTTCATTGATCGAGCAGCGCGGCATTTACGATTTTCTGGGATACAAGCCGCCGGCTCGTGGATAGAACTTGGCGCGCGCGTGTTCTATCGCTACCGTATCGGATTCTGTAGCGCTGGGCTTGCTGCCCTGCTCATGCGCTCGTCGTGATTGTTGACGTTGGCGCTGACGTTGACGTTGTAGAGCGGGGCTTGCCCCGCTGTTTTACGTCGGCACTGGCGCGGGTGCGAGATCAAATTCAAGATCAAATGCAGCGGGGCAAGCCCCGCTCTACAAGGGCAAAGGCCAATGCAGCGGAACAAGCCCCGCTCTGCAAGGGCAAGGGCAGCGGGTGGGTTAGTTGAACACGGCCTCGAACCGGATGCTGCCGTTCTTCAATTCCAACGGAACCAGAAAGAGCGGCAGCGTGCCCAAGTCCGGGTGCATGAGGTGATAGATGCCCTGCGGACCGGACTTGCCTGGCGGCGCTCGTAGCGTCAGTGAAAACGGTTGACCACGCGGCGAAGGTGAGCGAATAAGGTCGACCGATTCCACCACCAGGGATTGATCGCTGCCTTCGATGGACAATGCCGTATCCAGCAAGGATGTGAAGTGCTCGGGTGTCAGGTCTTTGATATCGAACATAGGCGCGGAAGTCCCGGAATGTGCAGGGCCTAGTCTATCGGCGCGTGGATGCCGGTGGCGAGCCGGGAGCGATTCGATGCCGAACTGAGCGTGCCGGCGCTACTCACTCGAATTCGTCCCAGAAAATGCCGCGAATATCGGGTCCGTCCGAGGCGACATTGTTCGCCATCTCGGGATCGCTCATCACGGCGGGCAGACCGACCGCGGCAACGTTTGAAACCGGGTCCTCGGGCAGTGGGGCAAGCAGCGCGGTGATCCTGATGTCGGCGCTGGAGCCGATCGGAAGATCGACCAGCAGATCCAGATTCCCCTGGCCGCTGACGGCGCACGCTGCGCCGGCATTGCCGACGCAGGTCCACTCCGGGTCGCTGAAGTAGGCTTCCATGTTGTCTGTAACGCGTGCCCCGGCGACCGCCGCCGGGCCCGGATTGCTGACGACGATCAGATAGCCGACGCGATTGCCGGCAGCGATGAAGCCGCTGCCATTGGTCTTGCTGATGGCCAGATCGGCGCTACTGCCGTGGTCACCGGGTATGACGCTGAGTTCATTGGACAGCGCACCCGCGCCGACGCCATTGTGGGCACGTACCGAGCAGCGATATACGACGCCATCACTGAGGCCACCAACGATGATCGGTGAAAATTCGTGCTGGTCGCTGACAGATCCAGGATTGCACTGCGCGCTGTAGTGGGTGATCGGGCTGCCTCCATCATCCGCCGGTGCATTGAACAGGATCGTCGCCTGCTCGGTTCCTGGCGTGATCTGCGTGAGCGTCGGCGCCGACGGAACACGCGCAGGAGTGACTTGGACGCTCGCCGATGGCATCGACGAGCCGACTTCATTGCGCGCCGTAACTTTGCAGGTATAGGACACGCCATTGCTCAGCCCGGTCAACGTGATCACTGGCGCTGTGCCAACCAGCGTGGCTGAACCGCAGGTCGCGGTGAAATCCAGAATGGCTGCGCCGCCATCGAAGCCAGGCGCGGCGAAAGCCAGGGTGACCGTGGTATCGCCCGCCGTGGCCGTGCTGATCCGCGGTGGCTCAGGAACGTTGGCCGGCGCCAGAAAACTGCCGACGGCAAAAGCGCTGGAAAACAACGGGTACACCGCTTGCTCGGTGTTGCTGCTGGTATCGATCACACTCATGCTGGCGCTGTGCAAGTTGCTCGCGTAGAGCTTGCTGCCATCAGTGCTGAGTGACAGCCCGTAGGGGCCATCACCTACGGCGACATGGGCGAGCACTGCGTGGCTGATGCCATCAATCACCGAGACTTGGCCAGCGTTTGTCCGTGAGGCGTAAACCCGGCGGCCATCGGCGCTGACCGCGACCTCGGACGCCGGGCTCGGCAATGTCGTCGTGCCTTGCACACTGAGGCTGACCGTATCGAAACGGACAACTGCAGAATCGAAACCGCAGGCAGCATAGACAATCGCGCCGCCTGGTTGCAGCGCCAGCCCGAGTGGCGCGCTGCAAAGGGCGTAAGTTCCGACCGGGCTGTTGTCGCCGGTATCGACAATACTGATGCTTCCACCACTCTGGTTGGCAACGTAGACGCGCGCGCCATCGGCGCTGAGCGCAACGCCACGCGGCGTGGCCCCGGTCGGAACAGTGGTCAACAGGCTCAGGCTGGCGGTGTCGATCACGCCGAGTGCATTCATCCCCGACAGGGAGACATAGGCGCGGTCACCGTCGGGGCTGAGGGCAATGGCCCAGGCGTCGCTTGGAAGATCGAGTGAGCCGATCACGGTCAGCGCTGAGGTATCTATCACGGTCACGCGGTTTCCAGTCTGGTGCGCGACATAGGCGCGCCCGTGCAGCGCATCGATCGCGATGCTGATCGGAGTTGCAGCAACCGGGATCCGGCGAACCGAAGTCCCGTCGCGCAGATCGAGCACTTCTACCCTGGCGCTACTGGCAATTGGCACAAACGCCAGCCCTTGGGAGCGCGCTGACATGGGCAACAACAGGACTGCAGCGCCTGACACCAGCAGCACGCAGAAAAAGCGACAACGCATCAGGACCTCCAACAATCCAGGGTAGCGCCGATCAAGGTTGATTCTCTCCATGGAGTTGCAAGCGAAATTCAGTGCCCGCGGCTGTCATCGATGGGGCTGAGCGGACTGCAGGCCCTTGAGCAATTGCAACGCCGGCGCTTCCGGGACCAGCATCGGCGATAGACGTTGCTGCAGCTGTGCCGCCAGTTCGCGGCCGCTTGCAGCAGACGCCGCGTCGCCCCGGCTGAGCAGTACAGCGCGGTCCAGTTGTATCAGCCAGGAGCGCGCATCGGCATCGCCGAACTCCTGATGCATGAGTCGTCCTGCCTCTGCCAGATACTCGAGCGCGGGCGCACGGTTGCCCTGTGCTGCCGCAAGCAATCCGCGCACTCTCAGGGCCGCAGCGCGCAGACGTGGCGGCTGTGCGGACATCTGGCGATCCAACTGCGCAAGCAGCTCGCCCGCCTTGTCCTGGTCTCCGCTGGCGAGCTCGGCTTCGGCCAGGTCGATTTGCGCTGCATAGGTCGCGGCATTGTCGCCGTTCTCCGCGGCGGCGAGTCGCTCGGATGCGGCGCGCAGCACGCTGCGCGCTTGCTCGGGCAGACCCTGTTGCAGCAGCAGTCGTCCGTGGTTGGCACGCAGTCGGGCCAAAGTGGCACTGGAGCCGAGCTCCAAGGTGCTCATCACGTCGATGGCATCGCGGTACTGCGCATCTGCGCTGCCCAGAGCACCACTGCGTTCGAAGGCGGTGGCGGAATTGTTGAGTAGTATGGCGTAGGCGAGGGATCGCTCGCCGATTTTTCGCGCACCGATTTCGAGTGCCTCGGCATAGAGCGGCAATGCCGCACGCGATTTTCCGGCCGCCACCATGACGCGAGCGAGTTCGGCGATCTGCCAGGCCAGCTCATCGCTGTCGCCCTCGGCGGACATCCGGCTCGCGTTGAGATGGGCACGAAGGATCGACTCGGCTTCATCAAAACGGCGCACGGCGGCCAAGGCCTTGGCAAGCGAGGCCTGGGTCGAAATGTATGCATCCTCAGCGCTGTCGCCGCGTGCGGCGCGCAGGGCCAGACTTTGCTCGTACTGGCCGATGGCCTGCTCGTTGCGACCCGCCTGGAGTTCGAGGCTGCCCAGTTCATCGTGTGCATCGGCGGTCGCCAGGCTCATGGGATCGAGTGCCAGCTGGATGGCCAGGGCTTGTTCAAGCAGAACGCGTGACTCCTGCTGCCTGCCAGAGACCGACAGGATTCCTCCCAACTGGACCAGCGATTGCGCGATCAATGTGGGTTGATCGGCGGCGTGCCGTTGACGCAATGCCAGTGCAGCGCGGGAATCACGTTCGGCATCCTTGCCGCCCAGCGCGGACAGTTCGAGCGCTGCGAGATCATGCAGCAATGCGGCTTCCTGCAGCGGCCGCGCCTGTGCGTGCTCGATGCCGATGGCGCGCTGATAACTCTGCCGAGACCGCTCTGAATCACCCATGGCCCGTTGTACGCGCGCCAGGGTGGCGTACATGATGGCCTGCGCAAAGGGTTCGTCGGCGAGATCGCCCTCGATCCGTTGTACGGCCTGATCGACCAGGGTCGCTGCGGGAATATTGCCGGTGCCGGCATCCGGATGGCTGCCCTCGAATACCGAGACCAGGAACTCGCTGATCTGACGCGAACTGGCATCGGCCTGACGTGCGCGATCTCGCTCAGCGATCGCGGTGCGCTCGGCGCTCTGAGCGCGATCGCGCTCGCTGATCACACGCAACGTGAATCCGCCCAGCATGAGCGCAAAGGCCGCAGCGGAAAGCACCCAGGGCCAGCGCCGCTGAATCAGTTTGCGCGCTCGATAGGAGGCAGATGCGGAGCGAGCCAGTACCGGTTCATGGCCCAGGTAGCGCCGCAGATCCTGCGCCAGTGCATCGACCGAGGGATAGCGCTGATCAGCCTGAGCCGAAGTCGCGCGGACAATGATCGCGCGCAGATCGGGATCGCGAATTTCCGCGACGACGATATCCGACGCGCTTGCGGCAACGTTTCCGCCGAGCAGTTCGGCCAGCATCATGCCGAGGCTGAAGACATCGGTGGCGGTACCCAGCACGCCGCCCTCGCGTTGCTCAGGACTTGCATAGCGCGGGGTATATCCGCGCGCACTGGGTCCGTGGCCGGTTCCTGCTGCGGCGCCGACGAGCTGGGCGACACCGAAGTCGAGCAGGATCGCTCGGCCCTCGGCGGTCACCAGGATGTTCGAGGGTTTGAGATCGCAGTGCACGATCAGCATTTGATGGGCATGACCGACTGCGGCGCAGACGGGGAGAAACAGCCGCAGCAGTTGGGCTGTGCCGAGGCGCTCGACGCGGCAGTACTCGTCGATGGCACGGCCCTCGATGTACTCCATCACCAGATAGGGTTGTCCTGCGGGGGTGGTGCCACCGTCGAGCAGACGGGCGATATGCGGATGCGCGAGATGGGCGAGGATCTGGCGTTCCTGCGCCAGATAAGCGAGCGCCTCGCCACTGGCGATACCGCGCAGTACTTTGATCGCGGTGGTCTGCTCGAACAGGCCATCGCTACGTGAGGCCAGATACACCGTACCCATGCCGCCCGAAGCCAATGGGCGGACCAGCTTCCACGGTCCCAGGCGATCGCCGGGCTGCAGGGATTCGCCACCCAGGCTGGCCATGAGCTGGAGCACGGGCCGCGCAAACCGGCTGACCCGAGGCGCGTCGTGCGCGAGCAGCGCCTCAACCTCGGCGATCAGCTCAGGATCGTTGCACTGCGCGCGCAGGCGGGCGCTGCGTTCGGGCTCGGCCAGCGCGCAGACGTCGCCGTAGAGTCGCTTGATCTCGCCGAAACGATCAGCCGCCATGCTCCAGTTCCTTGCTCAACCAGGCACGGGAAAAGCGCAACTCGCGATCCACGGTTGAAAGGGAGACCTGCAGCACGTCGGCAATCTCCTCGCGATCGAGTCCGGCAAAATAACTGAGATGCAACACTTCGGCACTGCGTGGGTCCTGTGCCTCGAGCTTGCGTAGTGCCTGATCGAGGCTGAGCAATTCCGAGACGCCGGATTCTTCGCCATGCTCAAGCCCGGTAAAGGTGATCCGCAATTCGTGACCGCCGCGCTTGATCGCAAGACGGGCGCGGGCGTGATCGATCAGTGCCGAACGTATGTACAGCGACATCGTCGCAAAAAAATGCGCGCGGTTTTTCCAGTTCATCGGTGCATCGACGACACGCAGTACGGCTTCGTGCAGTAACTCGGTTGGGGCCAGCGTGTGCGCGCCCTGATGCTGGCGCAGACGTTGTGCCGCGATCTCGCGCAGCTGCGCGTAGGCGCGATCGAACACTTCGGCAAAAGCATCACCGTCACCGCGCTGCCAGGCCTGCAGCAGTTCGGTCAATGATCCCTGGCTCGGTGTCGATGAAGCCACTGCTTTCCCCGTGATGCCGGGCTGGTGTCTGCCCTGCCTGGGCAGTGTATCCGGAGCCGATTGCAATCCGCTGCGCCTGCCGGGCAAGGGGAAGATTCGACAGGCGGCGCCGGGGGATGATGCAAGACATCAAGATCGTGTTGCCCGACCGCAATGGCGCGCCAGCGGTGAAGGGACACCTCTGGTCCGCGCCCTGCGACCGACAATCTGATCCGAGTGACACCGCAGCGTCGGTCGAATACCCGCCCGCGGCCTTGATCAGGGCTTGCCGTAAAGATGCGCTTCGATCTGCGGAAGCAGTGCATCGGTCAGCTCAGTAAGCCCCTTCTCGTTCTCGTGGTAAATGTCCCAGAACACGTCGCAACGCGTCATGCCATCGGCATCAAAGAAATCGCTGTAGTCGAGCAGCCGGATCTTGCCCTCGGCTGCGAGGGGATCCAGCACCATGTGCGCCCATTCGCGGGCGCCCTTGGGCATCAACTCGCGCGACCAGTGATGCGTGATCGGCAGCAGGATCACCAGAGGCGGCTTTGGCCAGCCGACCTGGCGCAGTTCGGTTTGACGCTGCACCAGCACCTCCTGACGGTCAGGCGGCAGGGCGCGGGCATCCAGGTCCGACCAATCACCGGCGCGACCTGCGTTGCCTGCCAGGCCCTGGCAAAGCCGGACGACGTGCTGCTCGTTCTCGGTCACCGGCGCGTGTCCGGCACAGTGGGCGACTGTGTCCCAGGGCATGGCGCAGGTATCGACTCGCTGACGCGGACCATCGAACAGACGATGGCGACCAAAACTCGAGAACCAAGCACCGCGCCAGTCGCGCTGCAGTGGGTGGCGGACAGCATTCTGGATGTCTCCTCGATACTGGTACAGCGCCGAAATCGATCCATAGCTGCCAGGATCGTCAAACTCGAAGCGGGCCAGCGCGTCGCCGCCGGTTCCGAGCAGGCCCTGGAATGGCCGCACGATGGCGAGTTCGTAATTGCCATTCGAGGCGTACTGCAGGTCGGCGACCGAGAGTGCGATGACGCCGCCCACAAGCTCGGGCCGCTCGTCGCGCAACCAGTCGATGATCGCCATCACGCTCATCCAGTGAGCGCCCGGCAGACTCAGATTGACATGAACCAGGCCATGTTGCTGCGCCCGCGCCGCGATGCGCGCGTGGTCCAGTCCGTAGTCGGCGCGTGAGCTGCCCAGAGTGACGAAATCTATCCTCGCGGAGGTCTGGGCCACGGCCTGTTTGAGGCGGATGCTGGTCCCGGCATGGCTGTCGGGCGTTGCGAAGCGTTCCCAGAAATTGCTGCGGAACAGGCCTTCCATGGCCAGCACGATCAGCAGGGGCAGGACGATGCGCGGTAGCAGATAGCGGATCATCATCACGCTCAGAACTGGAAATAAATGAAGGGCGCCGAGTAGTCCGGTGCAAACCAGATCAGGACGAGCAGTGCAGCGGTGGTTGCAGCAACGTGTATGGGCAGTGTGGCTTCACCGAGCCGTTGTTTCAGGTCCCAGCGCGCGCCGATCCAATGGGCCAACTGGAAACAGAGCAGGGCAGCGGCCAACGCCGCAAGAGACCCGGCATCGAAACCTGCTGAGGCCAGAGCGCCCAGCTTTGCCAGCACCAGCATACTGCTGGAAAAGTCCGGCGCACGAAAAAATATCCAGGCAAAGCAGACCAGGTGAAACGTCAGCAGCCAGCGCAGCAGGCGCATCGGAAAGATGTCCGACTGCCAGCCGGGAATGCGATTGAGCACCATTCGTTCGAAGACCAGATAGCTGCCGTGCAGGGCGCCCCAGATCACAAAGTTCCAGCTGGCGCCATGCCAGAGACCGCCGAGCAGCATGGTCAGCATCAGGTTTACGTAAGTCAGCGGCACACCCTTGCGATTGCCGCCGAGCGATCGGTACAGATAGTCACGCAGCCAGCGCGATAGTGTCATGTGCCAGCGCCGCCAGAATTCCTGCACACTGGTCGCGATGTAGGGGTAGTCGAAGTTCTTCGGAAATTGGAAACCGAACAGCATCGCGATGCCAATGGCGATGTCGGTGTAGCCGGAGAAATCAAAATAGATCTGGAAGGCGAAGGCGTATACCGCCAATGCCACCGACCAGGGCGTGCTGCCGGCAAGATCATTCCAGATCGGATCGGCGGCCATGGCCAGTGAGTCGGCAAAGACCACCTTTTTGATATAGCCGAAGGCGATCAGGATCAGGGCGTAGGCGATCTGCTTCTCGGTGAAATTGCGCGGATGGTCGAGTTCGCGGAAAAATTCGCTGGCGCGCACGATTGGCCCGGCTACCAGTTGCGGAAAGAACGCAACGAACAGCGCATAGTCGAGCAGACTGCGGCGTGGGGCCAGATCGCCGCGATAGACGTCGATGGTGTAGCTCAGGCTTTGAAAGGTGTAGAACGAAATTCCGACCGGCAGCAGTACGTCGACCGGATGCAGTTGATAGGCGGCGCCAAAGGCGAGCAGGCCCCAGTTGGCTGTCTCGAGCACAAAGTTCGCGTACTTGAAGAACGCCAGCACGCCGAGGTTGATGATCACGCTGGCGACAATCAGGCGGCGCGGATGCACCGTATCGCGCAGGCGCAGACCGATGCTGTAGTCGAGCACGGTACTGAACAGGATCAGGCCCAGGTACTGCCAGTTCCACGAGCCATAGAACACGTAGCTGGCAATCAGCAGCAGCCAGCGGTGGCCCGTGGAAAAACGCCGCAGCGGTGCGCTGCAAGCGAACACGACCACGAAGAACAGGGCGAACTGCCAGGAATTGAAGTTCATCGGGTCGTGCGCGGCTTGGAGAACAGTCGGAAGGAGAAGGTTGGCGTTCGCCAGCCGATGATTATGGCGAGTGGCGCCGGAGGCGTCCAACGCAGCAGCGAGCCCGCTCGCCGAGGAGATTGCATGGCGCGCGGCTTGCCCGCTGTCTGCTCTCGCGCCTGTAGAGCGGGGGCTTGGCCCGCTGCTCTGGCCTTGGATTTGCCTTTGACCAAAAATCGAAATCAAGAACGGCGGGGGCAAGCCCTCTACAACGGCAACGTCCACGTCAACGCCAAACGCAGCGCGGCAAGCCACGCTCTACAAGAGCACGAGGCGAGAGCAGCGCGGCAAGCCACGCTCTATGCAATCCCCGGCCACGACCGGAGGGAGTGGCCAGGGGACAGATCGGCGCACTGTTTCGTGTGGCCGTGCATTATCCTGCGCGCTTTCGGAGGGATTGTCCCATGCGGATCTGTGTCTACTGCGCATCCAGCGCGAATTGCGACCCGGACTATCACGCACAAGCCCGGCGTCTGGGCGGGATTCTTGCTGCCGAGGGCTGCACCGTCGTTTACGGTGGCGGCGGCGTGGGCTCGATGGGAGCGCTGGCCGATGGCGCCCTTGCTGGCAACGGCGACGTGATCGGCATCATCCCGCGCTTCATGACCGAGGTGGAGTGGCAGCATCCTGGCCTGTTGCGACTCGACGTCGTCGAGGACATGCGCGAGCGCAAGCACCGGCTGCTGACCGATTCGGATGCGGTCGTCGCCCTGCCCGGCGGTTGCGGCACGCTGGAGGAGCTGTTCGAGGCGATCACGCTGAAGCGGCTGGGTCT